>NZ_JBNAFN010000060.1:0-739 GCF_049800695.1 Fluviibacterium sp. S390 | reverse complement strand
TTTGGAACTGTGGGAATCGCTGACCAGGGTTGGCACGTGTGCCGTGGTCGGCTTCTTCGGGAGCCTCATTGCGACAAGCAAACGATGGCAGGATGCCAGCACTGCGACCGGCCACATCGAGTCAGAATGGACCTGTCACGCTTTGATGCCGCTCCGATTTCTCACTTATGCAGCCTGAGCCTTGAAGGCCAAGGGACTTTTCCAGCCGAGAGCTGAATGCTTGCGGCGCGGATTGTAGAAGCCGTTGATGTATTCGAAAATCGCCAGTTCGGCAGCCCGCCGTGTCGGCCATGACCGGCGCCAGATCAGCTCGGCCTTGATCGTCTTGAAGAAGGTCTCGACCGCCGCGTTGTCGTAGCAGTTGCCTTTCCCGCTCATCGAGACCTCAAAGCCATGCTGGCGCAGGATCTTCTGGTAGTCGTGAGAGCAATACTGGCTGCCGCGATCCGTGTGATGGATACAGCCTCTGGGCGGTTGCCGCAAAGCAATGGCCATCTTCAATGCTCGGATTGCCAGATCACGCTGCATCCGGTTGCTGACAGCCCAGCCGACGACGCGTCGGGAATGCAGGTCGAGGATCACAGCGAGATAGAGTCACCCGTCCTGCGTCCAGACATAGCTGATGTCACCCGCCCATTTCCGGTTCGGGCGATCTGCCGAGAAGTCGCGATCCAGCAGGTTTGGCGCGATGTTGAAGCTGTGATTGCTGTCGGTTGTCGCCTTGAACTTCTTGCTCCTC
>NZ_JBNAFN010000059.1:0-2401 GCF_049800695.1 Fluviibacterium sp. S390 | reverse complement strand
GTGAGCAGCCCCACTTGAGTGGTCCAACTTGAAAGTTAGTGCATGATTGGCCTTTGGTCCATCGGAACGATGACTTCTGGCGCAGGTGGGCGGTAGCCCAAAGCACTATGTGGTCGTTTGGTGTTGTAATGGTTCCTCCATCTTTCAATGATGATTTGGGCTTCACGTAGCGAGTAGAAGATTTCACCGTTCAGCAACTCGTCGCGCATCCGCCCGTTGAAGCTCTCACAATATCCGTTCTCCCAGGGTGACCCGGGTTCGATGTAGGCAGTCCTTGCCCCAACCGCCTTGATCCAGTCCCTGACGGCCTCAGCGATGAACTCTGGGCCATTGTCCGACCTGATGTAGGCAGGCACGCCTCGCAGGATGAATAAATCCGTCAGAGCGTCGATTACTTCGGTCGAATTCAACTTCCGCTTCACCCGGATAGCCAGGCATTCCCTGCTGTGTTCATCCAAGATGTTGAGCGTCCTAAAGGCTCTGCCGTCGTCTGTTCTGTGGTGTACGAAGTCATACGACCAGACGTGATTACGATACTCAGGACGTAGGCGGACACATGATCCGTCATTCAGCCAGAGCCGCCCTTTCTTTGGTTGTTTCATTGGCACTTTAAGCCCCTCACGTCGCCAAAGCCGTTCGATGCGTTTGTCATTCACTTGCCAGCCTGCGTCTCTCAACAGCGCAGCAACTCGACGGTAGCCATATCGACCAAACTGGCGCGTCAGCTCGATCATGTCCTCGACCAAGCGTTCTTCGTCAGCGCGTCCACGTGCTAATCGGCGTTGTGTGGATCGGTGCTGGCCAAGAACGCGACAAACCCGTCGTTCAGAAACCTTGAACTGGCTACGAACATGGTTGATGCAGGCCCGCCTACGCGAGGGGCTCAGAAGTTTCCCGATGCGGCTTCCTTCAGGATCAACTTATCTAATGTCAGGTCAGAAACCGCACGACGCAGACGCTCGTTCTCTTTCTGTAGTCGCTTCAGTTCCTTGAGTTGTTCCGTGCCCATTCCGCCATACTTCTTCTTCCAACGGTAATAGGTTTGTTCAGTCACGCTGATCTGTCGGATCGCTTCAATTCGGGGCATGCCTTGCCCCATCAGAACTTCAACCTGCCGTAACTTCACGACAATCTCTTCTGGCTTAGGTCTCTTGATCGCCATACTTGGTCCTCCGCTTTCCTAACTATAGGGGCGGACCACTTCAAAGGGGGAGGCTCAGCCTTGGCCGTTCGCAACGACCGAAAGCTTTGGCGATAGCCAAAAAGCCGCTTCAATGCTGCATGATCGCTTTCGATCAGGTTGTTGCGCCACTTACGATCGATGTGTTTGATACTATCGAAATGCGGATCGTATCGACGGTTGATCTCACGGATGACACGATGATAGGTCGGCGCCTTGTCCGTGACGATTGTGACCGGTCGATGCAGGCGCACTCGTTCGATCGCCTTGTTGAGAAAGGACTTTGCTGCCTTTGCATCCCGCCGAGCGGTGAGGCGAAAGTCGATCATTTGGCCATTTGCATCAACTGCGCGCCACAAGTATCGCCACTTGCCACCAACGCGGACATAAGTTTCGTCCACGTGCCAATCGAGGCTGGCACGGCGAAGATGTTTCTCTGTGCGTTTGGTGAGTTCGGGCCCAAACTTGATCACCCAACGATACACGGTTGATCGATCAACATTAATCCCACGCTCTGCGAGTAGATCGACCACGTCTTGATAGGATAGCGGGTAGCGCAAATACCACCGCACCGCGCACAGAATGATCTCCCGTGGAAAACGATGATGCTTAAAAGGGGACTTGCGTGGCATGCTTCACCTCAAAAGGACAAAGGTGGCCAAGCTCGCCGATTAGGGTCAGGACTCGTTCTTGTCTCAAAGCCAGAACATGACGGTTGCGGCCAATGCGATGGCTGAGAGGAAGACTTTTGGGCATCGGTCGTAGCGAGTGGCCACACGCCGCCAGTCTTTCAGTCTTCCGAACATGATCTCGATGCGGTTGCGGCGCTTGTATCGACGCTTGTCATACTTGATGGCTGTCTTGCGCTGCTTTCGGCCGGGGATACAGGCTCGTATCCCCTTGTCTTTCAATGCTTCTCTGAACCAGTCTGCGTCATAGCCCCGGTCCCCGAGCAGCCACTCGGCATTCGGCAGGCTGCTCACCAATGCCCGTGCGCCGATGTAATCGCTCACCTGCCCGGCGGTGACGAAGAGATTGATTGGTCGCCCCAGGCTGTCGCAGACGGCGTGCAGCTTTGTATTCATACCGCCCTTGGTTCGGCCGATCAGGCGGCCACGCCCCCCTTTTTAACGCCCAGGCTGGACGCGGTGCGGTGTGCCTTCAGATACGTCGCGTCGATCATCACGGTCTTTTCTTCACTGTGTTCGGCGGCCAGCCCAG
>NZ_JBNAFN010000058.1:0-2570 GCF_049800695.1 Fluviibacterium sp. S390 | reverse complement strand
TGAACCGCCCCGGGTTTACCGGAGAGGGTTTGGTTCAATGATTAGGCTGCTTTTTCGTCAGCGTTCAAGGCTTCGTAGAAGGCCTCTTCTGCTTCTTGCGGCGTGACGTATCCGATGGCGCTGTGCAGGCGTTCGTTGTTGTACCAGTCGATCCATTTCAATGTCTCCCATTCGACCTGGCCAACCGATTTCCAGGGGCCGATGAAGTTGATAACTTCGGTCTTGAACAGGCCGATGGTGCTTTCGGCCAGAGCATTGTCATAACTGTCCCCGACGCTGCCGACCGAGGTGTCGATCCCTGCTTCGGCCAGTCGCTCGGTGTATTTGATCGACAGGTATTGGCTGCCACGGTCGCTGTGATGGATCAGTTTGTCGGCCTCGCACGGAGCCCTCTGGCAGATGGCCTGGTTCAAGGCATCCAGCACGAAACCGGTCGACATCGAGGTCGAGACGCGCCACCCGACGATCTTGCGGGCGAAAACATCGATCACGAAGGCTACGTAAACCATTCCCTGCCAGCTGGAGACATAGGTGAAATCCGAAACCCAAAGCTGGTTTGGGAAATCCGCCGCAAACTCTCGATTCACCTTGTCGTCGGGGCATGGCTGTGCCGTGTCAGGATTGGTCGTGACGACCTTCTTGCCCCGGACAACACCCTGAATACCCATGGCTTTCATCAGGCGCTCCACGGTGCAACGAGCGATGTCGTGTCCTTCCCGGCGCAGAGCGTGCCAAATCTTGCGTGCGCCGTACCGGCACCGGCTGGCATCGAACACACGTCTGATGGCAGCCTTGTCCAGAACATCACGCTTCGCCCGCTCGGACGCAGAGGCCGGTTCGTGTTCAACGGACTTGTGGGCATAGAACGTCGATGATGCGATTCCCAGAACCCGGCAGATCGGCCCGACACCAAAGACATCACGGTGGTCGTCGATGAAGCCAATCATCGCTTGAACGGGCGGTCGAGCTCCGCCTGAGCGAAATACGCTGACGCCTTCTTCAGGATCTCGTTGGCTTGCCTGAGTTCACGGTTCTCACGCTCCAGGGCTTTGATCCGTGCCTTTTCCTCGCTCGTCGGTCCGGACAATTCACCTGCATCACGCGCAGCGCGCCGATACCAGTCCCGCAGGCTGAAAGACGAACAGCCCAGCTTCGAGGCAATGGCCCGGTAGGCGGCACTGTCGCTGCTGTAATCAGAACGATGTTCGCGGAAAAGCCGAACGCCGCGCGCGCGGAACTCAGCCGTGTAACTCGGGGAAACTTTCTTCTCTGTCATGGGGCTCACCTTTTGAGAGTTTTACTCTCCGGTAAACCCGGGGCGGTTCACTGCTCGAACCTGAGGATCGCCGCGAGAATCTTGTCGGTGGTCTTCTCATCCAAACCTTTTGTCTGCTCGAGGAAAATGATGTAGTCGCGCTTGAGGCGTTCGTTTTGGGGAGATCGTTTGGCCATTGGAGTGGCTCGCTTTCTATTTGCCAGTACCGAGAAGAAGCTGCGGTTTGCGGTGATGTCTGAAGTGTTGATTTGAACCGAGGTTGATGGGTTCCTTTAGGCTCGTTCCCTTTCATTGCTGACGACTTCCAGACAGGTGGAGATTTTGGGCAGGTCAGAACTTTTGACGAACCGCCCGCAAGGCCCTTCACAGTGGCCACAAAACCCTTCAAGCCGGCCGCTCGCGCTGGTTTGTGGCGTATAGAACGCGATCCCATCCAGCGGCCTCGCACGGCGCTTGCATCGAAAACAGTAAAACTGGTCGAGGGGCATTTTGGTTTTGTGCGCCTGCCGCCTCTGCGCGAACGCGACCAGTTCCTGACCCAGGATGAGGTGCGGCTTTTGATCCGCCATAACCAGGAGGCCCTGGCGCGACCAGGCACGAACGGTTTGCACAGTGACGCCCAGCAGTGCACCCACGTCTTCGTAGGTGTAGTGCCGGTTCGCTTTGACGCGATTTACCGAAAAGCGTTTGGCCATCAGTTCTTCTCGCCTCGGAGCGTTTCAACCCGATTGGCCTCTGCCCAAGCATTCAGATCGGAACCGCGGTAGACGATTTTCCGACCCAGCTTGTAGAACGCGGGACCAATCTTCTTGTGCCGCCATTGCGCGAGTTTGATGCGGTCGCCGATCAAGTCGAGATCAGGGTCGCCGAGGACATAGTTTCGTTCTTGTTGGAACAGGTCAGCCATAATTCAATCCAAATCGTTGAGACTGGATTGATCTTGCCTACAAGGAGACGTCTCGAAAACACGCCGTGAAATCGCGTGATGTGCCTTAGGCTCAGGACCCATTGATTTCCGGCGATCAGCGTGATTCACCGTTCGAAAAACGAGCGGTGACATGTCTGATCTCTTCTGGCTTAGCGACGCGCAGATGGCGCGGCTTGCGCCTTTCTTTCCCAAGTCTCACGGCAAGCCCCGCGTCGATGATCGGCGCGTGTTGAGCGGAATTATCTTCATCAACCGCAATGGCTTACGTTGGCGGGATGCGCCCGCCGCATACGGTCCGCACAAGACCTTGTACAACCGCTGGAAGCGGTGGAGTGACAAAGGTGTTTTCGCGAGGATGATGGCTGG
>NZ_JBNAFN010000057.1:0-3033 GCF_049800695.1 Fluviibacterium sp. S390 | reverse complement strand
TGAACCGCCCCGGGTTTACCGGAGAGTAAAACTCTCAAAAGGTGAGCCCCATGACAGAGAAGAAAGTTTCCCCGAGTTACACGGCTGAGTTCCGCGCGCGCGGCGTTCGGCTTTTCCGCGAACATCGTTCTGATTACAGCAGCGACAGTGCCGCCTACCGGGCCATTGCCTCGAAGCTGGGCTGTTCGTCTTTCAGCCTGCGGGACTGGTATCGGCGCGCTGCGCGTGATGCAGGTGAATTGTCCGGACCGACGAGCGAGGAAAAGGCACGGATCAAAGCCCTGGAGCGTGAGAACCGTGAACTCAGGCAAGCCAACGAGATCCTGAAGAAGGCGTCAGCGTATTTCGCTCAGGCGGAGCTCGACCGCCCGTTCAAGCGATGATTGGCTTCATCGACGACCACCGTGATGTCTTTGGTGTCGGGCCGATCTGCCGGGTTCTGGGAATCGCATCATCGACGTTCTATGCCCACAAGTCCGTTGAACACGAACCGGCCTCTGCGTCCGAGCGGGCGAAGCGTGATGTTCTGGACAAGGCTGCCATCAGACGTGTGTTCGATGCCAGCCGGTGCCGGTACGGCGCACGCAAGATTTGGCACGCTCTGCGCCGGGAAGGACACGACATCGCTCGTTGCACCGTGGAGCGCCTGATGAAAGCCATGGGTATTCAGGGTGTTGTCCGGGGCAAGAAGGTCGTCACGACCAATCCTGACACGGCACAGCCATGCCCCGACGACAAGGTGAATCGAGAGTTTGCGGCGGATTTCCCAAACCAGCTTTGGGTTTCGGATTTCACCTATGTCTCCAGCTGGCAGGGAATGGTTTACGTAGCCTTCGTGATCGATGTTTTCGCCCGCAAGATCGTCGGGTGGCGCGTCTCGACCTCGATGTCGACCGGTTTCGTGCTGGATGCCTTGAACCAGGCCATCTGCCAGAGGGCTCCGTGCGAGGCCGACAAACTGATCCATCACAGCGACCGTGGCAGCCAATACCTGTCGATCAAATACACCGAGCGACTGGCCGAAGCAGGGATCGACACCTCGGTCGGCAGCGTCGGGGACAGTTATGACAATGCTCTGGCCGAAAGCACCATCGGCCTGTTCAAGACCGAAGTTATCAACTTCATCGGCCCCTGGAAATCGGTTGGCCAGGTCGAATGGGAGACATTGAAATGGATCGACTGGTACAACAACGAACGCCTGCACAGCGCCATCGGATACGTCACGCCGCAAGAAGCAGAAGAGGCCTTCTACGAAGCCTTGAACGCTGACGAAAAAGCAGCCTAATCATTGAACCAAACCCTCTCCGGTAAACCCGGGGCGGTTCACAGAGCACCAACTTCAAGCTCTTCGCAAAGTTTCACATCGAACAAGCGGCCCGATTCAAAACGGATCTGAACAAGGCAATCAACGCACGCACGAAAAAGCCGCTCAGCCACGCCACGGTGGATGCAACGCTTGCGCTTGTCAGAGATTTTTTCGTGTGGCTGTCCAGTCAGCCGGGCTACCGCTCGAAGCTCAGCTACAGCGACACAGCATATTTCAAGAACAACCGTAAAAACGCCCGTATCGCGCACACCCAACGTGAAGTTCCCTACCCATCCATGGAGGCATGCTTCAAGGCGTTCACCGCCATGCCCGCCGCGACGGACTGCGACAAACGTGACAAGGCGCTGTTTGCCTTCATGATGCTCACCGGCGCACGGATCGGTGCCACCGGCAGCCTCAAGCTGCTACACATCAACCTCGAGGAGCGTCACGTCTGCCAGGATGCCCGAGAGGTTGCCACGAAGAATGCAAAGACCATCGACACCTGGTTTCTGCCAGTGGACAGCGCCTACCTGGACGTATTCACGGCTTGGGTGGCCTATCTGAAGCAGGAACTCCTGTTCGGTCCTGCAGATGCCCTCTTTCCCAAGCCAAGGATCGGAGTGCGGCCGGGGCAAGGCTTTGCAAACCTCGGCCTTTCCCGGGAATGCTACGCAGGTACGACGCAACTAAACAAGGTCATCCGGAAATCCTTCGCCGCGGTCCAACTGCCGGAATACACCCCACACAGCATTCGCAAGACGCTCGTACACCATGGAAATGAGGTGTGCCCGGATATCGAGGCGATGAAGGCGTGGTCTCTCAATCTTGGCCATGAGCGCCTTGCCACGACATTGAACTCGTACCTACCGGTAAACCGCACTCGCCAACGCCAGATCATCAAGCAAATGCGTGACTGTGCCGCGGAGGTCGGGCCAGCGCAGAATTCCAAGACGTCATTGTAGGCAAGACTCTCAGGAACTCCTTCCTTGACTTGGGCAATAGTGCCAAGAGACAACAGGCACTTCAGCCCACATCAAGAACCGATCCATTGGCTGGCACACCTTCTGGCGTGAAAAATGCTCGCGAAGGCCTTGAAGTCCGGTAAACTTTCCGAAAATGTGCCCCCAACAAATGGTATTCGTGGTGCGCGTTGATGGTAGTGAGAGCGCAGAGGTGTTACCGGGGGACTACGCGAAAGGCAGTCCGGCGTTTGGTTTTCCCAACAGTCCGTGAAGTCTTCGTCGCAGCAGGGATGACCCCATGGTTGGTGACGACCGGCACTCCGTAGTGCACTGCAGTACGGAGTGCTGATCATGTGAGAATGATCAATGTGCTGATTTGAAGAACTGCCAAGCATGCGTTCTGAGCGTGTTTGGACCTCGCGACCAACTAGTCTCAATGCAACATTTTGCCCACCTGAGAGGCCTTTCCGCCCGACGCGACATCATCACGCCGGCACTCCAACTAAGAGATTCAATAATGGTTGACCTTACCGCTCCAATCCTGACCGCCCTTGACCTACCGGATGTTGTCGATTTGTCGAACGGCGATGTAACGGCTATGTTTTCCGCCAGCGGGACAGATGAGAATGAGATCGACAGAGTTAATATCTGGTTCGACCAATCTATCCCAAGGTACGGCAGCAGTCTAAATCTTGTTAGTATTCGCAATGGTTGGGCCGATGGGACCGGCACAGGTAGCCTGACATTCAACGATGCCATGAA
>NZ_JBNAFN010000056.1:0-3143 GCF_049800695.1 Fluviibacterium sp. S390 | reverse complement strand
CCAGCCATCATCCTCGCGAAAACACCTTTGTCACTCCACCGCTTCCAGCGGTTGTACAAGGTCTTGTGCGGACCGTATGCGGCGGGCGCATCCCGCCAACGTAAGCCATTGCGGTTGATGAAGATAATTCCGCTCAACACGCGCCGATCATCGACGCGGGGCTTGCCGTGAGACTTGGGAAAGAAAGGCGCAAGCCGCGCCATCTGCGCGTCGCTAAGCCAGAAGAGATCAGACATGTCACCGCTCGTTTTTCGAACGGTGAATCACGCTGATCGCCGGAAATCAATGGGTCCTGAGCCTAGAGCGTGAAATGCGCGAGTCTAAACAGGCCAATGAGATCCTTCGCAAAGTTCTCAAGCGTCATGCCGGTAGACTGCACGCTCATCACGGCCTGGATCATTTATCCAAAGGACCGCAACCAGAATCAGCAATACAATACATAGTGAATACGAGAAGCGTCAAAAGAGCCGTCTGTGTCAATTATTGAACTTGCGAAATAATTGTGTGACCAAAGCAATTCCACTTCAGGAACCGCGCCCCTCTGACGGGCTATCTCCACAATCAGAAACCAAAAGGACGGGCTGATCCAAGAAGCCACTCTTTCCGATAATAAGAAGAGCTTGCTCGAAGGTGTGGCAGCCAAGTTTACTCGCAATTGAAGACCGAATTTTACCAACACCCGCAGAAGTCTCAGAATCCGGAGGGCAATGATTCAATGGTCTAACCCAAATATCTCTCAGGTACTGCATTTCCTCCTCACACAAAGCCTCTAGTTTATTTGGGATATAATTAACCCGAAGAAACGCACGGCAAAAGGCTTCAGATAGTCGGCAAAGAGCATCAAACTTTCCATGAAGCCTATTTCTAAACTGGCCAGCTTCATCAGTCGAAGAAGCAGAAACGGCGAGAGCGGGTCGATTCTTTGACGAACTAACGTAAGTAAATCCAGAAGGTCCAACTCCATATTTTTTTGCATTAGCAAAAAATTTTTCGGCTTCTCCGTTGCCATCATGTGTTTCATCCCAAAAAAAAGGGGCTTGCCACGTTCTCGTCGCCTTTATAACGGGATCAATTTTTTGATAGTTGCATAACATGTACCGAAACAACCAAGGTGTTGGATAGGTGGTTTCAATTATCCTCCTGAGGTCTGGACATCTTTCACTAGAGATTGTATGCACTGTGCAATGATCAAACTGAAAATACCGGCAAAAATCAACCATCCTATTTTTAAGGGAGCGTCTATCTTCGACAGAATTGATGCCTGATACAGTTTCTAAGTCTCTTTTGCCTATCAATTCAACTTTTTCAACATGAATCGCTAGCGCGTCCTCCAAGATTCGTTGAGCATCAAGAACGCCAACCCGTTGCAATTGGACGCCTATCATTGGAATTTCCAGATTGCCCTTGAATTTTTTTTCTCGTTCCATAGTTCACATCCTTTTTCATGTTCGGTAGATAGACAGATCTACGGCCAGCCTTGAGCATGGTGGTGGAGTTTAAAGGCACAAGCCATGTGCCTGGGTCATGGGCAGCCACGCTTGCCACTCTCGACATTGAGCCTGAAACTGGTTGAATTGTTGGTTTCTACAAATATTTTTGCTCCGCCATGGTGAGTCAATGTGGAATTCCTCCCTCCATGTTGTTGCCCATCGTGTGCGCCTAGAGTGTCTCCAAAAGGGCAAGGGTCACTGATCGCGATCAGGAATATATGTAAAATTGATACAATTAATTAACTAATTTTCTCTTAAGGCACGACGATTGGGGTTGCGTCACCAGGAATCAATGGGGTGCTAGCTCACGTCTTTCGGCGCCTCTCCTGGACACAAGTTGTTGATAACGAACGGGCGCTGTCAGATTTGTGCTAATTGTTCTCTAAAGCATAAGCTACAGTTCAACATCTGTGACTTTCTGTTTAGATATACTAATTTGCACTAACTAGAGCTTGATTCTAATTTTCGATATTACTGGATTATTACTAATTTCGCCTCCTTTCCCATCTTCAGATGAGGATATGGAGGCTGCAATCAATGATTTGCCACGTTACTGGAGACCGGCGTGCACCAGAGGTTGAGGGATCGTTCGTTGCTAGGGGGCAACAATTTGTGAAACGCTTAGGTTGGAGCCTCAGCGTGGATGATCAGGGTGTTGAAAATGATCAATTTGATGATAGTCACTCATCATATATTGTTGTTAGTGAAAAAGGTAGACATCTTGCGTCTTGCAGGATTAGATCCTTGAGTTGTGAGAATATGATATATTCTGTGTTCATGGAAAGCTTCAGAGAAGCCATTGAAGAGCACTACCATAACAGATCGCATATTCTCGAGATTACAAGACTATGTTCGTCTCCAGACCTTTCGATGAAAGACCGAGCCTTGGCCCTACAGCATCTCTACAATTCACTTCAAAGTATCCAATCAAGCACAAAGGCTTTTGCATTTTGGGCGGTCGTCTACTCTCCGGTTCTGTCTCTTTTGAAGCGGAGCAGAGCAAAACTCTCGGTGCTTCAATCCAGTGTTCTAGAGAAGAGGAATCTTCATCTTGTTGCATTGGAGTTCATTTAGATAGTGGATCCATCAAACTGGGATGGAGACCTTGGACTTGTCGCGGAATTGTTCCGCTCCTTTGAACGCGAATCGTTTCGCAAAGGAGAACAGACATGGCATCACGACCGAGCCCGGAGTTCCACGCAGAGGCAGTTCGGGTCGCATTGTCGAGCGGGCTTTCCCGCAAGCAGGTTGCCGTTGACTTCGGTGTTGGCTTTTCAACGCTGAGCCGTTGGATCCAGCAGGAACGCAAGAACCCCGAGAAGCCAACAGCGCAATCCGACCTTGAGCGCGAGGTCGCAGAACTGCGCAGAGAGAACCGGCAGCTCCGGGAGGAGAGGGACGTTCTAAAAAAGGCCACGGTGTTCTTCGCGGAGAGAGTGAGGACATGAATGCCATCGGTCCGTATGAATGCCCGAACAATGAGGTTTGCCTTCGTTGAAGAACACCGCAACGAAATCCCGGTGGCCCGGCTGTGTAAGATCATGGATGTCAGCCCTCGGGGATATCGAGCCTGGCGTCGCCGTCCACTCAGCAACAGCCAGCGCAATGACATGGTGGTCCTGGCCCACATCCGCGAGCAGTTCGCCCTGTCCC
>NZ_JBNAFN010000055.1:0-3413 GCF_049800695.1 Fluviibacterium sp. S390 | reverse complement strand
TCCCGGTAAGCCAACACAGAACGCTTTCATTGAAAGTTTCAACGGCAGCTTCCGGGACGAATGCCTGAACGAAACGCTGTTCTCGTCGTTAGCAGACGCCCGATTAGAGATCACCAAGTGGAAGGAGGACTACAATCAAAACCGGCCCCATTCATCACTGGGAAATCTCACGCCCAACGAATTTGTGGCCAAAATCACGTTGCAAAAACTGGCCGCATGAAGCCACAAATCAATACGCGGATTCTCCTAAAATCTGGAGGAGAGTTGGGTCTCAGGTCAGTGCCGGTGACCAAACTTTGCGCGTGGTTCGATGTCCCTCGTCGCACGTTCTACTACAAACCGACAAAGGCCGCGCCAAAATTAGACGACAAGTTCGTCGCGCCGATCAAAGCGCTCATCGAACAAGAGCCGTCTTTCGGACATCGCACCGTCGCCCGGCTTCTTGGGTTCAACAGAAACACCGTGCAGCGCATTTTCCAGATTAAGGGTTGGCAGGTTCGGAAACGATCCATCGGGGCCAGACCACGCGTTGAGGCTTTGCCATCCGTTGCAGAGAGGCCCAACGAACGCTGGTCAACCGACCTGTGCCGCGTCTGGGCTGGAAGAGACGGTTGGGCCACGTTGGCGCTTGTCATGGATTGCCACACGCGAGAGCTTTTGGGCTGGCACCTGTCACGATCCGGCAAGGCCACGACAGCAGTGTCAGCACTTGAACACGCGCTGATCGCCAGGTTCGGCACGCTAGGCAAAGTCGATGAGCCGTTTCTTCTTCGCAGCGACAATGGCCTGGTCTTTACGTCTCGCGCCTACACCAAACTCGTTCGTAGCTATGGTCTACGCCAAGAGTTCATCACACCACATTGTCCGCAGCAGAACGGGATGATGGAACGTTTGATCCGGTCACTGAAAGAGCAGTGCGCTCATCGCCATCGCTTCGAAAGCCTGGCACATGCGAGCCGCACGATTGGCGACTGGATCCAGTTCTACAATCAAAAGCGTCCGCATCAGGCGCTTGCCATGCGCACGCCAAACGAGGCATTCAAACTAGCAGCCTAACCTGAGCAGATTCCGCTGGGTCGATACATCAACGGCAAGTTCCGGGACGAGTGCTTAAACCTGCACTGGTTCCGCTCGCTACCACACGCCCGCGAAGAGATCGGCCGGTGGCGCCACCACTACAATACCGAGCGCCCACATTCGGCACTCGGATATCTATCCCCAACGGAGTTCCTGATAAAAACCACCGCGCCAGCGCTTGAGACTCTTGCGGTCTCCACGCTGTCGCTCAACACTCAAACCCAACCGGAAGATTCTGGATCACCCCGGCCCTAATCGCGGGGGAAGGTCAGCTGAGCGCCGATTGCAATCATCGATGCAAATGCAGAGAAATGGCGCTTTGTCCCGCAATATGTGAATTCACCCATCATCGGATCTTGCGGTTGCAGCGAATGGCCGGTTCGACGGGCCGCAGCGCAGCATCTAATGTCCCCGGCGGACGGCGGCTTTGGGCCGGCTATGTCGGGTGGCCAGGTTTGCAACCCCGGCCACCCAGCTCCTGAAATCAGGAGTGTCGGTTTGGTTCTTCTCGCTGCGCCAAGCGTTCTTGAAGCCAGTCCAGCACTTCACTCTCAACCCAGCCCACCCGGTTAGGGCCCAGCGGTACCCGCTTGGGGAATAGGCCTGCCTTCTCCAGTCGGGCTATGTGTTGGGGTGAGTACAGAACAAGCTCCTTCACCTGACGTTTTGAAAGTATCCTCATCACGAAGTCTCCATGATTGGAGAGCAACGCGATGCCCTCAGGTTTCAACAAGTCTCCCGAGAGGTCGGTATGCTAGGTCAGAATGGTGGGTTGATACAATTAATATGCGCCTCGCGGAACATAATGGCACATAGCATCGCTGCAAAAGGGGTGGACTAAACGGGGGCTTGAAAATTCTTCATGACAGTTTCTGTATTAAAAGCAGAAACTTATGAGAATTAATGGTGCCCAGGAGAGGACAAGGGCATCATTTGAAATCAATACCTTAGGTGTTGAAGATAGTAAAAAAATCGTAATCGAAAACGAAAACCCCGGCGCGACGGCGATCGCAACCGGGGCTAAAGACGTTGTGGAAGGCGTCTATCTCTGCGGCGATCATATCGCAGCCTTTCCCATATTGGCAATGCATTGGGGGGCGCTTGTATGACCGCGTTCCTCAAAAAATACATGCGCCCGGCCTACAAGAGCATATCGCGGGCGTTGGGGTATAGCCTGACCCTCGGAACGTCCGAAGCCTGGGCGGCTTTCAGCACGATCGCTGCACACCGCCTTTCTCTGGAAGATCGCGCCGGTATGGCATTCGCTACCCTGAGCAGCCTTGACCCCGCTCAAGCCGAACAAGTCGCCGCAGCGGCCCTGAGGGCGGCTGGAATGCCCGCCAGCTCTTTCCTTGGCGCAATGCTTGAGGCCCGCCTCTGGGCGCACAGCGCCACAGAGACCGAGAGGAAGGCCTATTGCCTGGCCTGCTTCGAAGTCATGGCCGAGGCCAATCAATCCGCCTTCCTGCAACGCGCTACGGCAATGGAGGCCGCCGCATGAAATACGATCGCCGATTGCCCCGAACCACGATTCCGCCCGTGTCGCCGCCACACCTCAGTATGCATCTTCGGGAGCATCCAGGCGAAAGCGCCTATGAGCTCGAACAGATGGCACTGGCCGCCGCCTACGAGATCGAAGACCTTGCACAGGTTGCCCTGGTCACGCAGTGGATCGACGTTGAGCTTGCCGGGCCGCACCTACCCGGCACCCGTGTATCTCTGCCGATCGGCCCGGTTCTGAACGGTGCCGCCGTCACGGTTCATTGGGAGGAACCGGGGCAATCATCTGTTGCCTTGACACCGTCCCAATACCAGCTGCGTGGGGGCATGCGTCCTTACCTGAGGTTGATCGATGATGGCCAACTGCCAAAGGCCCTGCAGGTCGGTAGCACAACCCTTCTGATCGCCTATGAAGCTGGGTTCGGCCCTGACGCAATGACCGTCCCGGCCGACCTGCAACACGCCATACTGGACCAGGCTGCATCTGCCTATGACCAGCGCGGCGTTGCTGAGCCCGGCGATGGCACATGGAGGTCGCCCCATGCTGCCCGGATCATCGGAAAGTATCGGGGGGTCCGCGCATGATCGATACGGACATTGAACGGCTGCTCTATCACATGCCCGTTGTGGCGGAGAGAGCATCCAACGCTTGGACCAAGAAATTTGCGACGGACATGGCCAAGCGGGCCAGGTTCCGCAACTGGAAGCCTAGGGTCAGGACTCGTTCTTGTCTCAAAGCCAGAACATGACGGTTGCGGCCAATGCGATGGCTGAGAGGAAGACTTTTGGGCATCGGTCGTAGCGAGTGGCCACACGCCGCCAGTCTTTCAGTCTTC
>NZ_JBNAFN010000054.1:0-3553 GCF_049800695.1 Fluviibacterium sp. S390 | reverse complement strand
CCGCCTTCCTGCTCTTTGATCATCGCTATGATCTGTTCTTCGCTGAACCGTGACTTCTTCATATTCCGTCTCCAATGCTTGGGACAGATTCTATTCAAAAGTGGAGGAGTTTTAAGGTCTCAGGTCACAGCCAGTATTGCTCTCACGACTACCAGAAGATCCTGCGCCAGCATGGCTTTGAGGTCTCGATGAGCGGGAAAGGCAACTGCTACGACAATGCGGCGGTCGAGACCTTCTTCAAGACGATCAAGGCCGAGCTGATCTGGCGCCGGTCATGGCCGACACGGCGGGCTGCCGAACTGGCGATTTTCGAATACATCAACGGCTTCTACAATCCGCGCCGCAAGCATTCAGCTCTCGGCTGGAAAAGTCCCTTGGCCTTCAAGGCTCAGGCTGCATAAGTGAGAAATCGGAGCGGCATCAAAGCGTGACAGGTCCAACCCAGTTTGGGTCCCGACCGTGTTCATTATGAACCGTGACCGGCAGCTGACCACGCATATGCCGCGCAAGGTGATGGCCGCGATCCTGGCGCACCCCGAGGTCGGGCCGCGCCTTTCGGATGAATACTTCTCGGCGGGCGGGACCCTGGTCAAGGCTTGGGCTTCCATGAAGAGCTTTCAGCCGAAGGACAGCGCGCCGCCGCATGACGATGATTATGGCGGGCCACCGCCAGCCGACGATACCTTCGCAGACACCAGCCAGTCCCAGCAGTCCGAGGCCCAGCCGATGCCCGATACGCCGTGCCATACCCGCAACGCCGATATGAACTTCCGGGGCGAGAAGCGCTCGAACGCGACCCATGCCTCGGTCACGGACCCGGATGCCCACCTTTACAAAAAGGCGCCCGGCGCCGCGGCGATTCTTTGGTTCGTGGGGCATACGGCGATGGAGAACCGAAAAGGGCTGGTCGTGCAGGCGGAGTTGACCCACGCCGACGGCCACGGCGAGCGCAAGGCTGCGCTGGAGATGATCAATCACCACTCCCTAGGCTCGACCCTGCGCCAAACGCTCGGGGCAGACAAGGGGTACCACAGCGCCGGCTTCGTCACCGAACTCCGGCACATGGTCGTGACGCCGCATGTCGCGCAGAAGGCCCGCCATTCCGCAATCTATAGCCGGACCACGCGCCAACCCGGCTACGCCATGTCACGGCAGCGCCGTAGAAAGATCGAGGAACCCTTCGGCTGGGCGAAGACCGTGGGCCGCAAGGCCCAGACGGTTCACCGCGGAATCGACAGGGTCCGCGCGCAGTTCACGATGACCATGGCGGCCTGCAATCTTGGCAGGTTGCCGAAACTCCTAGCGGTCTGACGAAGGCGGCAACCCAGACCCGAAGCCCTCTGTTGTGCATAGCCACCTCCATACCGCGACGGTAGAACAGTTTCCTTCAAGCCCGACTGCTTCAGCAGCCTGTTAAGGGGTGTGTCCCTTTTCCTGATACTTGTGACGGTCACTCCCTGACTACGTATTATCTTTAGCTCGAGGCGCGGCACCTCTCAGAGACGGAAGCAGTAAGTGGTGCGCTGGCCGAATTCCCCATCTGACCTTAAGGCGGTGATCTGGGCCAGCCTCGCCGGTCAGCCCAGCAGCAGGTCGCCGGCCTCCAGCGGCAGGGCGTCCAGGTCGGCGAGGATCAGCTGGTCGATCTCCACCGCTTGGGCCGCATCGCTCCAGCGGTTGCCCATGTGCCAGCCGCGTTCCCGCGCGGTGCTGGCGGCGAGGTCGAAGTCGATGCCGGTCTCGGCCAGCACAAGCTGCCCGTCCAGATGCGCCGTCAGCAGGTCGGCGCGGGCGTCAAGCTCCAGCGTCAGGCGGTGCGGGCCGTCGGCCTGCAGGTCGGTCAGGCGCCCGCTGGTGACCGAGGCGGTGCCGCCCTCGGCGGTGCTGGCGGTGAGTTTCAGCCGGTCGCCCACCAGTTCCGCCTCGAAGCGCCGGTGGCTGGACAGCAGGGTGCTGCGCTCGGTGACGTCCAGGTCCACCTGGAACAGGATCTCGGCGGCCAGATGTTGGCTGTGCAGGTCGCCGGGCAGGCCGGGCAGGTGCAGGGCGCCGCCGGTGCCGAGGCTCAGCTGGCCGTCGCCCTCGGTGCCGGTCAGCCGGGCATCGCCCATCAGGTTGGCCGCCAGCGCCGGATCCTCCAGGAAGTCGAAGCCCTCGGCCATCACCGCCTGCGCCAGCAGCGTGGCGCTGTCGATCTCGGGCGGGAACACCGGCGGCACCGGGGCCGGGCTGAGGATCGGATCGGAATGTTCCACCAGACCGGTCAGCGACAGGTGGCGCAGCCCGCCCTGGGCATCCGCGTGCCAGGGCGAGCCCAGCATCAGCCCCTTGCGGGGCATCTCGGGCAGGGCGCCCTCCAGCGCGACGGTGTCCTGCAGCACCCCGTCCAGCGTCAGGGTCAGCCCGCCCCCCCCGGCGGCGCCGTCATAGGTCAGCGAGACGTCGTGCCAGCCGCCGTCGCCCAGGGGGCCGGGGGTCTGCACCCGCGCGCTGTCGCCCGTGGCGGTGGTGAGAACCGCCTCCAGGCCGCCCTGATCGGTGACCGAGACCATCAACACCCCCTTGAGCAGGAACACCACGCCCCGGTCCTGCCCCGTCTCCAGCCGCAGGCCGGCGTCAAGCCGGAAGCCGGTGCCGCCGCCCAGCGGTGCCACCGCCGAGGCCGGGGTTTCGACCACCGCGGTGCCCAGGTCCAGCCCGGTGCCGCCACCGCCCATCGGGGTGAGCGCCGCCGCGGGCAGCAGCAGCGCCTGCATGGTGCCGTCTTCCAGCATGCTGAGCAGGCCGGTGCCGCTGTCAAAGGCCAGCAGCGTGGCATCCACCGGGGTGCCCTCGGCCGGGTCATGGGAGATCGGGCTGAGGATCCCCCCGACATAGCCCGGCGCCCCCGGCCGCGCGCTTTGCGCCTTCACGTTGCCCGAGACCGACCAGTCGGCCTGCCCGGAATAGCCCTTCACGTCGTAGGTGATGTTGTCCGAGATCACCACGTTGGTGGAATGCGGCGCCACCCGGATGCGCGGGTCGCCGGCGCCCTTGGCGGTGTCGGCATCGGGGGCTTCGCTGTAGACCAGGATGTTGTTGCGGATCACCGCCGCATCCACCGCGCCCAGCTTGATCCCCGACACCGTGCCCGAGATGATCACGTTGTTCTCGATCAGGATGTTGCTGTAGAAGATCGCCGGATCCGCATCGCGGTTCGACGCGCGGCTGTTGTCCATATAGATCATCTGGCTGCGGTCGCCGTCGGCGATGTCGAAATAATTGTTGCGGATGACCATGTTGCCGGGCTTGCGGGCGGGATCGTCCTGACCGCTCCAGACCTGGATCATGTCGGCGTGGTCGCCCGACTGCATCGACCGGCGGATCGAGTGGAACTGGTTGTCTTCCACCAGCACGTCGCGGGTGTCGATCAGGTTGAGCGCATCCGAGCGGATCTCGTGCAACTCGGTGCGCAGCAGTTGCGCCCCATCCACCCGCGCCAGGTAGATGCCCTTCCAGAAGCCGGTGACCTCGCTGTCCTCGATCACGATGTTCTGGCTGTCGCGGGCGCGCA
>NZ_JBNAFN010000053.1:0-3737 GCF_049800695.1 Fluviibacterium sp. S390 | reverse complement strand
TGTCTGACGTCAGCGCCAATGGGACAGTTTAGGGTAATTTGATAAGAGAGGGTTTCTGGCACATCGTAACCACCAAGGAGTGGAGATGAGACAGAAACCCGGTACCAAGCAAAGCCACGGCGAGAAGGTCGTTAAAGACATCCGCCGCGCGACGCGCAAACAGTATTCAGCCGAGGAGAAGATCAGGATCGTGCTGGACGGCCTGAAGGGCGAGGACAGCATTGCTGAGCTGTGCCGCCGCGAAGGCATCGCTCAGAGCCTGTACTACAGTTGGTCCAAGGAATTCCTCGAGGCTGGGAAGAAGCGCCTGGCGGGCGATACGGCCCGCGCGGCGACATCGAACGAAGTCAAGGATCTGCGTCGAGAATCCCGCGACCTGAAGGAAGTCGTAGCCGAACAGGCGCTGGAACTGCGGCTGCTCAAAAAAAGCATGATCGCGGATGGGGGCGACGACGAATGAGATACCCTGCATCCGAGAAACTGGAGATCATCCGCCTCGTCGAAGGCTCGCACCTGCCGACCGGGCGCACGTTGGACAAGCTCGGCATTCCCAGAACGACCTTCTATCGCTGGTATGATCGGTATCTGTCGGGCGGCCCCGAGGCGCTTGAGGATCGCAGTCCCAGGCCATCACGTGTCTGGAACCGCATCCCTGAGCCGGTGCGCGAGAAGGTCAAGGACTTGGCCCTGAAGGAAAGCGATCTGTCGCCACGTGAGCTGGCCGTGCGCTTCACCGACGTGGAAAAGTATTTTGTGTCAGAGGCTTCGGTCTATCGCATCCTCAAGTCCTACGACCTGATCACCAGCCCGGCCTATGTGGTTCTGTCCGCCGCTGACGAGTTCCACGACAAGACCACACGGCCGAACCAGCTCTGGCAGACCGACTTCACCTATCTGAAGGTCATCAGCTGGGGCTGGTTCTACCTATCGACGATCCTCGACGACTACAGCCGTTACATCATCGCATGGAAACTCTGCACAACGATGAAAACCGAGGATGTGACCGACACGCTCGACCTCGCGCTGCAGGCTTCAGGGTGTGATCAAGCAACAGTGCTGCATAAGCCGCGCCTACTCTCGGATAACGGGTCGAGTTACATCTCTGGTGAACTGGCCGATTGGCTGGAAGATCAGAAGATGGGCCATGTTCGAGGTGCGCCATATCACCCACAGACCCAGGGCAAGATCGAGCGGTGGCACCAAACGCTAAAGAACCGCATTCTGCTGGAAAACTACTACCTGCCAGGCGACCTCCGACAGCGGATCGACGCCTTCGTCGATCACTATAACCACCGGCGCTACCACGAGAGCTTGCAGAACCTCACACCCGCCGACGTCTACTTCGGGCGTGGCCAGACCATCCTGCAACAACGAGAAAGGATCAAACGAAAGACCATCGAAACGCGACGGTTGCTTCACCGCAAATCCGCCGCATAATCAACCCAGACAGATGAGCCTGACCCTCTCTTAGATCACGCAGCCATCTGTCCCAAAATCCCTGACGACGGACAGTTCTATGGGCATGAGAACGTGGTACGGCTACTGCTTGAGAATGGCGCAAACCCGAACCTCGATCTTACGGTCGGCTCAGATTGGGCGCCTAAATATCGTCGAACAACACTTCAACTAGCCGAAAAAGGCGGAAACGAAGCCATTTTGTCTTTGCTTACCAAACCAGCAGAATAGTACCAACCTAAATTCTCTGTTGTGCAGATGCTCTGCAAGGCAACATTGACGGTTCACGCAGGAAACTCCCACTAGTCCCGGCCACCCTCTGCGAAAGAAAAAAGGACTGCCAAACTGAAGCGTTCCGAAGCAAAGACGTAACGAAGGGAGAATACTCGTGCGACACCTTATTGGACGACCCGCTGCTATGCTGAGGACGATTGGATTCGGAGTAGCGACAAGCGTTGCTATCAGCACGTCCTTGTTTGGGCAGGACCTTTCAGGTCTCACCGAATACAGTGATCCCAACGGCTATTTTGACATGCACTTTCCTGAGGGTTGGGCAAAAAATGAATACGATGGAGACCCCCGGGGGAAGGTGAAGTTTTTCCCGAACGGCGTGAGAGGTGTGTCTATTCTTGTTATTGCAAAAAAGACAAACCTGAATAGTTTGGATGGTTTGTTGGCGGACAGCCGAGGGAGCAGGCTTCGAATAGAGTCAAAGTACAAGTCGAGAAAAGCAAGTGGCCGTGAAGTGATAGTGGATTGGAACGGTCAGAAGGTAGTCTTGGGTGAAATTTCAATGGTCGGGTTCCAACAAAAGTCTGTCAGCTTTCTTTTTGGCGATCAAGAGTTCAATATCTCTTACGCTGCGCCACCGAACGTCTTCGGTCGGTATGAAGATATAGCGGATCGAGTGGCAAGTTCGATCATTGCCAAAAAGGTCTCATCTGGCTCAAGTGCCGATGAACAAACGGCACAATCTAAATTCAGACTGGCTGAGATTGCTATGCAGGATACAAACCTGCGGTGGGCAATAATCTACGTGAAAGAAGGTCTTGAATTGAATCCTGCACATGAGGGACTTCTCAAACTTGCGGAGCAACTTGGGCTATAGCAACTCAAAAACCGGGAGATGGTTTAGAAAATTGCGCGTGGCAAAAGGTATCTAACCCCTGTGCCTACCCGGCTCTGTTGCATTATCTGCGTTCAGGCCCGAATCTGCTCTTGGCAATTGATGGAGGTTTCCATGGCACGACGTGATCCGTTCAAACATCATCGGTTTCCTCGTGACGTCATCTTGTTGGCCGTGCGTTGGTATTGCCGCTATCCACTTTCGTACCGCGACGTCCGCGACTTGTTGGCGGAACGCGGGGTCTCTGTAGACGCGGCAACAATCTATCGTCGGGTGCAGAAGTTTGGGCCTGAAATTCGCAAACGCGCCTACGGGAAACATCGCTCCTGTTGAGGCCTCCAGTGGCATATGGACGAAACATACGTTCGGGTGAATGGTCGCTGGTGTTACTTGTGGCGAGCCGTTGATCAGCGTGGACAGTTGATTGATTTCCGTCTGACCGCGCGGCGAAACGCCAAGGCTGCAAGGGCGTTCATGCGACAGGCCTGTGACACCGTCCGCTGCGATCACCCGTTCGCGATCATTACAGACAAGGCCCATGCCTATGCCAAGGTAATCGCTGAAATGAACCGAGGATGCGGCCCCGAAGACGCAATCCGCCATATCGATCGGAAGCACTTGAACAACCGGATTGAGGGCGATCACGGCGCACTGAAACAGCTGCTGAAGCCCAAACGCGGGTTCCGAAGTCTTGCCGCCGCCAAAAACACTCTCAAAGAGATTGAAACACTTCGGGCGATCAAGAAGGGCCACTTCGAGAGCAACCATCCTGGTGTACTGAACGAAGTCGCGTTCGTGGCTGGGCTGTTCAAGAACGCAGGATAGGACTCTGCTAGGAAGAGGCTGCCTTGCCCGACGCCAAATAGTGCAACAGAACTGACCTGAGACCCAACTCTCCTCCAGATTTTAGGAGAATCCGCGTATTGATTTGTGGCTTCATGCGGCCAGTTTTTGCAACGTGATTTTGGCCACAAATTCGTTGGGCGTGAGATTTCCCAGTGATGAATGGGGCCGGTTTTGATTGTAGTCCTCCTTCCACTTGGTGATCTCTAATCGGGCGTCTGCTAACGACGAGAACAGCGTTTCGTTCAGGCATTCGTCCCGGAAGCTGCCGTTGAAACTTTCAATGAAAGCGTTCTGTGTTGGCTTACCGGGA
>NZ_JBNAFN010000052.1:0-4097 GCF_049800695.1 Fluviibacterium sp. S390 | reverse complement strand
CATTCGTCCCGGAAGCTGCCGTTGAAACTTTCAATGAAAGCGTTCTGTGTTGGCTTACCGGGAGCGATGTAGTGCCAGTCAATCTTCGTTTTCTGGCACCATTCGAGCACCGCTGAACTGGTCATCTCTGTTCCATTATCGCTGACAATCGTTGTCGGCATTCCGCGCACCTGAATGATCGCGTCCAACTCACGCACAAGTCGCGCGCCCGACAGCGATGTGTCCGGAATAAGCGCCAAACATTCGCGGCTGAAATCATCCACGACGGCCAAAACACGAAACCTGCGGCCATCTGTGAAGGCGTCCGAAACGAAGTCCAGGCTCCACCGCTGATTGACGGTCTGCGGCACGACCATCGGGCGGCGTGTGCCCAATGCACGCTTGCGCCCGCCCCGTTTGCGCACCTGAAGCCCTTCTTCGCGATATAGTCGCCGTAGCTTCTTCTGGTTCATGCGGACGCCCTGACGCTCAAGCATGATGTGAATGCGCCGGTAGCCAAAGCGCCGACGTTCAGCCGCTATCTCCTTCATGGCCTTGCGCAAGTCAGCATCATCTGGCCGGGTGCTGCGATACCGCACACTCGATCGGTCAACGTCCAACACGTCACACGCCCGCCGCTGGCTGACCCCATGCTCTTCGCACAGGTGACCCACAGCTTTCCGCTTCTCAACGGGCGTTACCACTTTCGCGAGGCGACGTCCTTCAGCATCGCGTTGTCCAACATCTGTTCTGCCAGCAGCTTCTTGAGTTTGGCGTTCTCGTCTTCGAGCGCCTTAAGCTTGCGCGCATCGGACAACTCCAGTCCGCCGAACTTTGATTTGTATTTGTAGAACGACGCTGTGCTGATGCCGTGCTTGCGGCAAACCTCAGCCGTCGGGACGCCGCCTTCCTGCTCTTTGATCATCGCTATGATCTGTTCTTCGCTGAACCGTGACTTCTTCATATTCCGTCTCCAATGCTTGGGACAGATTCTATTCAAAAGTGGAGGAGTTTTAAGGTCTCAGGTCAGAACCAACAAAGCCGACTTCAGTTCGAAAGGACTAATGCAACAGTCCCCAACAGAAACCTACGTACCGCGCGCCTCCAGCATCTCAGACCGGCTCCACAAACATATCAAACTGATACCTGTGCGGGCCTGACGCGGGTCCGCCGGGATCAGGCGGGTCCTGTCACAGATTTCCGCCGGGTCCGTCGCAACGACCCCAGAAGCACAAGGGCCGAGGCCCCCAGCATCGCCGCTGGCGGGACCGGAACCGGGGCCAGCCCGTACTCGGTTTCCCGTTCACCTTCGAAGCCTGAATATCCAAACGCGGCCCCGGCGTTTGGATCACTTGCAGTGGACAGCCCCGTAACCAGCCCGCCCAGATAGAACGGGTTGCTCAGCATATTGTCAGCACTCAAGTCCGCCAGCAGGCTGGCACCAAACGCATTCATGTCGATCTGGGGCGTGGTGGTCAAGTCAGGCACGGCATCAATATCCGGCAGAGTATAGAACGCGGTGTTCGGATCATAGGAATAGCTCACCCCCCCGCCGGTGGTGCGGCCGAGGGAAAAGATTACCCGCTCGAATTGTCCGTTGCGGTAGAACACCTTGAATTCCCGGTCGGAATTGTGTTGGAAATCAAATTCTTCCAACCCGAAGAGCATGAAATAGTTGAAATCATCCGGATCGGCCGATGAGGCGGCCAGATCGGCCTGGCTGGCCACAAACGGATCTTCGATCTTGGCGGTGCCCCAATACGACCCGTAGACGACGTTGGGCGGCTGGTTCGGAGGATCGATATCGCCCTTCAAACTGACCTTGGCCTTGGTCTTGATATCATAGTTCAGTCCGTTTCCGTTCGGGTCCCTTTGCGCCGTCGCACTTCCCGTAAACTGAAACTCAGCAACCAGATCCGACGTGACTTTCATATGGGTCACCTTGGCCCTGCGATTGAAAAGCTTGCCCTTAACGTCAAGCTCTCCCCGGAACAGGCGAGTCAGCTTCCGGCTATCCAAACTGTTCGTATTGTTCTTTTTCTTCCCATTGGCATCCACATGCAGATCCCAGCTATAGACAACCCGCGTATCCCGCTCGAACTTCTTCCGGTCCTGGACATTCAGCTTCTGGACCTGCGCCCCACCGGCGCCGGGAATGTTCACGGTGATGTTGACTGGACCGATAACCGGCCCGCTGAAGGCGAAGGCGCCGACCGTCGTGGCGCCCGTCTGCGCCCCAGGCAAAGCCAATAGCGCGCACAGTCCTGCGCGACAGACCGTAGACCTCCGATATACGTAACCGTGCATGTGTTCCCCTCCAGGTAGACATATCCTCCCTCAACCATAGCATATGTCGGAAGCGTTTCGCAGGGATCCCAACCTGACGGAAACCTTGTCCTGCAAACCACCGCCCCGCCCTTAGGTCATGTTGACAAAAGGCGGACCCAGAGACGGATTGACGTGATGTCTATGAAACCGAGGAAGCTCTCAGCCGTTTTGTCGTAGCGTGTGGCGACGCGGCGGGCATTCTTGAGCTTGTTGAAGCATCGCTCGACCGCGTTGCGCAGGGAATACAGAGAGTGATCAACGCCGACGCGCATTTTGCGGGATTTTCGCATCGGGATCTGGCTCAAAATATCCCGCGCCTCCATCTTTTTGCGAATTCTGTCAGCATCATAGCCCCTATCGGCCAACAGGACGCTTGGCTCAGACAGATTGTCTGCCATGACCAAATCGAACCCCAGATAGTCGGACGTCTGGCCCGGCGTGATATCGGTTCTCATGGGCAAGCCTGAACCGCCCCGGGTTTACCGGAGAGGGTTTGGTTCAATGATTAGGCTGCTTTTTCGTCAGCGTTCAAGGCTTCGTAGAAGGCCTCTTCTGCTTCTTGCGGCGTGACGTATCCGATGGCGCTGTGCAGGCGTTCGTTGTTGTACCAGTCGATCCATTTCAATGTCTCCCATTCGACCTGGCCAACCGATTTCCAGGGGCCGATGAAGTTGATAACTTCGGTCTTGAACAGGCCGATGGTGCTTTCGGCCAGAGCATTGTCATAACTGTCCCCGACGCTGCCGACCGAGGTGTCGATCCCTGCTTCGGCCAGTCGCTCGGTGTATTTGATCGACAGGTATTGGCTGCCACGGTCGCTGTGATGGATCAGTTTGTCGGCCTCGCACGGAGCCCTCTGGCAGATGGCCTGGTTCAAGGCATCCAGCACGAAACCGGTCGACATCGAGGTCGAGACGCGCCACCCGACGATCTTGCGGGCGAAAACATCGATCACGAAGGCTACGTAAACCATTCCCTGCCAGCTGGAGACATAGGTGAAATCCGAAACCCAAAGCTGGTTTGGGAAATCCGCCGCAAACTCTCGATTCACCTTGTCGTCGGGGCATGGCTGTGCCGTGTCAGGATTGGTCGTGACGACCTTCTTGCCCCGGACAACACCCTGAATACCCATGGCTTTCATCAGGCGCTCCACGGTGCAACGAGCGATGTCGTGTCCTTCCCGGCGCAGAGCGTGCCAAATCTTGCGTGCGCCGTACCGGCACCGGCTGGCATCGAACACACGTCTGATGGCAGCCTTGTCCAGAACATCACGCTTCGCCCGCTCGGACGCAGAGGCCGGTTCGTGTTCAACGGACTTGTGGGCATAGAACGTCGATGATGCGATTCCCAGAACCCGGCAGATCGGCCCGACACCAAAGACATCACGGTGGTCGTCGATGAAGCCAATCATCGCTTGAACGGGCGGTCGAGCTCCGCCTGAGCGAAATACGCTGACGCCTTCTTCAGGATCTCGTTGGCTTGCCTGAGTTCACGGTTCTCACGCTCCAGGGCTTTGATCCGTGCCTTTTCCTCGCTCGTCGGTCCGGACAATTCACCTGCATCACGCGCAGCGCGCCGATACCAGTCCCGCAGGCTGAAAGACGAACAGCCCAGCTTCGAGGCAATGGCCCGGTAGGCGGCACTGTCGCTGCTGTAATCAGAACGATGTTCGCGGAAAAGCCGAACGCCGCGCGCGCGGAACTCAGCCGTGTAACTCGGGGAAACTTTCTTCTCTGTCATGGGGCTCACCTTTTGAGAGTTTTACTCTCCGGTAAACCCGGGGCGGTTCA
>NZ_JBNAFN010000051.1:0-4454 GCF_049800695.1 Fluviibacterium sp. S390 | reverse complement strand
TGTCCGTCGTCAGGGATTTTGGGACAGATGGCTGCGTGATCTAAGAGAGGGTCAGGCTCATCTGTCTGGGTTGATTATGCGGCGGATTTGCGGTGAAGCAACCGTCGCGTTTCGATGGTCTTTCGTTTGATCCTTTCTCGTTGTTGCAGGATGGTCTGGCCACGCCCGAAGTAGACGTCGGCGGGTGTGAGGTTCTGCAAGCTCTCGTGGTAGCGCCGGTGGTTATAGTGATCGACGAAGGCGTCGATCCGCTGTCGGAGGTCGCCTGGCAGGTAGTAGTTTTCCAGCAGAATGCGGTTCTTTAGCGTTTGGTGCCACCGCTCGATCTTGCCCTGGGTCTGTGGGTGATATGGCGCACCTCGAACATGGCCCATCTTCTGATCTTCCAGCCAATCGGCCAGTTCACCAGAGATGTAACTCGACCCGTTATCCGAGAGTAGGCGCGGCTTATGCAGCACTGTTGCTTGATCACACCCTGAAGCCTGCAGCGCGAGGTCGAGCGTGTCGGTCACATCCTCGGTTTTCATCGTTGTGCAGAGTTTCCATGCGATGATGTAACGGCTGTAGTCGTCGAGGATCGTCGATAGGTAGAACCAGCCCCAGCTGATGACCTTCAGATAGGTGAAGTCGGTCTGCCAGAGCTGGTTCGGCCGTGTGGTCTTGTCGTGGAACTCGTCAGCGGCGGACAGAACCACATAGGCCGGGCTGGTGATCAGGTCGTAGGACTTGAGGATGCGATAGACCGAAGCCTCTGACACAAAATACTTTTCCACGTCGGTGAAGCGCACGGCCAGCTCACGTGGCGACAGATCGCTTTCCTTCAGGGCCAAGTCCTTGACCTTCTCGCGCACCGGCTCAGGGATGCGGTTCCAGACACGTGATGGCCTGGGACTGCGATCCTCAAGCGCCTCGGGGCCGCCCGACAGATACCGATCATACCAGCGATAGAAGGTCGTTCTGGGAATGCCGAGCTTGTCCAACGTGCGCCCGGTCGGCAGGTGCGAGCCTTCGACGAGGCGGATGATCTCCAGTTTCTCGGATGCAGGGTATCTCATTCGTCGTCGCCCCCATCCGCGATCATGCTTTTTTTGAGCAGCCGCAGTTCCAGCGCCTGTTCGGCTACGACTTCCTTCAGGTCGCGGGATTCTCGACGCAGATCCTTGACTTCGTTCGATGTCGCCGCGCGGGCCGTATCGCCCGCCAGGCGCTTCTTCCCAGCCTCGAGGAATTCCTTGGACCAACTGTAGTACAGGCTCTGAGCGATGCCTTCGCGGCGGCACAGCTCAGCAATGCTGTCCTCGCCCTTCAGGCCGTCCAGCACGATCCTGATCTTCTCCTCGGCTGAATACTGTTTGCGCGTCGCGCGGCGGATGTCTTTAACGACCTTCTCGCCGTGGCTTTGCTTGGTACCGGGTTTCTGTCTCATCTCCACTCCTTGGTGGTTACGATGTGCCAGAAACCCTCTCTTATCAAATTACCCTAAACTGTCCCATTGGCGCTGACGTCAGACAAGTATGTGAAGCTTCCTGAGGGGATGAATGAAGGACTTCGCACCAGACTTCAAAAGGGTGATGTCTTGATTTCCATCACTGCTGATCTGGGCGTTGTTGGGTATATCCACGATGAACCAGATGTTCCTCACTACATCAATCAGCACATATCCATGTTGAGGCTGGACCCGAACCACGTTGAGACTGAGTTCGCGGCCTATGCTTTGTCATCCCAACATATGAACAATACCATACAGCGGCTGAACGATGCCGGAGCTAAAGCAGGACTGAGTCTGCCAACAATACGGAGCCTACCATTAAAACTCCCCCCGCTCCCCGAACAACGAAAGATCGCGGAAATCCTCTCGACCTGGGATGCGGCGATTGAGAAGACGGAGGCCCTGCTGGCCACCGCCAAAGCCCAAAAACGCGCCCTCATGCAATCCCTCCTCACAGGCAAACGCCGCTTCCCTGAGTTTGAGGGCCAACCGTGGAAAGAGGTGCGGTTGGGGGAGACGGGCACCACAGTATCTGGCGGAACACCGGACAGCACCGTTGCCAGCAACTGGGATGGCGATATTCACTGGGCGACACCCACCGACATCACGAAGCAAACTTCGCGCTTCATTCGCAAGACAGCACGGATGATCACTGAAAGCGGATTAAAGGGTTCCTCTGCGAAACTTGTCCCCTCTGGCACGATACTGATCTGCACTCGTGCAACCATCGGTGAAATGGCAATCGCCACTGGCCCGATCTGCACCAACCAAGGTTTCAAGAACCTGGTTTTGTCCGATGCCTTCGACTCCGATTTCATTTTCTATTTGCTCCAGTTCTTCAAGAAGGACCTCATTCGCTACGCCTGCGGATCAACCTTTCTGGAGTTGTCAAAGAAGGCCTTCGATAAGCGCAGCTTCTTGATGCCCGAACTTGGCGAACAGCGACGGATCGCAGCGGTTCTGAACGATGCAGAGGATCAGATCGCTGAGCATGCACAATCGATCACCAAACTCCGCACCGAAAAGAAGGCCCTGATGCAGCAACTGCTCACGGGCAAACGGCGGGTGGTTGTCTGACATGGCAGGGATTGGTGGTCAGGGCGATCTATTTCAGCATGCAGGCCATGGTGGCCAGGACGATGTGCGGGAAGACGACGCCCGTGCGCTGATTGATCAGCTGATATCAGACACGAACCTCTATGCGACCCGCGACGCGCAGCTAGAACTGTTCGAATTTGTCTCTCGCTTCACCGAATATGCGCCGTTTAACGCCATGTTGATGCATGTTCAAAAACCTGGTGTCACATACGTCGCCAACACAACCGACTGGGCAAGGCGTTTCCGCAGACGGCCCAAACAGGACGCGCGGCCTCTCGTCATCCTTCAACCTTTCGGCCCCGTTAATTTCGTCTTCGATGTTCAGGACACGGAAGGTGAACCGATGCCGGAAGGTGTGTTGAATTTCGAGGCAACTGGCAACATGCCGAAATCGTGGTGGAACCATGTAGGTGAGCGATTGGAAAAGGCTGACATTGACTTGGTGCAAGTGGATCAGGGAGATTCCCGCGCAGGCTACATTCAGTTGAAGGAAAACAGATTTGCCGTGAAGCAACGCAATGTGTATCGATTGGCAGTCAATTGAACCGCCCCGGGTTTACCGGAGAGTAAAACTCTCAAAAGGTGAGCCCCATGACAGAGAAGAAAGTTTCCCCGAGTTACACGGCTGAGTTCCGCGCGCGCGGCGTTCGGCTTTTCCGCGAACATCGTTCTGATTACAGCAGCGACAGTGCCGCCTACCGGGCCATTGCCTCGAAGCTGGGCTGTTCGTCTTTCAGCCTGCGGGACTGGTATCGGCGCGCTGCGCGTGATGCAGGTGAATTGTCCGGACCGACGAGCGAGGAAAAGGCACGGATCAAAGCCCTGGAGCGTGAGAACCGTGAACTCAGGCAAGCCAACGAGATCCTGAAGAAGGCGTCAGCGTATTTCGCTCAGGCGGAGCTCGACCGCCCGTTCAAGCGATGATTGGCTTCATCGACGACCACCGTGATGTCTTTGGTGTCGGGCCGATCTGCCGGGTTCTGGGAATCGCATCATCGACGTTCTATGCCCACAAGTCCGTTGAACACGAACCGGCCTCTGCGTCCGAGCGGGCGAAGCGTGATGTTCTGGACAAGGCTGCCATCAGACGTGTGTTCGATGCCAGCCGGTGCCGGTACGGCGCACGCAAGATTTGGCACGCTCTGCGCCGGGAAGGACACGACATCGCTCGTTGCACCGTGGAGCGCCTGATGAAAGCCATGGGTATTCAGGGTGTTGTCCGGGGCAAGAAGGTCGTCACGACCAATCCTGACACGGCACAGCCATGCCCCGACGACAAGGTGAATCGAGAGTTTGCGGCGGATTTCCCAAACCAGCTTTGGGTTTCGGATTTCACCTATGTCTCCAGCTGGCAGGGAATGGTTTACGTAGCCTTCGTGATCGATGTTTTCGCCCGCAAGATCGTCGGGTGGCGCGTCTCGACCTCGATGTCGACCGGTTTCGTGCTGGATGCCTTGAACCAGGCCATCTGCCAGAGGGCTCCGTGCGAGGCCGACAAACTGATCCATCACAGCGACCGTGGCAGCCAATACCTGTCGATCAAATACACCGAGCGACTGGCCGAAGCAGGGATCGACACCTCGGTCGGCAGCGTCGGGGACAGTTATGACAATGCTCTGGCCGAAAGCACCATCGGCCTGTTCAAGACCGAAGTTATCAACTTCATCGGCCCCTGGAAATCGGTTGGCCAGGTCGAATGGGAGACATTGAAATGGATCGACTGGTACAACAACGAACGCCTGCACAGCGCCATCGGATACGTCACGCCGCAAGAAGCAGAAGAGGCCTTCTACGAAGCCTTGAACGCTGACGAAAAAGCAGCCTAATCATTGAACCAAACCCTCTCCGGTAAACCCGGGGCGGTTCA
>NZ_JBNAFN010000050.1:0-4599 GCF_049800695.1 Fluviibacterium sp. S390 | reverse complement strand
GCCCTTGACCTACCGGATGTTGTCGATTTGTCGAACGGCGATGTAACGGCTATGTTTTCCGCCAGCGGGACAGATGAGAATGAGATCGACAGAGTTAATATCTGGTTCGACCAATCTATCCCAAGGTACGGCAGCAGTCTAAATCTTGTTAGTATTCGCAATGGTTGGGCCGATGGGACCGGCACAGGTAGCCTGACATTCAACGATGCCATGAATCCTGGCACTTATAAAGTCACATCAGTTGATATCAAAGACACACTTGGTAATTCCCGTAGGATCTTGGCGACGGAACTGGAATCTTTGGGGCTAGATACTGAAATGGAGGTGAAGGGCAGTACGCCAGATACAATCGCGCCCGTCCTAACTGCCCTTGACCTACCGGATGTTGTCGATTTGTCGAACGGCGATGTAACGGCTATGTTTTCCGCCAGCGGGACAGATGAGAATGAGATCGACAGAGTTAATATCTGGTTCGACCAATCTATCCCAAGGTACGGCAGCAGTCTAAATCTTGTTAGTATTCGCAATGGTTGGGCCGATGGGACCGGCACAGGTAGCCTGACATTCAACGATGCCATGAACCCTGGCACTTATAAAGTTACATCAGTTGATATCAAAGACACACTTGGAAATTCCCGTAGGATCTTGGCGACGGAACTGGAATCTTTGGGGCTAGATACTGAATTGGTGGTCACCAAATCCAACGCTGCGCCGCCAACACCCGACTTCAAATACCAAATCGTGGACGCCGGCGGGCAGTTGAATCTGGATGTGGTAAATGTTGGCGCGGCGATTGCCTCGTCGAGTGTGGATTTTAACGTCACGCTGAGGGGATCGGGCTATTCGATCGGATCTTTCAGCATGGAAAAGACCGGCGCATTTTCAAGCAGCATGTCTTCGTCAAGTAACGGCACATCCACCACGGTGCAAATGAGCGCCTCAGCGGCATTTTCCGGCACGCTGAACATTGGTCAGACGCTGTTCCGCATCGCTTTGGATGTGACTTCTCCCGGCGCGATAGAGACCGTGACGTCCACGCTTTCGATCGGGTCGACCACACAGCTGCTGCCGAATCTGTCGACACAAAAAATCGGAACGACGGCGGCGGATACCCTGCACGGAACATCGGCGGCCGATACAATGTACGGGTTTTCCGGCGACGACACGTTGTTTGGCTATCAGGGCAACGATGTTCTGAATGGGGGTAATGGGGCAGACACCGTGAACGGCGGCTCCGGAGACGACGAGGTCTCGGGCGGCGGCGGTGACGACATGCTGGATGGCGGCGGCGGCTCGGACCAGCTGTTCGGGCAGCAGGGTAATGACACGCTGATCGGCGGCTTTGCCAACGACTTTCTGTTCGGCGGTTCGGGCAACGATGACCTTTCGGGCGGCGACAGCAACGACCAGTTGTTCGGTGGATCGGGTGCCGACACCATGGATGGTGGCAACGGCTCGGACCTGTTCGTCATCGACGGGTTCGACACGGTGATCGACACCGGCACCGGCGGCTATGACAAGGCACAGATCGCCAGCGCCAGTGGAGACAGCGTGTCGATGGCCGGGTGGAGCGGCGTCGAGCGCGTAAATGGCAACGCGGGCAACGACCAGATCGACGGCTCGACCGCCAACGATGCGCTGCTGCTGTTCGGGAGCGGCGGCGACGACACGCTGATCGGCGGGTCGGGCGATGACGTGCTGATCGGTGGTGATGGCAATGACACGCTGACCGGCAATGCTGGCGATGACATCATGCTGGGGGCTGCCGGCAACGACATCTTCGACGGCGGGACCGGCAACGACGTGTTCTACATCGGCGAAAGCGGCGATGTGGTCAGCGATGGCGGGGCAGGGTTCGACAAGGCGGTGATCTATGACACCAATGGTCTGACTCTGAATGTCGGCAAATGGGTCGGGGTCGAGCGGATCATGGGCCTGACCGGCGATGACACCATTGATGCCACCGGAATGGCCACCTCGGTCACGCTGGTGGGCGGGGCTGGCAACGATGTGCTGACCGGCGGGTCCGATGCGGACGTGTTCTTCGGCGGGGCCGATGACGACACGCTTCTGGGGGCTGCGGGCAACGATGCGCTCATCGCGGGCGCGGGCAATGACACGTTGGATGGCGGTGTGGGCAACGACTTCCTGTTCGGCGGCGCGGGCATCGACGCCTTTGTCTGGACCGACGGGTTTGGCCGCGACGTGGTGAAGGACTTCACCGATGGCGTCGACCGGCTGGACTTCTCGGGCCACAGCACGGTGAATTCGACCAGCGACCTTGTGATCTCCCAAAGTGGGCAGCACACGATCATCACCCTGGCAGCCGGTGGCACCGACCAGGTGACGCTGGCCGACACACCGGCCAGCCTAATCACCGGTACGGATTTCGACTTCGTTTGAGGCGATCGCGAAGGCGGTGGAGGGCTCCCGGCGCTAGTCGGCGGCCCTCCTCAAGCACGACCTGCCAGCTTGCGACGGGCGTGAGACAACCGGAAACGATCACCGGATCCTGGCATTTCTGGGCTGATTTAGAAACGTGTGATTGGCAGATCGTGTCTTGGTTCGTTGTCCGGTGCGCATCGAATGAGAAGCGGCCGACTGCTACAACAACTTGCCCAGACCAAATCACCGCCACCGGTTGGCATCGAGTAGCACGTTTTGAGGTATTGCTCGGGTCACCGACGATGCAGGCAATGGGCGTTTTCCATTGCATCTTTGGCGCAGCTCAGGCTGTGGTTCAACCTTGGGCCGCCAATGATGTTTCACGCATGCTCGGACAGATGCAGATACGATCGGCCGTTGGAAGTTTTTCCCCAAAACTGAATACTACATACCCACAACTCCCAGGGCACGCCACAAACGCAAGCGACGTTCAGGTATCCGCTTGTTCGGGGCTTGCCCGATCAATTCCCAGCGCCTTCCCGCGCGTTCAAACGATGCGTCATGCTGAAATTCTGCGTCAGTAAGTGAAGCGTTGGTTACAATGACGGCCCCCTTTGCGAGCCGACTGGCCACTTGGCGAAGGAGTCGGTTCCCTTGATCGGGATCCCCGGACAATTCGGAATGCGATGCGAGGAACCAGAGATCCGACCCGCCCTCGCCGGCGCCATCGTTGATATGCATGAAGGCGGCAACAGAGCCCGGAGCAAACTGTTCGGTCAACACATCCTGAGCCAAATCATGGTGACGCCCCGAGACGTGGTGTAGCTTTCGGTGGCCATCGGGTTTCTCGGTAGGGTCGGGTTGTGACGCCCAACCTGAACCGAGGATTACACCCGATGACCAAACAGATGATGGACCTGCGTGCGCTCGTGGAAAAGAGCGCTGATGCCGACCTGCTTCGCGAGATGATCGGTTTCGCCGCCGAGCGGCTGATGGAGCTGGAGGTCGGCGCCAAGACCGGCGCTGAGATCCGGCGCCTCGTCGGCGCAATCCTCATGGAGCAGACCGAGGAATGGACGGTTCAGCGTGCCAGATACATGACACTGGAAACGCTCGCGCCCGTCTGCGATGATCTCACTGTCAGCCTGCCTGCAGCGCAGAGCGACTGACCAACTCGGCCCGCCTGAAAGCGCGAGGCCCACGGCGAGCTACACCACCTCCTGGGACATCATCCAAATCATATCGAAGTTCGACCAAGACCTCGGACCCATCTGGCCTCCGCCATGTCTCCAAGGTCGATCGCGGACGGAAAGGGCGGTTCCGAGAGTACCATGTGGTCTTTTCCGGCAAGGCTTCGTCGACGCCCTGGATGCGTGAAGCAAGTGTCCAATTCTCGGGCACCGCCTCCTTTGCCGTTGTGTTGGGTCCGCGATACCCAAGATCGCAGAACGTGAAGCGATTGATGGTATCGCCGAAAAGTTCGAAGGCGATTGGAAGGTCCTGCCCGGAGCACGGGCCATAGAACCGTCCCCTCGGAACATCAAGAACAGCGACCACTCCGAGCTCCTCGAGGTTGGTTCAGAACCCTAACCCACTCTTCGATACTAGCATTTGCCCCATGGATGAACTCATCGCGCGTGCTCCCACGCTCGGTTGCCCTTTTCTTAGGGTCAGGACTCGTTCTTGTCTCAAAGCCAGAACATGACGGTTGCGGCCAATGCGATGGCTGAGAGGAAGACTTTTGGGCATCGGTCGTAGCGAGTGGCCACACGCCGCCAGTCTTTCAGTCTTCCGAACATGATCTCGATGCGGTTGCGGCGCTTGTATCGACGCTTGTCATACTTGATGGCTGTCTTGCGCTGCTTTCGGCCGGGGATACAGGCTCGTATCCCCTTGTCTTTCAATGCTTCTCTGAACCAGTCTGCGTCATAGCCCCGGTCCCCGAGCAGCCACTCGGCATTCGGCAGGCTGCTCACCAATGCCCGTGCGCCGATGTAATCGCTCACCTGCCCGGCGGTGACGAAGAGATTGATTGGTCGCCCCAGGCTGTCGCAGACGGCGTGCAGCTTTGTATTCATACCGCCCTTGGTTCGGCCGATCAGGCGGCCACGCCCCCCTTTTTAACGCCCAGGCTGGACGCGGTGCGGTGTGCCTTCAGATACGTCGCGTCGATCATCACGGTCTTTTCTTCACTGTGTTCGGCGGCCAGCCCAG
>NZ_JBNAFN010000049.1:0-6419 GCF_049800695.1 Fluviibacterium sp. S390 | reverse complement strand
AGTTATCGCGAGGAGGGCATAATGCGGAGGAGAATTTCGTAGCCCGTTTGATTTCAATGTGTTGGGTCGTGGCTGTGCCGTTCTTGCTGCGCATTATTTCAGGCTGGATGTTTCTTGGGTTGATCAATCAAACCAAGGAGGAATCGATGTCCCAATCGCCTTTCAAGGAAATTTCAGAACTTCGCGGCACGCTGCGCCGGCAGCGCTATAGTCCAACTGTCATTCACAATTATTGCCTCTACGCGGGTCAATTCCTCGCTTACCTGGAAGAGCATGCGATTGACCTGCACGACGTCACTCCGGAACTTGTCGCCGAATATCTGCGCTACGCGGTCCGGCAGTTTCAAATGGACCGCGGGCGCGCACCGGGGTCCAGCTGGGCATCGATACCGCGGTCGGGGATTTACGCTTTGCTGCGCTCCGCTCTGCCGAAATGGCCGCCGGCTCTGCCTGCTGCAAACGAAGCGGAGCGTCTCACCCGCGAGGTTTGCGACCAATATGAGCGATGGCTGCGACACGAACGCGGTTTGGCCGAGCCTTCGATCACGGCGCTGATGTGGGAGGCGCGCCACTTCTGCAAATGGCTCATCCAGCGATACAGAAAAGCCGATTTTGCCGATCTGAGCGTGCGCGACATCGATGCTTATATGGATATCAGGGCGCCGGGCCTGACACGCAAATCGCTCAAGGATGTCGCCGAACGGTTACGCGGCTTCCTGCGACATTTGCACCGGAGCAAGCTGCATGCGGACGATCTCTCGGGTCATGTGATTGCCCCGCTTCTCTACGCCCATGAGGGCATTCCGTCGATCCTGACCGTCAAACAGATCGCGGCGGTTCTTGAGCTTGCGGGGCAGGACAGCTCATCCTTGGGGTTGCGTGATCACGCGATCCTGCAGCTTCTTGCCAACTACGGCCTTCGGTCCGGCGAGGTCGGCCGCCTGCAGATCGAGGATATCAACTGGCGGGCGGATACTCTTCGGGTGCAACGCTCCAAGACCAATGCCACGGCTATGCTGCCCCTGATGGAACCCGTGGGGGAAGCGATCCTGCGTTACTTGCGGGACGGCCGTCCGGACGCGGATGTCCGCACCGTATTCCTGCGGAGCCGTGCACCCTATCAGTCGATGAAGGCGGGCGGCCTCTATGGTGTGGTCAAACGGCGCCTCGCTGCCGCCGGAATTGAGCTTGCTGGCAAGCGCGGGCCGCATATCTTTCGCCATGCCCGTGCGGTCAGCATGCTGAGGGCATCCACCCCGCGCAAGATCATTGGCGATGTACTTGGCCACCGATCCCCGGAATCGACAGCGCCCTATCTGAAGCTCGCCACCGAAGACTTGCGTTCGATTGCCATCAACCTTCCAGACCGGGAGGTGAGACAATGAGAGGTTGGCCCGAGGATGGCGATGAGATCATCGAGCACTACATCGCCCGGCTTCCATTGAACTGCGCGATAACGCCAATCTACTATCGGCAAGCGCTGAACAGCTTCCGGCAGGCGGTGTTGCGGTTTGGCGCAACCGGCCGGCAAGCACTTGAATACTGGTTGCGTGAGCGCGGTGAGGTTTGGGCCCGCTCAACGGTGCTGCACCGCGCCCGGATTGTTGCCCGCTTCCTCGATGCCCTGGCGCATGAAGGAAGGATTGGGAGCAATCCGATCTCCGACCTTCGCCGTGACTATAATGCCCACAGTGACACGGGCGTAATACGGGCTTTGATGGCCCCTGATCCCAATCAGGCACTCGAGGCGTTGCGGCAACCTCGACCGTTCGAAAGTTCATTGGGAGAGCTGATGCGCAACCATGTCGAGCGGATGCAGCGCCGAGGTTACCGGTATGAGGCGGCCGACGTCATTTGCCGCCGGTTCGACCGCTTTCTGCAGCAAAGGCCCGATCTTGATGGCAAGCCGTTGGAGACGCTGCTTGCGCAATATCGCCAGACAAAGTCCAATGTAAATCATCCTGTCGAATGCGAGAGACTGGCACGTATCCTGAACAAGGCACTGTGTCATGACGACCCAACTCGCCCCAAACGGCGACCGAATAACCGGCCCGAAAAACAAGTCGTGCGCAGCTGGCGGCGTCCCTATATCTACAGACCCGAGGACATCCAGCGGTTACTGGCAATTGCCCGGACCTACCCATCGCCGCGCGCGCCCTCGCGTCCGATCAACCTCTACACGATGTTGGTTCTGGCCTATTGCGCCGGGCTGCGAATCGGCGAGATCGCAAGGCTGACGCTTGGCGACATTGACATGCAGGCCGGAACAATCGCGATCCGGGAGACGAAGTTCTTCAAGTCCCGCATTCTGCCGCTGTCGGACAGCGCGATGGATGCTCTGTGCGTGCTTCTCGAAGCGCGGCAGAAGGCCAAGGTCTCTCGCAGCCCAGACGCCGGTTTGTTCTGGCACGATCAAAAGAACCGCTATTACTGTCGGGCAACTATCAGCACCCACCTTGTTGCCATTCTGCGCATGGCTGGTCTCAAACCGGCCACGGGCAAGACCGGGCCGCGCATCCATGACCTGCGACATACCTTTGTCGTTCACCGGATCCTCGAGTGGTACCGACAAGGTGTGAACCCGCAGGAAAAGCTGCCGTATCTTGCAACATATCTCGGCCACCGCGATATCAACTCCACGCTGGTCTACATCACGGTGACCCAGGAGCTGCTGTATGAAGCGAGTGAGCGGTTCCGGGCCTTCACCTCGCCCGGCAACGCTGAACCGGCGGAGGTGGCACCATGAAATCTGATCCGCTCCCCCAATTGCTGCGCATGTTCTTCACTGACTGGATGGTCCAGCAACGCAACGCCTCTGTGCATACCATCAAGTCGTATCGGGACACCTGGAGGCTCTTTCTGCAATTTGTCGCGGCCCGGCATGGCAAGCCGGTTGTTCGCCTAGCGCTGAGCGAATTGACCGCGGCGAAGGTCATCGCCTTCCTGCAACATCTTGAGGTCGAACGCGGTGACACAATCGGCACCCGGAACTGCCGCCTCGCCGCCCTGCGCAGCTTCTTCGGCTTTGTGGCAACGCGCGAACCGGAGTTCATGGCGCAATGCGCGGAGGTTCTGAACGTGCCGACGAAAAAGGCACCGATCCGCGCGCCAGATTACCTCGAACCCGAAGAAGTGCAGGCGATCCTGGCTCAACCCGACCGCTCCACGTTGATCGGCCAGAGGGACCATGTCTTGCTGTCGCTGCTCTACAATACCGGCGCGCGCATCCAGGAAGCGCTTGATCTTCGCCCCCAGGCGATCAGGTTCGATGCTCCGGCCTGCGTGCGATTGTACGGAAAAGGCCGGAAAGAACGGATCAGCCCGCTTTGGCCGGAAACGGTCGCCTTGCTGAGGTCGTTGCTTGAGCGAATACCGAGGCCGGCCGATGAACCTCTCTTCGTAAACCGCTACGGCAACCCTCTCAGCGCCTCGGGCGTTCGGTTCAAGCTGGCGGACTATGTCAGGGCGGCTGAAAAGACCGCGCCGACGCTGGCGAGAAAACATGTGACGCCGCATAGCTTCCGGCACGCGACGGCCGTACACTTGGTCGCCGCCGGCGTCGACGTCACGGTCATCCGAAGCTGGCTGGGTCATGTCAGCCTTGAGACCACCAACCACTATGCACAGGCCAACTTGGAGACCAAACGGAAAGCACTGGAGCGGGTCGAAAGACCAAAGACCGATAGTCCGCCATCATGGCGGCGCGACCAGGGCGTGCTCGACTGGTTGGATACGCTCTGACGCGCATCAAAAATTATGCGGAGGAAAGTGAACAGACCGCCAGGGAAACAAAGGCATTGGCGGACTTCCTCCGCATTATGCCGTCCTCGTGATAATTGAAGTAATGACGAGCTCGTCATTATTTCAGCCAGGACGCGATATAGCTGGCGTGATCATCGCGGATATCCGGCGTGATACCGAGATCGGCGGAAAGGAATGCTGCACCGATTTCAGCAACCAGCTCTTCCATGGCATAGCCTTCATCGCCCCATTTCTTGCGGCCAAAGTCACGCTCAAGGCGGGACGTGTGTTTGGTCCAATGCACGGTCTCGTGCAGCAGCGTGGCATAGTAGCTTTCCGGATCGCGGAAGAACTCGAACGGGGGCATCTGTATCCGATCCTGGGACGGCATGTAGAAGGCCTGATTGCCACCATGGGACACATCGGCACCGGTTGCGGCAAGGAAGGCTTCGACAGGCTCCAGGCGTGCACCTGGGTCAAGAACGGGCTCTGCGGCCTTGGCGTAGTAATGGGCAGGCAACTCGTCGATCTGCTCGACGTTGAACACGGTGTAGCCCTTCATGAAGGGGATCGTGCGCTCAGCCTCTTCGCCGGTTTCATTGTCCGTCTCGGTTTTGGTGATCTTGTTGGCATAGACGACCAAGGCACCTTTTTCGCCTTTGCGGACATGTCCGCCCAGCTCGCGGGCCTGGCGGAAGGTCATCCAGATCGGCGCGGAATATCCGGCAGCTTCGGCCTCCATCCACAGCATGAACACGTTGATGCCGGAATAGGGCTGGCCATTGTGGCGCAAGGGCCGGGTGATCTTGCCTGCGGCATGCTCGGCGTTCCAAGGCTTCAGCCAGGGCCGGACACCGGCCTCCAGGCTTTCGACGATACGGTTGGTTATGCGGTCATATACATCTTCCTTCATGATGGGTCCTTTCAAATCTCATGGGTCAAATCCTGTCTTAGGAAAACGGAGAGGGGCTATTGCCCGTCTCCCTCGTTGGCCTGATCGGTCTCTTCGCGCAGGACGATGCGACCGGGTTTCTGGGGCATGTATTCCAGATCGATGTTGAAGCCCTTGCCGTCCTTGTGGCTCCAGGCAGCGCCGATGCGCATCCAGTTGGCTTTCTCGCCTTCGCCGGTCACATGGAACAAACGGTGTGTCGGGCGGTTTGGGGTGTTGGTTTCTGTTTCAGTCATGAGCTCCTCCTCGGGGTTGCTGTTGTTGGATCAAAGGCGCGCGACCAGTGCGGCCTTGATGGCGCGAACAAACCCCTCCCAAGGGGCGGAGCTGCAAGGGGATACACGGGTGGCCAGAGGCCACTGGTGCGGGCCACCCTTGCAGGTCAGACCGGGCGGGGTCGCATTGCCAATCTCAAGGCCCGCATGCGTTGCCGAACTGATCCGCTGATTTCGGCAAACCGTCTGGAGGATCTCGAAAGAAACACCAGGACCAACGCCCTGCCCCCGTCTTGCCACTGCTGTATGTGTATGGCGCGGCAGACGCGATGCAGGATCATCGCGAGCACTCCATCGTGCCACGGTATCGGCACGATCGACAATCGGAGAACGTCTTGACCATGGCAGGCTGTGGATAACTCCGGACACAGAAAAGCCCGCGATATCGACCACGGGCTTGCTGGATCAGGAGGCAGGGCAAGCCTCCTATACGCGATCCGTCATTCGGGGCTGGGTTTCTGCTGGTTGCGGCGGGCAAAGGCGGTCAGCACCGACGCCATGCGACGTGTGTAGCCCTTGGGGTCCTCGCTCTTGAAGTAGCCGATCACGTCTTCATCAAGCCGCATCGTCACCGTGGGCTTGGGGCCAGGGCGCTGCCAGTCCACATCACCCATGTCGGGGATGTCGCTATAGTCGATCTCCGCGTCCGAGGTGGCGTCATAGCGCGCCTTGGCCTCCGCGCTGAGCTTTGCCGAGGTGGCGGGATCAAGTCTGAATGTCTTTGTGGCCATCGTAGCGCCTCCTTTCTCGTGCATTGGCCTTCCGGGCCGAGATGATACGGATGACCTCTCCACGCAGCGTGTAGGACACCGCAAAGAGACGCCCCTCGATCTCTCCAAAGACCGTCCAGCGGGGCTCGCCGTAATCCTTGCGCTCATCTGGGAAAGTGACGCGGTCAGGATCTAGAAAGACCCCCGCAACCTCTTCGAAGCCAAAGCCCCGGGCCTCGCGGGTGGCTTCGGACTTCGTTTCATCCCATTCGAACTGCATCATCTCTGTCACAAGTCAGCGTATCACAAATCGTCTTACGTTTCTACAGGAAGATAGTCCTACCGCCCGTGATCAAAGCCCCGGTCACGGCTGCGATCCCGCTGCATGGATTTGTAGAGCTTCTCCGCTTGGCTGATCAGCCGCTCGGTCTTCTGCTCTGCCTGCTCCCGCTCGGCGGCGCGCATCTGCCTCTGGCGATCGGCCTCAACTTCAGCCTGTTTGTGCCGATCCGCCATGCGGGCCATGTCCGGCGCGTGGGCGGCCTTCACTTCCCGGCGCATGATTTCCTTGCGCGTGTCCAAACTTTCCATCTGGGAGGCCCTGTGCTCTCGATGGAACGCAACCAGGTGGCTGCGCTCCTCTCGGTGCTTTGCCTGCATGTCGCGGCGCTCTTCGTCCTGGCGACGCCGCGTGCGGCCCGTGACATCAACGACCCGCAGAACGCGGGCACTGATCCGCCC
>NZ_JBNAFN010000048.1:0-7304 GCF_049800695.1 Fluviibacterium sp. S390 | reverse complement strand
TCCTCGGATTTGTAGCTGTTCTCGATCAGCATGAACTCCAGATCGAACATCATGTTGGCGATGTAGCCGGTGAAGGCGTTGTCGGCGTCCATGGCGGTGAGCTCCCCCGAGATCGAGCCGGATTTCATCAGGCCGTTCGAGACCAGCGGGATGATCTCGAATTCGCCGCTTTGGGCCGCGCGCGCCTCTTTCGTCTGCACCGCGTTGACCCGGAAGGGGCCCAAGCCGACATCGATCTGCATCGAGATGTAGGGGTTGCCGCTGGTGTTGCCGGTCTCGTTCCAGGCCGTGCCGATGCGCACCTTGCGGCCTGATTTGTTGACTGCCGTCACGTCAAAATCCGGGCTGCGTTCGGACATCTTGGCCCGCGCCTCCAACTGGATGGCGATGTCAAAGCGCGTCGAGTGGATCATGCCGGTGTACTCGGCGGCTGCGGTCTCGACATTGCGGGTGAGGGTTCCTGCGAACATGGGATGGTTCCTTTTGGATTGGCCGGTGCCTGACGTTTTTGCCAACGCATCCGGGATTGCTTTCTCGACCCCTTGAGGGATCACAAATCAGAAAGCCTGCTTTCCTTTCAGCCCCGCCCACGGGTCAGAGCTGCCGTCCGAGTGGGAAGGCCCCCGCGCCTCCGGGTGCTACGCCCCTCCCCTGCCCGTCTGGTCTTGATTGGCTGCTTGGATTTTCTGCGGCGTCCTTCGATTGCGCGACGAAAAACTCCGTTTCTTTTCCGTTCAACCGGTGCCCGCCCCGGTCGGTCAGACCGATGCAGCTACCATTCGGCACATAGGTGATGAGGTACTGACCGAGCCGGTCCTTGTGGACAACGTAGCCGGTATTGGCCCAATGCACGGTCTGGCCGGCATCAACGGCCGCCTTGATGTCATCGAGTGTCATGCGAACCTCCTCAAGAAGAATGGTGGGGAAACCACGCAAGAAGCCCGGTCGTCCAACCGGGCTTCCGCGCAGCATTCGTTTGGCAAACGGCCGAGAGCTGTCAGGCGCTTTGCGTGACTTGCGTCGCGCGCGCCGCCATCCAATCCTTCAGGCCAAGGATCGTCTTTCCGGCCGCGACCTCGGAGGCCCAGGCAGACCTTGGGTCGCCGCAGGGTTCCCTGCTGACATGGCTATCGATATGGCCATTGGCCATCCATGGTTCGGGCTGGATTCGGCGCAGCCAATCCGCCATGCTCGGAATACGGCCCTGACAGTCTTCGCGGACATGCTGCTCACCGATCCAGCGCACGGGGATCTCTCGACCAGCGCTATTGGTCAGGGTCAGGCCGAAGGCGCGTTCAGCCTCAAACAGGCCTTGGGCATGGTGGCGAAGCGCCCTGTGCGTGAACAGCGCGAGGTGCTCTTTTGAGGCGTCGAACCAGTCGTGCACTGCCTGATAGTCAGACGGCACCCCGCCGAATTTCCGGGCAGAGCTTTCAGCATGATGAAGCGGATGGGCCATCTCACAGCCCCTCGTCATAGCTGTGCGAGCATTCGACATAGCGGTCGGCATGATCCAAGGTGACACTGTCGGCGGTGATGTCCCAGGTCAGCGTGCCGTAGCCGCCCTCGTTGTTTTCGAACCCCGGGTGATGGTGATAGGCGAGCGACCAGGCGAAGTCGCCAACCTCTGTGGCAAGCGGCTCCGGCAGTTGGACCTCTGCAGGCTGCACCGTCACATCCTCGACATTGCCGGAGTCGCCATAGCCTTCGTATTCGACAGCGACCTCGCTGATGCCAAGCGCACGTAGTTGCGCGAGCAGCTCCACTCTGGATGCCTTCAACGTGGTTTCGCGCTCTGCACGCCACTGAGCCGCCATTGCGGCATAGTCGATCTGGGGATTGGTCATGGGTCTGTCCTCTTATCTGAATTTGGGGGGGCCGGGCCTGGCATTGGTCAGCGCGCGCCCGGAAAGCGCAGATCGGCCAAATCCCATCCACGCCGCCCGACCGGAAGCTCGCTTTGACTTTTCAGGCGGCTTGTTCTGCCACCTTGGCGACTCGCTGCCCCACGATCCGGGCCAGAATGCTTCCCGTGTCGATCCCGTCCCCATGCGGCAGGAACACACGCAACTGGAAGGCGATGATCTCGGTGAAGCAGCCGAGCGCCTTGAGGCCATCGATCATGCCCCGATCCGCACCGCCCAACTCAAGGCGCATCTCGCCTGCGACCCGGCGACGGGTCAGGGTCAGACCCCGGCCCAGATCGACAGGTGCGGTGGTGCCGAGGGCGGCGGTCAACATCTCCTGCGGTGTTTGCGGGTTGGACACGAGGAAGCGGGCGCGCAGCGCGGCCGCGCCTTGCTCGCTCAGAGTCCGCCCGATCATCGCGGTCGCCCCGTCGGGCGTGACCCGGTAGATGCGCTCATTGGTGGTCGGAATGTCCTTCCAGATCGGCAGCAGCAGCCCGGTCAGCAGGTAGAGCTTGGTCGTGGTGGTTTTTGGCAGGGACGCAGCCTCGGCCTCCCAAATCTGCGCAAATTCGGGCCTGTCGATCTCTTCCCAAGCCGAGGACTCAAACCGTGCCTCTTCGAGATAGCTCGACCCGTTTGGCCGCACCGCCTTGCGCATCAGCGTGACAATGTCCTCGTCATACATCTGCATGGGCCGCGCCGAGATGAGCGCCGCGCGACCGGAGGCGCGATTCACCATCGGCAGCTTGTCGGGATTGCGCGATATGGCCTCTTCGGCGACCAGGACATACACTGGGTCCGTCACCTCAAGTCCGATAATCCGCGTCACGGCGCCGGATTTCGGGCAGGTCCAGAGATCCTCGGTGGAGACCTGCTCGATCTTTTCGCCACGCAGGGTCTCCACGCCGAGATCGAGCGTGCCCGCCGCACGCGCCCGTTCCGTCTGGTCGGATATTCTCGCCATGAACTCGGTAAAGAGCGCGTTCTGCATGTGGATGGGCAACGCCAGCACTCGGTTCAGAAACCGCTGGATCGGGGGAAGCTCTTCGAGCAGCACCCCGTTCTTGTCGATCAGCCGCAAAGCGGTCCAGTCGGAGAAGCTCTCATAGCTCATCGCCTCGGCGCGCCCGGCGGCAAGATCGGCGAAATACCCACGCAGCGCCGCCCGTGCGATCGGGCTTTCGAGATTGTCCTCCTCGCGGAACATGCCCTGCGAGCCGGTCTCGCGCTGACCCTTGGTCAAGGCCCCCAGCTGGTCGAGGCGTTTGGCAATCGTCGAGGTGAAACGCTTCTCGCCATGCACATCCGAGGTGCAGACCCGGAAGAAGGGCGCGCTGACCTGAGCCGAGCGATGCGTGCGCCCGAGCCCCTGGATGGCCGCATCCGCGCGCCAGCCGGGCTCCAGAAGATAGTGCCGCCGCCGTTTCTGGTTCTTCGCCGTTTGGGCCGCATGGTAAGATCGGCCCGTGCCGCCTGCATCGGAGAAGATCAGGATATCCTTCTCGCCGTCCATGAAGGCTTGGGTCTCCGACGAATTGCTGCTGGCGCTGCGCTTTTCGATGAAAAGATGGCCGTCCTCGGCCCTGAGGGGCCGGATCGACCGCCCCGTGACTTCAGCGACGGCCTCGTCGCCAAAAGCCCAGAGGATCTGATCCAGCGCCGAAGGGATCGGGGCCAGCGTCATCAACTCCATCATGGCCGCATCGCGCAGGGCAAGCGCTTCGCGGGAGACAACTAGCGCGCCAGTTTCATCGCGGAGCGGCTCGGCCACCATATTGCCGTCGATCTCGACAAGCTTTTGCGCATGGATGGGGAAGGCCTGTTCGAGGTATCCCAGGACGTAGTCACGCGGCGTCAAGGCACCCTCGACGAGCTCGTCCTCCGGATCCATCGTCTCAAGTCGCCGCTTCAGCAGGCTCTCGCCTGTCGAAACCACCTGGATAGCGCAAGCATTGCCCGCCGCGAGGTCGTCCTCGATGGCGCGGATGATGGTCGGGGCCTTCATGCCCATCAGGAGATGGTTGAAGAAGCGCTGCTTCGTGCTCTCGAAGCGGGATTTGGCCGAGGCGCGTGCGGCCGAGGCATTGGTCTCGCCCGAGGCATCGTTGACGCCAGTCGCGGTCAGTGCAGCTTCGAGATTGTGGTGGATCGTCCGAAACGCACCCGCGTATGCATCGTAGATCTCGATCTGGGCCGGAGTGAGTGCGTGTTCGAGCACGTCATACTCCACCCCATCGAAGCTGAGGGCGCGCGCCGTGTAGAGCCCGAGCGTCTTGAGATCGCGCGCGACCACCTCCATGGCGGCAACGCCGCCGGCTTCCATCGCCGACACAAAACCCTCGCGGCTCGGGAAGGGATATTCGGGGCCCTGCCCCCAGAGCCCCAGTCGCGCGGCATAGGCGAGGTTGTGCACGCTCGTGGCACCAGTGGCCGAGATGTAGAAGACGCGAGCACGCGGTGCGGCCAGTTGCAGCCGGAGGCCCGCAAGGCCCTGCTGGGAGGGTTTGACCCCCCTGCCCTGCTCGGACCCGGCCGCATTCTGCATGGCATGGGCCTCATCAAATGCGAGGACGCCGTCAAAGTCTTCGCCCATCCAGTCGAGGATCTGGCTCAGCCGCGTGGTGCCGCATTTGCCCGCCGAGCGCAGCGTGGCGTAGGTGACGAAGAGGATACCGTCACCCATCGGGATGGGCTGGTCCGGTTTCCATTTGGAGAGCGGCTGGATGTCGGCGGGCGAACCGCCAAGATCGGTCCAGTCGCGGATCGCGTCCTCGATAAGCGTGGCGGATTTGGAGACCCAGATCGCCTTTCTGCGTCCGGCCAGCCAGTTCACCAGGACGAGCCCTGCGCATTCGCGCCCCTTGCCGCAGCCGGTGCCGTCGCCGAGGAAATAGCCGAGGCGATACGGCCGTGCGTCCGGGTCGTCATCGGCGCGCGTCAGCTTGGTTTGGTCCTCGTCGATGGTGAAGCGCCCCGGGAGGTCACGCCCATGGGCGTCATGCGCCATGATGATGGTTTCCAGCTGTGCCTCGGAGAGATCTCCCTCCTCGATCAACCGGGCGGGCAGGCGCAAGTCATCACTGCCCGTGTTTGAGGGCATGGGCGGGGCAACCGAGGCCATGGCGATGCTTTCAACGAGCGGCGTGGGATGTTCCTGCGCATCCGCAATCTCGATCCGTTGCGGACGGTAGCGCGCATAGATGTCTGAGATGGGCATGTTGTTGCGCGGGGTCTGAAGGCTCGTGAAGCTGAGCGGACGGACGGCATTGGCCCTGGCTGTGGGGGCGGTGATAACACCGGCAACGGTCTTGCGCGGGACAGATGATCGAACGGTCGGCCGAGCATGAGGGATCGCTTCAACCCGTTGGGCCGGGCTCATCTCGGTCCGTGTTGCGGCCACGGCATCGACAAATGGAAGGGCTTCATCCAGATCGCACAAAGTGGCGCGGATCATCTCGCCGTCTTCCTGCACCTTGTCGAAGACCATGAGCTGGGTTTCGACCGAGGTGCCGAGCTTGCGGTAGACCTGCCCCGGCATCGTCAACGCCAATCGCGGCGTCAGGAGACCGCAGGCGCGTGACCAATGCGCAGCATCGCGCTCAGACGTGAAACCCTGCGGCATGATCGCCACAAGCCGCCCACCGGGCGCAAGACGCTTGGCAGCCGCGATGAGATGCTTGACGGCGATGTGCTTGTCTCGGGAGCGATCGACCGAGGAGGCGAAAGGCGGGTTCATCACCACGACGTCGGGCAGGACCGGCGTCTGCAGCAGATCGTCGATATGCTCACCATCGTGACCCGTCACCTCGCCGCCGAAAACCACGCGTAGGAGGCGCTGGCGAAAGGGGTCGATCTCGTTGAGCACAAGCGTGGCACCGGCCCGGGTAGCGAAAGCTGCCAGGGCACCGGTGCCCGCCGAGGGCTCCAGAACGGTCTCGCCCTTGCGAATGGCTGCCGCCAGCACGGCCATTGCCGCGAAAGGCAACGGCGTGGAGAACTGCTGCAGTCGGATCTGCTGCTCTGACCGTCGCGTTTCCGTCAGCAGCCGAGAGGCAAGCAGCTTTGCAGCGGCGATGTCACCTGCCGCGCAGGCCTCACGCAGCAGCACCTGGACGGCCGCGGCCTGCATCAGGTCGTAGGCCATGCGCCAGTCCCAGGCACCGCCGGCATCGCTGCCAAGAAAGGTCTCGCGCATGATGCGCGCGAGCGCTGAGCTGCGCAGGGGTTGGTGGTCGATCTCCGCGCCGATTTGCGCCAGCACAGAGGTGAGGTTAGCTTCGGAGATTGAAAGAGTCGGGTTCGCCGGTTTGGGCTTGGTCATGGGGATTTTCCTTTGGATCAGGGTCTGAGTTCCAAAGGACAAAAAGCCCGCTTTCGCTTTTCAGGGTGACGTGGTCAGACTGCGCTGACCTCCAAGGCTTGGTCAGGGCTTGGATTGGCCCTGGCGCTTCGCATCAATCAAAGCCTGCGCGGCCTGCATTACCTGAACCTGTGAAGTTCCCGCGCGTGCATCCTCAAGCGCGGTCTGTAACTGCGCGCGAAACCACGCGTCATACGAATTGACATCAGTCGCCACGGAAATGCTCCTCGAGACCGAGGTGCGGCTGTTCCTTACCCGTTGGGTCCATTGCGCTTTCTCCGACTATGCTATGGGTCGATGCTACATCACCCACAGTGGTGCCGTGAACGGGAAGACCGTTAGGTTCACAGCTAACCGGGCCACTTACCGATCGGGCGCCGCTTTGAGAGACGTCTCGAACCGTTTGTCCGCCGCTGCAGCTTCTTTCAAGAGCGCGTCGAAATTGTCAGGTGGATTTCCATCTTCCAGCATCCCTTTGAACGTCGCATAGGCATCCGTCTTGCTGCCGTAGGCGCGCAGGGTCTTGTCGTCGTTCACCCAGGCCACCACGATGACTTTGGCATCGCTGTTGAAGCGGTAGAACAACCGATACTGCTGGAAGAATTTCGCCCGGAACCAATGCTTGCGGTGATCCCCGAGCGTGCCGCCTTGCCGGAAGGCGGCGGCACTCGGATCTGCCGGTATGGCCTCGGTGACCAGCTTGAAGATGGCGGCCAGCCGTTTCGCGGAATTTTTCTTGCGCCATGTCTTTGGATCGCGTGCCTTACGCGCTTCAACTTCCAGGGTCAGCCCTTCGAGCTGGTCCAGAAAGAGCGGATGCGCATAAATCGACCATCCGTTTACGACAAAGGGCGCCCCTGCGGGCACGCTATCGCCGCTCATTCATCCTCGGGCGATAGCGGCGCATCGAGATCGACGTCAACGTCTCCGACAAGTGCTGCAAGACGGCCACGCAAAGCCCCATCGAACGCCCGAATGCGATCCGGATGCGCCTTGATATCGGCCTCGACAAAATCGAGAAAGGCGCCGAGCGC
>NZ_JBNAFN010000047.1:0-7423 GCF_049800695.1 Fluviibacterium sp. S390 | reverse complement strand
TGTGAGCTCACGGTGAAGTGCAGTTCCTGATATGTCGTTTTACTCCAGCCGGTTCTGTAACTCCATCAGCTCGCTTTGAAACACCTCAGCGGGCGTTCGGTAGCCGAGGCACTTGCGCGGCGTGGAATTGACGCGGTGGCAAATCGACCTCAAGTATCGATTTGTCAGCGCCGTCGGTTCGGTGGATCTGGGGAGATACTTCCGCAGCCTGTTGTTCGTGTTCTCGACTGTGCCTTTCTGGTACGGAGCTTGTGGGTCACAAAACCATGCATCTGCACCTATCCCGGCTTTCAGGTGCCGCCAGGCGGAGAACTCGGTGCCGCGATCAAAGGTGATCGACTGGCGTGCATCGGCGGGCAGGGGAGCTAGCCCCTGGATCAGCGCCTCCATGATCGGTTTGGATTGGCGATCCTCATTGCGCATGACAACGGCGAAACGACTGACGCGCTCGACCAGAGACGTCACGTTCACCTTTCCATGCTCCTTGCGGAACATCATCAGGTCGCACTCCCAATGGCCGAACTCGGCACGCTCAGAGATGCGCTCAGGCCTGTGGGACAGGCTTTGAACGTCGAAGATGTGGGTCCGGTTATGCTTGCGATAGCCACGCGGCCTGCGGCGGCGGCGATGTTCGGGAAGGTGCCGATAAAACTGCTCCTCGCGACCGTCCTTGGAATAGGCGAAGCGATAGATCGTCTCGTGGCTCACGCGGATCGGATGACGTTCCAATCGCATGCGACCGGCTATCTGCTCTGGCGACCAGCCAGCCTTCAGCCGATCCTCGATGGCGGCCTTGAGTTCAGGATGAGCGATCATCTTGCGATGGACAGCACGGCGCTGCTCGTATTTGTCTTGAGCGACGAGAGCGTGATAGCCGTTCAGCTCCGGTATTTCTTCGTCAGTATATCGGTTCCGCTTAATGTCCCGGTAGATCGTCGAGGGGTCGCGGCACAATCTATCCGCAATCTCTGAGACCGGCATTTTGGCTTCCAGCCACTTTGCGAGCTTGCGCCGTTCGTCCAGCTTCAGGTGACAATAGTGGGTTCCCATTCTTCATACTCCATGCAACTCTCTGTATTCGTACAAAATTTGCACTTCGTTTGTGAATCCACCCCCTAGCGCAAGTATATGTTTTAGTCGATATTATGTTACCTAGTCGAGTTGAGCGAACACAGAACCAGTCGTCGGATCATCGTAGGAAGTGCTGCATCGGCGATCGATTATGGCGCCCAAAGTTGGCTGAGAGGCCACCTTTGAGCCAGCCGGCAGGCTTGAAGCCTGGTTTTGCATCAAGGAAGAAGCTTTGCCGTCCACCTCCTGGGCGACCATTCGCTGCGGCAACAACAGACTCTTTAACCCGCTCGCCTCCGCGAGCGACATACTTGGACATTTGGGTTGCTCGGTTGCTCTTGGGAAGCGCAAGTGAGCTGCGAGCTGACTTTGTCGAGGTTGGTTTGTTCGGAGAGGCATAGCGCCCACTCACAGCGCCGCTGTGAGCGCGGTAGAGCGTCTCTCCTTTCTTCAAGGTGCGTGTTCGGATTGTCCCGCGTACCGCATCCGGATAGCCAGCATGGTGACGGAACGATTGACGAAGGGTTCCGCGGCGCGCCGTGCGATTGAATGTAGCTCGGGGTGTAGCGCGCGACTGTTTGTGGCCGACCGCCCCCGAGGCCTTTGTCGCAGTCGTTGCCTTTCGCGGGGTACTTGCTCGGTTGAACTGTGTCCTGGTAGCTCCTCGTGCTGCAGTGGATTGGAAGGATGCCCTGGCAGAAGGAGCGCTCCGAACGGGGGCGGTGCGGGTCACAGTTGGAAGAGCGGACGATGTCGAGCTTCCAGCAGTCGTTCTGCCACCACGGGCAGCATTGTTGAATGCCGGGCGGGCAGACATCTTGGCCAGGTGCAAGTCCATGTCCGTGCTTCCCGTTGATACTCCTAGGGTGGGAAGTAATGACGGAGCGATGTGCGCTTCGGCCATAGTGACCGAAAGGCTTGCCAGAAGAGCCAGCACCGATCTCATTGATCCGTTCCTGGCACACGTTGCGCATACTCCAGAGCACGCGACCAAAAGAACTGGAATTCGGGGTCACTGCACATGCCGCGCGTCGCGATGCTGGTGGCATCCAGGCGACCCTCTCGCGACCAGATGTTCAACTCCCGAAGAATAAACGGTATGCGCTTCCAGTCCTCCCGGAAGGGTTTGAGCATCTCGTCAAGCCGCTCAATGCGCTCGGAGGGGGCAAGCCGCCCCAGTAGGTAGTCGGTGGCATAGTCAGTGATTTCATAGGTCAGCCCGAGCCGATGACGGGGCTCGGCAACGCGTGCGCAAGCGCCGGTTGGATCCATGAACGACCCCCTCTCCTCGAGAAACTCGTTGAAGCCAGACACATAGCTAAGGATGAAGACCCACTCGTCGTCGAGGTCAGTGTATCTGCTCTCGCACAGGGCCAACGCCATGTCCGACTTGCGAAGCTCCGCACGGCCAAGCGATGTTGCGCTGCTACACCGAGGGGCAACGGTGGAGGAATTCGTCGGAGTATCGCCAAAGGGGTTGGTCTGTGTGCGTTCCTCACTGATGGGCGGTGTGCCCGCAGAATCCTGTTTGAAGGGATTGATGAACATGCTCGATTGCTGAGCCGTTGCGGCACTGGCGCAAAGCGTTGCGACAACGAACATCACGGAGGTCAGACGGCGCATCACATCACCTATTGTTCCGCCAGGGCCATAACCATGGCGTTGAAGGATTGGGCGATCGTTTCGATTACGTGACCGGTGCAGCCGTGGCGGTCGACCAGCACCTCGACGTCATAGGTCGCCATCACGTCTTGTACGCCCAGCTCATGCTGGCCTTCTTCGGAGGCAGCATTCCAGCCCGGGGGAAAGCGGTAGTACTGCAGAGCTGGGACAGCTGCGGGCTCCAGAAAGGCGCCACACCGCTGCGAGAGTTCTACGTAGAAGGCGTAGAGGTACGCCCGAGCGAGGTCACTTTGGGCGAACTCCGTCGCGATATCGATGCGCCCTTCGGCCAGCACCTCGAGCATGCTTCCCGCCGTGAAGAGCGCCGGATCAAGGGTGATCTGATCAATGGCGAAAGCGGCGTTGGCGAAGCCAGCCGAGCGGGCCAGGTGGTAGAACTCGAGCGCTCGGTCAGGATCAGGTGTGTCGACCCAGCCGAACTGCTCTGCATCGCCGAGGTACACGAGCGCGATGGACGATCCCGCCTCTGCAGCCTGGCCGAAAAACGCGAGCGCTGCTTCCCGGTTGTCGAGACCAAGATAGCCGCGGCCCAGTTGGAAGGCGTGGCGGGCGATGTCCCTGGAACCCGCCAGTGCGGTCTCACAGGCCTGGATCGCAAGACGGGGAACCAGCTCTGCGTCCGGGACGCCCGGAGCGACCCGCATCGGGTCTTCCGGATGCGCGGCAAGCACGTCACAGGCGTCCACCACGGACAGGATATCGTCGATGCCTTCCTGTGCCGAAGCCGCATGAACACTCGCAAGGAGAAGGGCGGGGATCACCATTGGGGGCAGATGGATCATAGATGTCACCTAGCTCCTGTGGATCAAAGCATGATCGATCAGGAAGCTGCTCTGGAAAAATGCGGGGACGTCCTCTGATCCAGAGAACCAATTGTAGACGGTCACGGCCCCGACTATCGCCAAGACCAAGAGAACCAGTCTGATCATTTTCTACTCCTTGTCCTAGTGTTCAATGATGGGTGTGAAAGGCTCGAATCTTCCTGGTGGCGGGTGCAAATGTTGTGGTCTTGCCGAGGTCGAGTCAGCCGGAGCTATTGCGAACCACGACCCGCCGATTCTCTTGCCTGCCGACCTCCGTGTCGTTGGTTGCCATCGGTTCCGCTTCGCCGACCCCGATTGGGGTCAGGCGCTCTCGATCGATGCCGTGGATGCTCACCAATGCGTTGACAACTGCTTCGGCGCGACGCTGCGACAGGGCCAGATTGTAGGCATCACTGCCCCGTCCATCCGTGTGGCCTTCGATAGCTACCGAAAGTGACGGGTCACGCTTGAGTGCGTCGGCAATCTTGTTGATTGTCGGCATCGCCTCAGGGCGAAGCGTGGTCTTATCGTAGTCGAACTTGATTCCGCGGAAGACGAGAACCTTGTTCTGTTTTAGCAAGTCCTCCATCTTCGGTGGGGCTGGGTTCTCTGCTGGTGGTCGAATCGTTGTCGGCTGTACCGTCGCAACCTCGATATGCGGTGCGCGACCCACAGCCTTCGCAGCGGGTTGCTTGGCCTCGACAGTTGCTGACGATATGGCGGGGGTCTCTGTGACGACAGAAGCGGGGGCCTGGGATTCAATCTCAACGGCGAGTTGGTCGTGTTCGGCGGTAACCTGGCCGGCGTTGTGGGTGTTCGCCCACTCGACCTCCGGCGTCTCGGCTTCGACGAACACCCATGCCTGATCCGCGGGTGCCGGGTCGATCCATTCTCTGGTAGGCAGTTCTACACTTATGATGTCGGTTTCTGACGGGGTCTCGATCACGTTGCCCAGTTCATCGAACTCGATGATGTTCTGCGCCTGGCAGGACATGGAAGTCATTGCCATCAGGCCTGCGAGACCAATGCATTTCATGGGCTTCTTCATCTGACATCTCCAATGTGGGTGCTGGATTCTCGACCCGGGGCGTCTCGTTCATCTCTTGCTGGTCAGAGGTGTGTGTCGGCGCATCCAGTTGGTTGCGAAGATCGCGGCAAGGCCGTAGCCGACGGCCATAGGCACAATGAGTGTGTTGGCAACAGCCGACAGATCGTCGGCACCGAGGATTTCCTTGATGGCTTGGGCATCCGATGGACGGGTAGGATCAGCATCAATGAAGTCGACGTAGAGGTAGTCGATGGAAGAGACGACCCCCAGCGTCAGCGTGAAACTGATCACAAGAACACCTATTGCTTTCAGCGCTCCCGGGGCGGGAGAGATGCCGAGCGCGAAGGTCGCCGCAGCCCAAACATACAACGCAAGACGAACCTGCTCGTCGAAGGCTTGGAAGTGCGCGATGCCTGCAAGGCCGGCCGCCTGCATGACCAGCAACCCTGTGTTGCCTTTACGGGTGACGCCTGTGTATAGCGCGAAGGCTGCGAGCCAGGCAGGCAGGATAGGTCCTGCGGCGTGCACCAGCACCCCATGCAACGGTGAGACGACCGAGGTAACAGCGTGCCCGCTGCCGTCGGCGTTGATGACAATGTGGGATCCGGCGCCGCCCCCGAGCAATGCGGTCCCGACATGTGCGATCTCATGCGCCCATACGTATAGCATCTGGCTCATGAACCGTGCGCCCTCGGGGCTGATCATGTGGGCGGCAAACATGACGGCAATCGTCAGCATGGCAGCCAGCATGGCCTGCCACGAGATCGATGCGAATGGGTCCCACCGCCAGGGGTTTGGCGGCCGATACCTTCCGCGGTTACCGGAGGATGGTGAACCGAGCAAAGCCAGCCTCCTCGACAACAATCCTGAAAGCCTTCTCGGCGGAGCTCAGCCGAGTCACCGACCCGGTTTGATCGCCCGCGCCGAAACCGATCAGCGTCAGAGAGGCACAACCCTGGTAGGGAGTCCCGATCAGGCGAGGCATGCCGAACCTGTTGCCGTCGAAGCGGCCCGCTTCAAGCGCATTGGTCAGCACAAAGATGTACGTATCGTGGCTGTCACAACGGGTTGCCCGTGCAAGCTCTTGCAGTGACCAGACCAGATCGACGTCGCTGCGCGACTCAGTCTCCATAAGCTCATGCACGCGCTTGGTCAGGAACCCGGGCACAGCTGAGGGGTTGGCCTTGCGATAGATGAACTCGATGTCCCGATTCCATTCTGGAAGGAACTCCCCGATGGCCGAAGGGGCGCCTGCTGTGCGCAGGTGCAGGTGATCGAGGTAATCCAGACCGAGTGAATCGATTTCCTTGAGCAGGAGCTTCCGGGCTTTCTCGTTGTAGGCCTTGTTCGTGACAACCGCGTTCAGGCTCGACATGTCGGCAACGACGAACACGTCCTTGGGGCGCTCGGCGGCGGGCGCCGTAGAGGCGCCCAGAATTGCTATGGACAACACCGCAGCTGGGATGAAGCGGGAGAAGATCACGGAGGCAGAGCTGTTAGTCGAAGCCGCGGTCATTGGGAGATCTCCTTCACAAGGGCGTTGAACTGGAAATTTTCGCGCAACCAGCCGACATATTCCAAGAGGATCAGTTTGGCTTCCTCGGGAAGCGTGCGACCATCATTGGGCAAGCCATCGAAATTGAGTCGCTGGGGGCATTGCTCCTTGGCGATTCGGAGGACCTTCTCCGGAACCTGCCAATCCTCTTCCGAAAGAAGTTCGTTCAGATCATGCATCCAGCCGTTGGAAGCGCCCAAGAGAAACTCGCCGTGGACGTAGTTCTCAATGTTCTCTGCGTCTTGGTAGACAATGCGGGAGATTGCTGCGGCGTACTCCATCGAGTGGTTGCGATCTCGGTCATCCATGCGGCTTTGCAGAGTTTCCGATTGTGCCATGCCGTCGGTCAGGAGGTCGATAGATTCTCTCGCCTTGGCGACTTCCGCCTTGAGATGGTTCAGATGCCGCAGGCCCTCGATGGCACTACCGATCGTATGAAGGCCGACGGCGGCGGCAATCATCGCCATGACGAATATCGGCGTTCTGACCACCTGAAGAATCACAAACAGCAAGATGGTGTTGCCGCCTTCCGTCGGCGCCAGATCGAGGCTCTCTTCCGATCCAGACATCACGGCCTGCAAGGCCATGATCGCTGGCTGAGCAAGCACAACCATGATCGCAAGCAGTGCCAGAATGAGAAAGAACCTGTTCCAGATGTGCTCCGGCAACAGATCCAGAAGCCTGTGAAATGCCCAGGTGGGGGCCAGGACAGTCGCCAGAGTGATCACTCCGCACAGCAGAGCAAAGTATCCGGTCAGCTGGCCGCGCTCATCGCGATAGAAGGCGGATGTGGTTTCGTAGACGATTGCAAAATCGAGCCACAGAAACTGGGTCAGGACGATGCCCATGATCAGCATCATCCAGTAGGCCGGAGCCGTGTTAATTTTGGCAATGGCGCGCATCATCGGCTCAGAGATGGCCCGAATAGTGGACAGATCATTGCTCATTTGGATCCCCTTTGCCTCTATGAGCTGATGGCCGCGGTGACCTGAGACCCAACTCTCCTCCAGATTTTAGGAGAATCCGCGTATTGATTTGTGGCTTCATGCGGCCAGTTTTTGCAACGTGATTTTGGCCACAAATTCGTTGGGCGTGAGATTTCCCAGTGATGAATGGGGCCGGTTTTGATTGTAGTCCTCCTTCCACTTGGTGATCTCTAATCGGGCGTCTGCTAACGACGAGAACAGCGTTTCGTTCAGGCATTCGTCCCGGAAGCTGCCGTTGAAACTTTCAATGAAAGCGTTCTGTGTTGGCTTACCGGGA
>NZ_JBNAFN010000046.1:0-9561 GCF_049800695.1 Fluviibacterium sp. S390 | reverse complement strand
TTATCACGAGGACGGCATAATGCGGAGGAAGTCCGCCAATGCCTTTGTTTCCCTGGCGGTCTGTTCACTTTCCTCCGCATAATTTTTGATGCGCGTCAGAGCGTATCCAACCAGTCGAGCACGCCCTGGTCGCGCCGCCATGATGGCGGACTATCGGTCTTTGGTCTTTCGACCCGCTCCAGTGCTTTCCGTTTGGTCTCCAAGTTGGCCTGTGCATAGTGGTTGGTGGTCTCAAGGCTGACATGACCCAGCCAGCTTCGGATGACCGTGACGTCGACGCCGGCGGCGACCAAGTGTACGGCCGTCGCGTGCCGGAAGCTATGCGGCGTCACATGTTTTCTCGCCAGCGTCGGCGCGGTCTTTTCAGCCGCCCTGACATAGTCCGCCAGCTTGAACCGAACGCCCGAGGCGCTGAGAGGGTTGCCGTAGCGGTTTACGAAGAGAGGTTCATCGGCCGGCCTCGGTATTCGCTCAAGCAACGACCTCAGCAAGGCGACCGTTTCCGGCCAAAGCGGGCTGATCCGTTCTTTCCGGCCTTTTCCGTACAATCGCACGCAGGCCGGAGCATCGAACCTGATCGCCTGGGGGCGAAGATCAAGCGCTTCCTGGATGCGCGCGCCGGTATTGTAGAGCAGCGACAGCAAGACATGGTCCCTCTGGCCGATCAACGTGGAGCGGTCGGGTTGAGCCAGGATCGCCTGCACTTCTTCGGGTTCGAGGTAATCTGGCGCGCGGATCGGTGCCTTTTTCGTCGGCACGTTCAGAACCTCCGCGCATTGCGCCATGAACTCCGGTTCGCGCGTTGCCACAAAGCCGAAGAAGCTGCGCAGGGCGGCGAGGCGGCAGTTCCGGGTGCCGATTGTGTCACCGCGTTCGACCTCAAGATGTTGCAGGAAGGCGATGACCTTCGCCGCGGTCAATTCGCTCAGCGCTAGGCGAACAACCGGCTTGCCATGCCGGGCCGCGACAAATTGCAGAAAGAGCCTCCAGGTGTCCCGATACGACTTGATGGTATGCACAGAGGCGTTGCGTTGCTGGACCATCCAGTCAGTGAAGAACATGCGCAGCAATTGGGGGAGCGGATCAGATTTCATGGTGCCACCTCCGCCGGTTCAGCGTTGCCGGGCGAGGTGAAGGCCCGGAACCGCTCACTCGCTTCATACAGCAGCTCCTGGGTCACCGTGATGTAGACCAGCGTGGAGTTGATATCGCGGTGGCCGAGATATGTTGCAAGATACGGCAGCTTTTCCTGCGGGTTCACACCTTGTCGGTACCACTCGAGGATCCGGTGAACGACAAAGGTATGTCGCAGGTCATGGATGCGCGGCCCGGTCTTGCCCGTGGCCGGTTTGAGACCAGCCATGCGCAGAATGGCAACAAGGTGGGTGCTGATAGTTGCCCGACAGTAATAGCGGTTCTTTTGATCGTGCCAGAACAAACCGGCGTCTGGGCTGCGAGAGACCTTGGCCTTCTGCCGCGCTTCGAGAAGCACGCACAGAGCATCCATCGCGCTGTCCGACAGCGGCAGAATGCGGGACTTGAAGAACTTCGTCTCCCGGATCGCGATTGTTCCGGCCTGCATGTCAATGTCGCCAAGCGTCAGCCTTGCGATCTCGCCGATTCGCAGCCCGGCGCAATAGGCCAGAACCAACATCGTGTAGAGGTTGATCGGACGCGAGGGCGCGCGCGGCGATGGGTAGGTCCGGGCAATTGCCAGTAACCGCTGGATGTCCTCGGGTCTGTAGATATAGGGACGCCGCCAGCTGCGCACGACTTGTTTTTCGGGCCGGTTATTCGGTCGCCGTTTGGGGCGAGTTGGGTCGTCATGACACAGTGCCTTGTTCAGGATACGTGCCAGTCTCTCGCATTCGACAGGATGATTTACATTGGACTTTGTCTGGCGATATTGCGCAAGCAGCGTCTCCAACGGCTTGCCATCAAGATCGGGCCTTTGCTGCAGAAAGCGGTCGAACCGGCGGCAAATGACGTCGGCCGCCTCATACCGGTAACCTCGGCGCTGCATCCGCTCGACATGGTTGCGCATCAGCTCTCCCAATGAACTTTCGAACGGTCGAGGTTGCCGCAACGCCTCGAGTGCCTGATTGGGATCAGGGGCCATCAAAGCCCGTATTACGCCCGTGTCACTGTGGGCATTATAGTCACGGCGAAGGTCGGAGATCGGATTGCTCCCAATCCTTCCTTCATGCGCCAGGGCATCGAGGAAGCGGGCAACAATCCGGGCGCGGTGCAGCACCGTTGAGCGGGCCCAAACCTCACCGCGCTCACGCAACCAGTATTCAAGTGCTTGCCGGCCGGTTGCGCCAAACCGCAACACCGCCTGCCGGAAGCTGTTCAGCGCTTGCCGATAGTAGATTGGCGTTATCGCGCAGTTCAATGGAAGCCGGGCGATGTAGTGCTCGATGATCTCATCGCCATCCTCGGGCCAACCTCTCATTGTCTCACCTCCCGGTCTGGAAGGTTGATGGCAATCGAACGCAAGTCTTCGGTGGCGAGCTTCAGATAGGGCGCTGTCGATTCCGGGGATCGGTGGCCAAGTACATCGCCAATGATCTTGCGCGGGGTGGATGCCCTCAGCATGCTGACCGCACGGGCATGGCGAAAGATATGCGGCCCGCGCTTGCCAGCAAGCTCAATTCCGGCGGCAGCGAGGCGCCGTTTGACCACACCATAGAGGCCGCCCGCCTTCATCGACTGATAGGGTGCACGGCTCCGCAGGAATACGGTGCGGACATCCGCGTCCGGACGGCCGTCCCGCAAGTAACGCAGGATCGCTTCCCCCACGGGTTCCATCAGGGGCAGCATAGCCGTGGCATTGGTCTTGGAGCGTTGCACCCGAAGAGTATCCGCCCGCCAGTTGATATCCTCGATCTGCAGGCGGCCGACCTCGCCGGACCGAAGGCCGTAGTTGGCAAGAAGCTGCAGGATCGCGTGATCACGCAACCCCAAGGATGAGCTGTCCTGCCCCGCAAGCTCAAGAACCGCCGCGATCTGTTTGACGGTCAGGATCGACGGAATGCCCTCATGGGCGTAGAGAAGCGGGGCAATCACATGACCCGAGAGATCGTCCGCATGCAGCTTGCTCCGGTGCAAATGTCGCAGGAAGCCGCGTAACCGTTCGGCGACATCCTTGAGCGATTTGCGTGTCAGGCCCGGCGCCCTGATATCCATATAAGCATCGATGTCGCGCACGCTCAGATCGGCAAAATCGGCTTTTCTGTATCGCTGGATGAGCCATTTGCAGAAGTGGCGCGCCTCCCACATCAGCGCCGTGATCGAAGGCTCGGCCAAACCGCGTTCGTGTCGCAGCCATCGCTCATATTGGTCGCAAACCTCGCGGGTGAGACGCTCCGCTTCGTTTGCAGCAGGCAGAGCCGGCGGCCATTTCGGCAGAGCGGAGCGCAGCAAAGCGTAAATCCCCGACCGCGGTATCGATGCCCAGCTGGACCCCGGTGCGCGCCCGCGGTCCATTTGAAACTGCCGGACCGCGTAGCGCAGATATTCGGCGACAAGTTCCGGAGTGACGTCGTGCAGGTCAATCGCATGCTCTTCCAGGTAAGCGAGGAATTGACCCGCGTAGAGGCAATAATTGTGAATGACAGTTGGACTATAGCGCTGCCGGCGCAGCGTGCCGCGAAGTTCTGAAATTTCCTTGAAAGGCGATTGGGACATCGATTCCTCCTTGGTTTGATTGATCAACCCAAGAAACATCCAGCCTGAAATAATGCGCAGCAAGAACGGCACAGCCACGACCCAACACATTGAAATCAAACGGGCTACGAAATTCTCCTCCGCATTATGCCCTCCTCGCGATAACTACGGGTCCTGCGCTCGGACAAGGGCGCCATCTTCAAGCACGCGGCGGATGCGCAGCGCGCCTGTGATTACCTGATCGCACGGTCGGAGGCGGGTAGGGCCGGGGAGGGCGCCCAGGCCGCTTGAGCGGTTTGTGCCAGTAAAGGGAAAGCAGGCTTTGGGAAGGGTGTTTCAACTTCTCAAGAGAGAACCCCATGTCCATCACCGCACAACCCCAGACAGACCGCCCTGATCCGAGTGTGATCGCGGCGCAGAACGACGCGTTTCGCAGGCTCGCATGCCTTGGAGTACCGCCCGCGCAGCCCATCCAGGGCCGCATGCATGTCACCCGCTCGATTATGGAGGCTGGCGACGGCTTCATGGCCGAGGCGGTGAAGGCAACCGGCGCGTTCGAGACCTTCGAGCCCGAGAACGATCCCGAAGGCTGGCATGATTTCGGGGCGGTTGAGATCCGCGGCGAGACGGTGTTCTGGAAAATTGATCTCTATGAGGCGGATTCCGACTTCCGCTATGGGGCTGAGACCCCTGACAATCCTGCCACCACCATGCGCGTGCTGACCATCATGCTGGCGCGCGACTGGTAAAAGGGCAGGGGGCGCCTCCCTCTGACATCTCAGACGATGAAGGCCCGCTGCCCCCAAAAAGGCAAAGCGGGCCTTGTGTCGTTGTGATCCCCGGATTCGGGGATTGGTCACGCGCACATGCGCGGGCCACATCTAACCCACCAAGAAGGATATCCCATGACCGCAAGTTTCAAACCCGCTTCCGTCGCCATCGGCGATCTGTCAGCTCACCCCGCCAATGTGCGTAGCAACTCCCCGGAAACCTATGACCCCGAGAACATCGCCCATCTGAAGGCCAGTATTGCCGTTCTGGGTCTCCTGCAGCCGCTCTTGGTCCAGAAGCGCGACGGCAAGTACGCAGTGCTGGCCGGTGGCCGACGTCATGCCGCGCTGAAGGACCTGGTCGCTGACAAGGCCGCCAAGGGGTTCACCGGGAAAACCAAGGTGGACTGCCGCCTTGTCCCTGAGGACTGCGACGTCACCACGGCCTTGTCGCTCGCCGAGAACATCACGCAAGCGCCGATGAACGCCATCGACGAATTCGAGGCCTTTGCGCGGATGATGGAGGTCGATGGCCAGACCCCCGAGACCATCGCCAGGACCTTCGGCACCACAGTCGCTGCCGTGAAAGGCCGCCTGCGCTACGGTCTCATTCATCCCGACATTCGCGCGGCGGCCCGAGCCAAGACGATTACGCTCGACACGATGAAGGCCTTTGCCGAGCATCCGAGCCAGGAGGTGCAGAAGGAGGTCTATGAGGCGCTGACCAAAGAAGACAGCTACCTGCAGGCCTATACTGTCCGTCAGGCGCTCAAGACTCGCGGGGTGCAGGTCAGCGATGATATCGGGGCCTTCGTGCGCGAGGAATACGAGGCCCGCGGCGGGGCCATCGCGGCCGATCTCCTGGAAGAGCATTCGGTGCTGGAAGACGCTGCGCTGGTCGAAACCATCCTGCTCGAGAAGCTCGCGGCCGCCGCCGAGGAGGCCCGCATAAAGCTGGGCTTTGCTTGGGCCGATTCGGTGGTGCGGTATGATTACGCGACCATGGCCGACAATGGCCGAGTCTATCCCAGCCCGATCGAGCCGGATGAGGCGAGCCAGAAGCGCATCGATGAGATCACCGCCGAGCTTGAGAAACTGCAGCTCGAGATGGAGGATGAGGGGCTCGAAGACGATGCCTACAATGCCCTTTACGAGCGCGTGGACGCTCTGGAAGACGAAGCGCGCGATCTGCAGGAGGCCTATAGCGCCGAGGACCTCGCGCGGTCCGGGGTGATCGCGTCGTGGCAGGGTGGAAAGATTACGCTCCATATCGGCCTCGTGCGCCCCGAGGACACCGTGAAAGAGGAGGGCGCGCGCGGTTCGTCGACCAACACCACCGGAGAGGAGGCCCCCGACGCTGGTGAAATCAGCTACCCGGCCTCGTTGGCAGAGGACCTCAAGACGGAGCGGGCCATGGCCCTCGGCGCCGCGATGGCGCTGCATCCCGAGGCCACGCTCGATCTGACGCTCTTCAAGCTGGTCAGTGATGTTCTGGCCAGCGGCATGAGCGTCACGCAGGCGATCAAGATCGATGCCCGCAAGGAATACCGCAGCCATGCCAAAATGGACGAGATCGACGAGACCTCGCTTGAGCAGGTGGCGGCGGCGCATGATGCGCTGGACCTCTCCTGGCTCGATGACAACCGTTCGCCCGCCGATCAGTTCGCGGCGTTTCGCGCGCTGGAGGCCGGCGAGAAGGCCAAGCTCGTGGCCTATGCGACCGCCAGCACGACGCAGTCCTGCTTCGCACGGGACCGCCAGCGCGACAGCCTGATGCATGACTTCGAGATCGAGATCATGCCCGACATCCGCGCCCACTGGACGCCAAATGCGGCGCTCTTCAACCGCTTCAAGAAGGCCTGGCTCCTGAAGATCCTCGGCGAAGATCTGGGTCTGGCCCAGGAGGCGGTGACGCTGGCCTCGTCGAGCAAGAAAGAGATCGTCGCCTTCTGCGACAAGCTCTTCGCCGAGCCTTTCGCGACGCTCACGGACGCGCAGCGCGCTGCTGTGGCCGCCTGGTGCCCGCCCATGATGCAGACCGCCGGCGTCGCCTGTGATGAGGCGGAGCATGCCTCGCAATCTCCCGAGCCTGACAGCGAGATCGCGCAAGCGGCCTGAGTCCTCACGCGACCCGCGCGAGCCATGACGCCTGCGCGGGTCGATCTTCTCATACCCAACCGAAAGACATCCCCATGGCTATTCTCAAGTTCTCTGCCTCCGCTGTTGCGGCGCAGATCGCCCATGCGCGCGCCTGCAAAACCTTCCTGCCCAACTGGAACGGGCCCGTGGACAGGCCGGCCCTGATCCTCATCGTCGGCAATGGCGTGCATCTGCGCTCGAACGGCATCGACGGCACAACCACCCGCATCGTCACGACCGAGCAGGCCGATCCGTCCTTCGCCTTCGCCGACGGCATGAACCCGTTTCGGGATACCGACTGGATGGCGCAGCGCCGCATGGCGTTTCGCGATCTGACCGGCCAGTTCTACACGGACATCCTTGACGATGTGCAGGCGCTCATCGATCGGGGGCAGGGGGCGATCCGGCTCGCCACCGATGGCCACAGCATCCGCGTCTTCGTGCGCCGGGCCTCGGACTATCTGATCGGCGGGACCTACGAGGTGCCTTCAGGTCTTGGCGGTACCTTCCGGGTCATCCTCAAGGATGCCTGCGACACCTTCGCGATCGTTCAGAACTGCGGCAATTGCGAGGATTTCGACGCGATGCAGCCCTACCGCGTGCCGCTCGATGCGCTGATGGAACTCGACGACCGGAGGGCTGCCTGATGGGATGGCTGTTCTACACCGACGGTCGTGTCAAATCCTACGCGGATGAGAAGGCGGAGATTGCGCGGCTCTGCACTTTCGAGGGCGACACGCGCAAAACCGAACTGGTCAAAGCCTGCAAGGTCGGCTCGACCTGGTATGCGGCGGCAAGGGTCACCAATCTTGATGGCACCCCTGTCGAGGACGCGACCTATGTGACCGATCCTGATGGCTCCATCACTTTCGGGGCTGTCTTCCTAACGCGATACGATGACGGCTGCTGGGGTTACAAGGACATGGAGGAAAGCGCGGGACCGAACGAGTGTCGTGCTCCCCTTGGGCTGATCGAGCTTCTCTCCGATCTGAAAGACCCGGACAGCTACGCCCAGGACTGGCGCCAGCGTTGCCGGGATTGGGCGTCGATCCCGGACTACGAGGAAGGCGACAAGATCAGGCTCGCCACCCCTGTGACGCTCACCGATGGCAGCACCTGCCAGATCGTCACTGCGACCCACTACAAGCGGGGGCGGCAAAAACGCCGCTGCTACCGGATCGAGGAAACCGGCGGGCTCGTACGCCTCTCGAAGGCCACGCTTGCGGGTTCTGAGCTGCTCAGCTCCGCGAAGGGCGCGGTCAGCCCAGTGCTGGCGGAGTATCTCGCGGGGCGAGAATAGGTGCTGCACCGGACAGCTCATCGACCTGCCCGGTGACAGCAGATCCTGCGGCTTGCCTTGACAAGGCAATGCAAATGCATTACCTGTCGCAGGCAACAAAGATTCCCATTCTTTCAGGAGACTGCCATGACAGCGCTCGCACAAGACGTCTCGAAACTCACGGATCGGTATCAGACGACCGTGCCGGCCGGTGTGCGTAAGCAGCTCAAGCTGGGCAAGGGCGACCAGATTCGCTACTGTACCGAGCCGAGTGGCAGGGTCTATATCGAGCCCGTGCGCAGCGACGAGGATGATCCTGCGCTCGGCGCCTTTCTCGATTTTGTCGAGGCCGATATCAAGGCGCATCCGGACCGCATTCGGGCGTTCGATGGGGCTTTGCATGACCGTCTTGCAGCACTGGTCGGAGACGTTGACGTCGATCTCGATGCGCCGCTATCGCTCGAGGATGAATGAGCGGCGATAGCGTGCCCGCCCAAGCGCCCCTTGTCGTAAACGGATGGTCGATTTATGCGCATCCGCTCTTTCTGGACCAGCTCGAAGGGCTGATCCTGGAGGTCGAGGCGCGTAAGGCTCGCGATCCCAAGACCTGGCGCAAGAAAAATTCTGCGAAACGGCTGGCCGCCATCTTCAAGCTGGTGACCGAGGCCATACCGGCGGATCCGGGTGCCGCGGCGTTCCGGCAAGGCAGTACACTCGGCGATCACCGCAAACACTGGTTCCGGGCGAAATTCTTCCAGCAGTATCGGTTGTTCTACCGGTTCAACAGCGATGCCAAGGTCATCGTGGTGGCATGGGTGAACGACGACAAGACCCTGCGCGCCTACGGCAGCAAGACAGATGCTTATGCGACGTTCAAAGGGATGCTGGAAGATGGCAATCCACCTGACAATTTCGACGCGCTCTTGGAAGAAGCTGCGGCTGCGGACAAGCGGTTCGAGACGTCCCTTGAAGCGGCGACCGATCGGTAAGTGGCCCCGTTAGCTGTGAACCTTACGGCCTTGCCGTTTACGGCACCACTGTGGGTGATGTAGCATCAACCCATAGTATAGTCGGAGAAAGCGCAATGGACCCAACGGGTAAGGAACAGCCGCACCTCGGTTTCGAGGAGCATTTCCGTGGCGGCTGATGTCAATTCGTATGACGCGTGGTTTCGTGCGCAGGTACAGGCCGCGCTTGAGGATGCGCGCGCTGGAACTTCACAGGTTCAGGTAATGCAGGCCGCGCAGGCCTTGATTGATGCGAAGCGGCAGGTCGAACCCAAGCCCTGACCAAGCCTTGGAGGTCAGCGCGGTCTGACCTCATCACCCCGAAAAGCGAAAGCGGGCTTTTTGTCCTTTGGAACTCAGACCCTGATCCAAAGGAAAATCCCCATGACCAAGCCCAAACCGGCGAACCCGGCTCTCTCAATCTCCGACGCTGATCTCACCTCTGCCCTCGCGCAGATCGGCACGGAGATCGACAACCAGCCCCTGCGCAGTTCAGCGCTCGCGCGTATCATGCGCGAGACGTTCCATGGCAGCGATGCCGGCGGTGCCTGGGACTGGCGCATGGCCTATGACCTGATGCAGGCCGCGGCCGTCCAGGTGCTGCTGCGTGAGGCCTGCGCGGCAGGTGACATCGCCGCTGCAAAGCTGCTTGCCTCTCGGCTGCTGACGGAAACGCGACGGTCAGAGCAGCAGATCC
>NZ_JBNAFN010000045.1:0-10001 GCF_049800695.1 Fluviibacterium sp. S390 | reverse complement strand
TCCCGGTAAGCCAACACAGAACGCTTTCATTGAAAGTTTCAACGGCAGCTTCCGGGACGAATGCCTGAACGAAACGCTGTTCTCGTCGTTAGCAGACGCCCGATTAGAGATCACCAAGTGGAAGGAGGACTACAATCAAAACCGGCCCCATTCATCACTGGGAAATCTCACGCCCAACGAATTTGTGGCCAAAATCACGTTGCAAAAACTGGCCGCATGAAGCCACAAATCAATACGCGGATTCTCCTAAAATCTGGAGGAGAGTTGGGTCTCAGGTCAGAAGACCTGAAAACCTCCCAGAGCAGGACAGATATTAGCGCGCTGAAATCGCAACTTCGCGAACTTAATATAGAGATCGTTGAACTTGAAGGGCAGGCTGCCCCCGATACAAAAGCGCGTCTCCGCGAAGAACTCGACCAGCTCAAAAAAGAGTATAACGTCCTAGAAAAATCTAAACCCAAGGTCGTAGAGAAACCTGAAACAGAAACAGACGAGCAGCGTGCAATTACGGAGCAGATCGAAAAAACACGGGAGACCCTTGCCGAAATCACAACAAGAGGAAAGGAAGCCGTTGAGAAACTTTCGACACTCAAGGGTGATCTGGTTGATCTTGGCGGATTGAAGGACTCCCTTGCGAGCCTCAATTCTAGAGTAACCGATGGGAAAGAAGAACTTAGACCGGTCTGCAAGCGTTTCGGGCTTGATATTGATGCTATTGTCAGATTCAAAGTCGATACGTCGAGCATTGATGGGAAGATCAGCACCGCGCAGGCAGAGGCTAAATCTCTAGAAGCCGACGAAGGCAATGACATCTCTGACGAGACCGACCTTAGCACACTCAATAGCGTCCCGGCGCTCAGAAAAGCCCATAAATTCCTAACAGACAAACTTGCCGGATTGCAGGAGACCCTTTCAGCTCCTCAAAAACGCTATCAGCGATATATTCAGGCCCTATCCGAGGTCACGGCAAAGATGTCTGAGTTGATGGGAGAGGAAGAAAATCCAAAGCCTGGCACTATCAAATACATCGAAGCTCGTATCAAATACATCGAAGAAGAGCTCTCAGCCAAACTTGAGGATAAGTACGTGGCGCGGGATAAGCTCTCTCGCTCAATATTCAAAGCAAAGAAAAAAGTCCGAGAGTTTTATGAGGGCTTGAAGAAGAGCGTTGAAAAGAAACTGGAGCTCGTTCGCAAGAACGAACATGGAATGGTCGTATTCGACGTGACTATTGATGCTTCCTTCGTTCCATCCCACGAATTTACCGATCAGTTTTTCGACTTGGTGAACCAGAGTGCCAGCGGACCTTTTCGTGGCTCGGCACAAGGACGTGCAGAATTGGACGCACGCACGTCTGAAGTTGACTGGAACGATGAAGAAAGCGTTCTCGCCTTTGCCAAAGGGGTCGTTGCAGCAATTAAGGAGGATGATGTTAGAAAACAGGTCAAGGACGTCAAACGTCTGTACGACCTTCTGTTCTCTTTCGAGTACTTCTCTGCGCGCTACGAGCTGCGGCTTTCAGGAAAGAACCTGAATCAGTTATCTCCCGGAGAGAAAGGGCTCTTGCTACTGGTGTTCTACCTCCACCTGGACATGGAAAAGACACCGCTGATCATCGATCAGCCTGAAGATAATCTCGACAATGACAGTATCTTCAGTGTGCTGGCCCATTGCATCCGGCAAGCCAAGAAAACCAGACAGGTTATCCTGGTCACCCACAATCCCAATCTTGCCGTCGGCGCTGACGCCGAGCAGGTTATCTATGTTTCGCTCGACAAAGCGGATAACTACAGGTTCGCACACAAATCAGGCTCTATAGAGAACCCGAAGATCAATGATCTGATCGTCAAAATCCTTGAAGGATCACGACCTGCGTTCGTGCAAAGGCGACTGGCCTACCAAATCGAATAATGGCTTTGCAGCCGCGCAAACTTACTTTTTTCGCCTACTTTTGGTCTTTGGAAGTTGGCGCTTGCCCGTGCACGCTGGGTACCTGATACAGCTCAGAAATTTTCCGTACTTACCTCGGCGTTCGACGAGCCAGCCTTCGTCACATTCTGGGCAGACAGGGAATGTCGCGCCGCAACTGCACGTAAGCTGTTTTGGATTGGTGGAGTCGTTCGTTGGCAAGTCCTGGCCGCACGCGCTGCACGGGTTCATTGTCTCTCCGCATAACCGTCCATGCTCACAACTGAAGAACGTTCGCCCCTTCTTTGTGGTCTGTGTCAACATTCGACCGCCGCATTGCCCGCAGCGGTGTTCTGCTATTCCAGAAGTTCCAAGTTGGCGGAGTTCATATGCAGGGTCTGCGAGCAACTCGCAAACAAACACCGAAGGTTTCTGACGGTCCGCAAGGATCGTGACACTTTGGCGAGCGCGGGTAAGAGCAACATAAAACAGCCGTCTCTCTTCAGCGTGATCGAACTTCTCCGGTTTGGGTAAAACCAAATCCAGAAGCGGATCATCGACAATCTCTGACGGAAAACCCATCGTGTCATTTTCCGCACGCAAAATGATGACATGATCGGCCTCTAAACCTTTCGAAGCGTGAACAGTCATGAAGCGAATGGATAGCTTTGGGTGGGTTCGGTTCAGCGCGCCCAGGCTTTTCGGCCTGAGGAAGTGATACCGCCCAAGTAAGAGGACGCTTGTTTCCTTTGAGGCGGCTTGCGCCAGTTCATCGAGAGTTTCTCTAAGCGCCGCGTCATGGTGCCGTCGCTCATAGTGTCTAACCTTGATTGCCGGTTCATCCGATGAGGAAGCGGTGATGACCTTCTTTTCGATCTGCGACGGGTTTTGGAGAACGAAACGACGCGCAGGCAGCGCAATTTTATCGACGCTGCGAAAGGTGCGACCAAGATCGACATTGCGATGCATATCCCTCTTGCCCGCGAATGCACCGCCAAATTCGTGACCAAAGTCTCGCATCAAGTGAATGTCCGATCCCGTGAAGCGGTAGATGGATTGCCAGTCATCACCGACCGCAAAAAGGCGTGCGTCATCGTGCTGCGCCTTGAGCGCTTTCAACAGACGCGCACGGCCTTCGGATATGTCCTGAAACTCATCTACCAATAGATGTCGATACGGGCTCTTGTAGCGACCTGCTTCAACATGTTCAGCAGCTCGAACGATCATATCTTCAAAGTCGATACGATCTTCTAGGCGCTTTTGATACGCTTCAATCAGTGGCTTGAAGATTTTCAGGAATGCTTTGCTGCGCGCGGTATCGGAGGAGTCGTCACTGCGCGCCTCGCATTGCCCAATCGTAGTTCCCGAACTTTTGAAATGGCGGAGGAAAGTTGCAAGGGTTTGCGTGAATGCATCGACTTGACCGAGTTCGGTCAACGTGTCGAATACTTGGTCCTGAGAAATCGGTTTCAACGATACATACGGCGCAATTTTCTCCGCAAGTGCCTCTGTCAAACGTCCTTCAACTTGCTCATAGCTGAAAGTTTCGATCAGAATTGTCTCGTTTTCCCGATGGACTTTTCGCTTCCACGCCATGTCTTCAAGATAGCGTTCGCGATCAACATGCGGCGCGGTGACGAGGCGCGTTTCTCCTTGCGAGCCTTTCGCCTTTCGCACACCAAAATGCTCGATGTAAACGCCGCTTTCGGTCAGCCGAAAATCGGGCGTATATACCCGGCGGTCATTGTCTGGCAGCTTGTGCTCATAGGTGGGTTCGTACTCGTAGGCGATGCCATTGAGGTGCAGCCAGTTGGCAATCTGCAACTCTTCGAAACTCTTCACGCGATCACCGCCTAGTGTGCGGAGATCATGCGACTCGACGTATTGGTAATACTCACTCTTGGTCTTGAAATCCCACTCGCTCTTGAATGGCCAATAGAACTCGGAGAACCATTTTAGCAGTAGTGATTTAAGGCCGCCGAGCCGTCCGACATCATTGATCAAAATATCGCGCAAAAGCGCGCGGAACTGAGCATCATCACTGGCATGAGCCGCAAGGGCTGGCGCGCTGCCTTCAACCGCTCCGATAATGTTGTAGCCAAGCGCATGGAAGGTGAGCGCATCAACGCTCGCCCCCGAACGTTCTTTGATGCGCGCTGCCATCTCAGCGGCTGCATCTTTGCCGAAGGCCATGAGCAGAATTTCATTCGGCTCACGTATTTCCCTTTCGATGAGATAAGCGGCTTTCGCGACGATAACGCTAGTCTTTCCTGATCCTGCGCCCGCGAGGACGAGGGATGCATCTTCATCCGTTACCACGGCAAGGCGTTGCTCAGGTGTGAGGGGATTTGACTCGATTGTGTCGAAGAACTCTTTCTTCGCCTTGAGTTCAGAATCGACGAAGCGGTTGATCGCTTCATCGCGTAAGCGGTGTGGATCGCTCGCAAACCCCCGAACTGTGTCGAGGAGTTTCTTTTTGTCTTCGGCCAGTGCATCCTCCGGCATGCCTTCAGGCAGTTTGCCCAAAAGAGCTGTCGCGCGTTTCCAAAAAGGGTCGAGCAAACACGCCGATGGATACCGCCTTGGGTCTTCTAAGCGCGCAATGGCTTTCACAAGGGACTGAAACTCTTGCTCAGACTCATCGATGATCGCGCCGTAGTAGCTGTGCATGGCCGTTCGGGCAGAAGCGATTAGTTTTGCAATCGCATTGCTCTTCAGGCCGACGATCTTGACGTCAGCGCCACCCTTGAGCGGAAAACATGCCGCCGAGAAACCTAGAGCCTTCGTTTCCTTAGGCGACCCAGCAAGCTCGGAAAACGCTAGACGCTTGCCGCCCTTGCCAAAGAGGGTGAAGCCATCTTCTGTTTGTTCCACACCCCAATAGCCGTGCCCAAGCGGACGCAAAAACAATCCTGCCATCTGGCTACGTTTGACTAGCGTTGCAGACGTTGAGCCCATCGTTCAGCAACTGGCATTAATTTGTTGAGAGAGCTTTTCAGCGGCTTCAACAATTGTTTTTTTAAGGGCGCGGATATTCATGCTTTAACAAGGCCTTTCAATTGGTTTGATGATATCAATGCTGTCGTAATTTACAATGTTTACAGAGTGTTATTGACATTTCAGTGTCTCGCACCTTTCAGGCCGGGCTGTCGTGAACCGAGCCTGTAGTCTCGGCCATGCGGCTTCCATCCCTTGCGCGGATTAGGCCAGCCCAGGGCTGACTGTTTTTCTTTCTTGTGGGGCCTGCGGCCCCGTCCTCCGTCAAGACCAAGCCCTCCGCATGTGCTGCGGGCGTAGCCAGCGGTCTCCCCGTCCTTCCGCACCTTGTTTGTGCAGAACGGGTGATCCCCCTCCGCTGGCCACGGTCTTGACGGTCTCCCCCCGCTCATTGGCGCGGGCCTAGTCCGGTTGCATGCGCAACCGACTAATCCATGAAGGGAAAAGCCAATGAAACAAGATGTTTATCAAAAAGTGACTGACAAGATTATTGCCGATCTGGAACAAGGCGAGCTGACATGGCTCAAGCCTTGGTCATCGGACAATATGGACGGGCGGATTGTCAAACCGCTGCGTCACAACGGGATGCCCTATAGCGGCATTAATGTGCTGATGCTTTGGGGCGCTGCCATTGAAGGCGGGTATCTTTCGCCGTTCTGGATGACTTACCGCCAAGCCAAGGAATATGGCGCGAATGTTCGCAAGGGCGAGCGCGGGAATTTGGTGGTTTATGCCAACACAATCACCAAGACCGAGGAGCAGGACGACGGCAGCGAGGAAGAGCGCAAAATCCCGTTCATGAAGGGGTACAGCGTTTTCAACGTTGAACAGATCGAAGGACTGCCCGAGCAATTCTATGCCAAGCCCGAGCCGGTGATTGATACCGCAGAGCGGATCGAGCATGCGGACGCATTCTTTGCAGCAAGCGGTGCCGATGTTCGCCACGGTGGCAATCGCGCCTTCTACTCTGGCGGAAGCGATCATGTGCAGATGCCGCATTTTGAAGCGTTTCACAGCCCCGAGGCATATTATGCGACCTTGGCGCACGAGTTGACGCATTGGACAAAGCACCCCAAGCGCCTTGATCGTGAGTTTGGCCGGAAGAAATGGGGCGATGAAGGCTATGCCCGCGAGGAGCTTGTCGCCGAGCTTGGCGCAGCATTTCTTTGCGCTGACTTGGCATTGACACCGGAGCCCGGCGAAGATCACGCCGCCTACATTCAGAGCTGGCTTCGCTAATGACGAGCTCGTCATTATTTCAGTTATCGCGAGGAGGGCATAATGCGGAGGAGAATTTCGTAGCCCGTTTGATTTCAATGTGTTGGGTCGTGGCTGTGCCGTTCTTGCTGCGCATTATTTCAGGCTGGATGTTTCTTGGGTTGATCAATCAAACCAAGGAGGAATCGATGTCCCAATCGCCTTTCAAGGAAATTTCAGAACTTCGCGGCACGCTGCGCCGGCAGCGCTATAGTCCAACTGTCATTCACAATTATTGCCTCTACGCGGGTCAATTCCTCGCTTACCTGGAAGAGCATGCGATTGACCTGCACGACGTCACTCCGGAACTTGTCGCCGAATATCTGCGCTACGCGGTCCGGCAGTTTCAAATGGACCGCGGGCGCGCACCGGGGTCCAGCTGGGCATCGATACCGCGGTCGGGGATTTACGCTTTGCTGCGCTCCGCTCTGCCGAAATGGCCGCCGGCTCTGCCTGCTGCAAACGAAGCGGAGCGTCTCACCCGCGAGGTTTGCGACCAATATGAGCGATGGCTGCGACACGAACGCGGTTTGGCCGAGCCTTCGATCACGGCGCTGATGTGGGAGGCGCGCCACTTCTGCAAATGGCTCATCCAGCGATACAGAAAAGCCGATTTTGCCGATCTGAGCGTGCGCGACATCGATGCTTATATGGATATCAGGGCGCCGGGCCTGACACGCAAATCGCTCAAGGATGTCGCCGAACGGTTACGCGGCTTCCTGCGACATTTGCACCGGAGCAAGCTGCATGCGGACGATCTCTCGGGTCATGTGATTGCCCCGCTTCTCTACGCCCATGAGGGCATTCCGTCGATCCTGACCGTCAAACAGATCGCGGCGGTTCTTGAGCTTGCGGGGCAGGACAGCTCATCCTTGGGGTTGCGTGATCACGCGATCCTGCAGCTTCTTGCCAACTACGGCCTTCGGTCCGGCGAGGTCGGCCGCCTGCAGATCGAGGATATCAACTGGCGGGCGGATACTCTTCGGGTGCAACGCTCCAAGACCAATGCCACGGCTATGCTGCCCCTGATGGAACCCGTGGGGGAAGCGATCCTGCGTTACTTGCGGGACGGCCGTCCGGACGCGGATGTCCGCACCGTATTCCTGCGGAGCCGTGCACCCTATCAGTCGATGAAGGCGGGCGGCCTCTATGGTGTGGTCAAACGGCGCCTCGCTGCCGCCGGAATTGAGCTTGCTGGCAAGCGCGGGCCGCATATCTTTCGCCATGCCCGTGCGGTCAGCATGCTGAGGGCATCCACCCCGCGCAAGATCATTGGCGATGTACTTGGCCACCGATCCCCGGAATCGACAGCGCCCTATCTGAAGCTCGCCACCGAAGACTTGCGTTCGATTGCCATCAACCTTCCAGACCGGGAGGTGAGACAATGAGAGGTTGGCCCGAGGATGGCGATGAGATCATCGAGCACTACATCGCCCGGCTTCCATTGAACTGCGCGATAACGCCAATCTACTATCGGCAAGCGCTGAACAGCTTCCGGCAGGCGGTGTTGCGGTTTGGCGCAACCGGCCGGCAAGCACTTGAATACTGGTTGCGTGAGCGCGGTGAGGTTTGGGCCCGCTCAACGGTGCTGCACCGCGCCCGGATTGTTGCCCGCTTCCTCGATGCCCTGGCGCATGAAGGAAGGATTGGGAGCAATCCGATCTCCGACCTTCGCCGTGACTATAATGCCCACAGTGACACGGGCGTAATACGGGCTTTGATGGCCCCTGATCCCAATCAGGCACTCGAGGCGTTGCGGCAACCTCGACCGTTCGAAAGTTCATTGGGAGAGCTGATGCGCAACCATGTCGAGCGGATGCAGCGCCGAGGTTACCGGTATGAGGCGGCCGACGTCATTTGCCGCCGGTTCGACCGCTTTCTGCAGCAAAGGCCCGATCTTGATGGCAAGCCGTTGGAGACGCTGCTTGCGCAATATCGCCAGACAAAGTCCAATGTAAATCATCCTGTCGAATGCGAGAGACTGGCACGTATCCTGAACAAGGCACTGTGTCATGACGACCCAACTCGCCCCAAACGGCGACCGAATAACCGGCCCGAAAAACAAGTCGTGCGCAGCTGGCGGCGTCCCTATATCTACAGACCCGAGGACATCCAGCGGTTACTGGCAATTGCCCGGACCTACCCATCGCCGCGCGCGCCCTCGCGTCCGATCAACCTCTACACGATGTTGGTTCTGGCCTATTGCGCCGGGCTGCGAATCGGCGAGATCGCAAGGCTGACGCTTGGCGACATTGACATGCAGGCCGGAACAATCGCGATCCGGGAGACGAAGTTCTTCAAGTCCCGCATTCTGCCGCTGTCGGACAGCGCGATGGATGCTCTGTGCGTGCTTCTCGAAGCGCGGCAGAAGGCCAAGGTCTCTCGCAGCCCAGACGCCGGTTTGTTCTGGCACGATCAAAAGAACCGCTATTACTGTCGGGCAACTATCAGCACCCACCTTGTTGCCATTCTGCGCATGGCTGGTCTCAAACCGGCCACGGGCAAGACCGGGCCGCGCATCCATGACCTGCGACATACCTTTGTCGTTCACCGGATCCTCGAGTGGTACCGACAAGGTGTGAACCCGCAGGAAAAGCTGCCGTATCTTGCAACATATCTCGGCCACCGCGATATCAACTCCACGCTGGTCTACATCACGGTGACCCAGGAGCTGCTGTATGAAGCGAGTGAGCGGTTCCGGGCCTTCACCTCGCCCGGCAACGCTGAACCGGCGGAGGTGGCACCATGAAATCTGATCCGCTCCCCCAATTGCTGCGCATGTTCTTCACTGACTGGATGGTCCAGCAACGCAACGCCTCTGTGCATACCATCAAGTCGTATCGGGACACCTGGAGGCTCTTTCTGCAATTTGTCGCGGCCCGGCATGGCAAGCCGGTTGTTCGCCTAGCGCTGAGCGAATTGACCGCGGCGAAGGTCATCGCCTTCCTGCAACATCTTGAGGTCGAACGCGGTGACACAATCGGCACCCGGAACTGCCGCCTCGCCGCCCTGCGCAGCTTCTTCGGCTTTGTGGCAACGCGCGAACCGGAGTTCATGGCGCAATGCGCGGAGGTTCTGAACGTGCCGACGAAAAAGGCACCGATCCGCGCGCCAGATTACCTCGAACCCGAAGAAGTGCAGGCGATCCTGGCTCAACCCGACCGCTCCACGTTGATCGGCCAGAGGGACCATGTCTTGCTGTCGCTGCTCTACAATACCGGCGCGCGCATCCAGGAAGCGCTTGATCTTCGCCCCCAGGCGATCAGGTTCGATGCTCCGGCCTGCGTGCGATTGTACGGAAAAGGCCGGAAAGAACGGATCAGCCCGCTTTGGCCGGAAACGGTCGCCTTGCTGAGGTCGTTGCTTGAGCGAATACCGAGGCCGGCCGATGAACCTCTCTTCGTAAACCGCTACGGCAACCCTCTCAGCGCCTCGGGCGTTCGGTTCAAGCTGGCGGACTATGTCAGGGCGGCTGAAAAGACCGCGCCGACGCTGGCGAGAAAACATGTGACGCCGCATAGCTTCCGGCACGCGACGGCCGTACACTTGGTCGCCGCCGGCGTCGACGTCACGGTCATCCGAAGCTGGCTGGGTCATGTCAGCCTTGAGACCACCAACCACTATGCACAGGCCAACTTGGAGACCAAACGGAAAGCACTGGAGCGGGTCGAAAGACCAAAGACCGATAGTCCGCCATCATGGCGGCGCGACCAGGGCGTGCTCGACTGGTTGGATACGCTCTGACGCGCATCAAAAATTATGCGGAGGAAAGTGAACAGACCGCCAGGGAAACAAAGGCATTGGCGGACTTCCTCCGCATTATGCCGTCCTCGTGATAA
>NZ_JBNAFN010000044.1:0-12577 GCF_049800695.1 Fluviibacterium sp. S390 | reverse complement strand
GGATCTGCTGCTCTGACCGTCGCGTTTCCGTCAGCAGCCGAGAGGCAAGCAGCTTTGCAGCGGCGATGTCACCTGCCGCGCAGGCCTCACGCAGCAGCACCTGGACGGCCGCGGCCTGCATCAGGTCGTAGGCCATGCGCCAGTCCCAGGCACCGCCGGCATCGCTGCCAAGAAAGGTCTCGCGCATGATGCGCGCGAGCGCTGAGCTGCGCAGGGGTTGGTGGTCGATCTCCGCGCCGATTTGCGCCAGCACAGAGGTGAGGTTAGCTTCGGAGATTGAAAGAGTCGGGTTCGCCGGTTTGGGCTTGGTCATGGGGATTTTCCTTTGGATCAGGGTCTGAGTTCCAAAGGACAAAAAGCCCGCTTTCGCTTTTCAGGGTGACGTGGTCAGACTGCGCTGACCTCCAAGGCTTGGTCAGGGCTTGGATTGGCCCTGGCGCTTCGCATCAATCAAAGCCTGCGCGGCCTGCATTACCTGAACCTGTGAAGTTCCCGCGCGTGCATCCTCAAGCGCGGTCTGTAACTGCGCGCGAAACCACGCGTCATACGAATTGACATCAGTCGCCACGGAAATGCTCCTCGAGACCGAGGTGCGGCTGTTCCTTACCCGTTGGGTCCATTGCGCTTTCTCCGACTATGCTATGGGTCGATGCTACATCACCCACAGTGGTGCCGTGAACGGGAAGACCGTTAGGTTCACAGCTAACCGGGCCACTTACCGATCGGGCGCCGCTTTGAGAGACGTCTCGAACCGTTTGTCCGCCGCTGCAGCTTCTTTCAAGAGCGCGTCGAAATTGTCAGGTGGATTTCCATCTTCCAGCATCCCTTTGAACGTCGCATAGGCATCCGTCTTGCTGCCGTAGGCGCGCAGGGTCTTGTCGTCGTTCACCCAGGCCACCACGATGACTTTGGCATCGCTGTTGAAGCGGTAGAACAACCGATACTGCTGGAAGAATTTCGCCCGGAACCAATGCTTGCGGTGATCCCCGAGCGTGCCGCCTTGCCGGAAGGCGGCGGCACTCGGATCTGCCGGTATGGCCTCGGTGACCAGCTTGAAGATGGCGGCCAGCCGTTTCGCGGAATTTTTCTTGCGCCATGTCTTTGGATCGCGTGCCTTACGCGCTTCAACTTCCAGGGTCAGCCCTTCGAGCTGGTCCAGAAAGAGCGGATGCGCATAAATCGACCATCCGTTTACGACAAAGGGCGCCCCTGCGGGCACGCTATCGCCGCTCATTCATCCTCGGGCGATAGCGGCGCATCGAGATCGACGTCAACGTCTCCGACAAGTGCTGCAAGACGGCCACGCAAAGCCCCATCGAACGCCCGAATGCGATCCGGATGCGCCTTGATATCGGCCTCGACAAAATCGAGAAAGGCGCCGAGCGCAGGATCATCCTCGTCGCTGCGCACGGGCTCGATATAGACCCTGCCACTCGGCTCGGTACAGTAGCGAATCTGGTCGCCCTTGCCCAGCTTGAGCTGTTTGCGCACGCCCGCCGGCACGGTCGTCTGATAGCGATCCGTGAGTTTCGAGACGTCTTGCACGAGCGCTGTCATGGCTGTCTCCTGAAAGAAAAGGGTCTTTGCTACCCGTGATAGGTAATGCATTTGCATTGTCTTGTCAAGATAAGCCGCAGGATCTGCTGTCGCCGGGCAGGTCGATGAACTTTCCGGCGCAGCACCTATTCTCGCCCCGCGAGATACTCCGCCAGCACGGGGCTGGCAGCACCTTTCGCGGAGCTGAGCAGCTCCGAGCCCGCAAGCGTCGCTTTCGACAGGCGTACGAGACCGCCGGTTTCCTCGATACGATAGCAGCGGCGTTTTTGCCGCCCGCGCCTGTAGTGGGTCGCGGTGACGATCTGGCAGGTGCTGCCATCGGTGAGTGTCACAGGGGTGGCGAGCCTGATCTTGTCGCCTTCCTCGTAGTCCGGGATCGACGCCCAATCCCGGCAGCGCTGGCGCCAGGCATGGGCGTAGCTGTCCGGGTCTTTCAGGCCGGAGAGAAGCTTGATCAATCCAAGGGGAGCGCGCGACTCGTTCGGACCCGCGCTTTCCTCCATGTCCTTGTAGCCCCAGCAGCCGTCATCGTATCGGGTGAGGAAGACAGCCCCGAAAGTGATCGAGCCGTCAGGATCGGTGACATAGGTCGCGTCTTCGACAGCGGTGCCGTCGAGATTGGTGACCCTTGCCGCCGCATACCAGGTGGAGCCGACTTTGCAGGCCTTGACCAGTTCGGTTTTGCGCGTGTCGCCCTCGAAAGTGCAGAGCCGCGCAATCTCCGCTTTCTCATCCGCATAGGTCTGGACGCGGCGGTCGGTGTAGAAGAGCCAACCCATCTCAGAGTCCTTTCTCTCATTGGGGAAATTGTTGTCGCCAATGTCCCGAGAGGGCCGCCGGCCCGGCAGGGTATTGGCGATGCATGTTTGAGAAAGGGCGCGTTAAGCAGCCCTCCGATCATCGATTTCCATCAGGGCATCGAGCGGCACGCGGTAGGGCTGCATGGCGTCGAAATCCTCGCAATTGCCGCAGTTCTGCACGATCGCGAAGGTGTCGCAGGCATCCTTGAGGATGACCCGGAAGGTGCCGCCAAGACCGGAGGGCACTTCGTAGGTCCCGCCGATGAGATAGTCCGAGGCCCGGCGCACGAAGACGCGGATGCTGTGGCCATCGGTGGCAAGCCGGACCGTCCCTTGGCCACGGTCGATGAGCACCTGCACATCGTCGAGAATGTCCGTGTAGAACTGGCCGGTCAGATCGCGAAACGCCATGCGGCGCTGCGCCATCCAGTCAGTGTCCCGAAACGGGTTCATGCCGTCGGCAAAGGCAAAGGAGGGATCGGCCTGTTCGGTGGTGACAATGCGGGTGGTCGTCCCATCAATGCCGTTGGAGCGCAGATGCACACCATTGCCGACGATGAGGATCAGGGCGGGTCTGTCCACGGGTCCGTTCCAGTTGGGCAGGAAGGTTTTGCAGGCGCGCGCATGTGCGATCTGCGCCGCGACCGCAGACGCAGAGAATTTGAGAATAGCCATGGGGATGTCTTTCCGTTGGGTGTGTGAGAGGCGACCCGCACGAGCGAAATGCTTCGCGCGGGTCGCGTGAGGACTCAGGCCGCTTGCGCGACCTCGCTGTCAGGCTCCTGGGTTTCCGCAGTGGGCTCCGCCACATCACAGGCGACACCGGGGGTCTGCATCATGGGCGGGCACCAGGCGGCCACGGCGGCGCGCTGTGCATCTGTGATCGTGGCGAAGGGCTCGGCGAAGAGCTTGTCGCAGAAGGCGACGATCTCCTTCTTGCTCGACGAGGCCAGCGTGACCGCCTCTTGGGCGAGACCCAGATCCTCGCCGAGGATCTTCAGGAGCCAGGCTTTCTTGAAACGGTTGAACAGCGCCGCATTCGGTGTCCAGTGGGCGCGAATGTCGGGCATGATCTCGATCTCGAACGCATGCATCAAGCTGTCGCGCTGGCGGTCCCGCGCGAAACAGGACTGCGTGGTGCTGGCGGTTGCAAAGGCGACGAGCTTGGCCTTCTCGCCTGGCTCGAGCATGCGAAACGCCGCGAACTGATCGGCGGGAGACCGGGCCTCGTCCAACCAGGACAGATCGAGCGCATCATGCGCCGCCGCCACCTGCTCGAGCGAGGTCCCGTCGATCTCTTCCATCTTGGCGTGGGTGCGGTATTCTTTGCGGGCATCGATCTTGATCGCCTGCGTGACACTCATGCCGCTGGCCAGAACGTCGCTCACCAGCTTGAAGAGCGTCAGATCGAGCGTGGCCTCCGGATGCAGCGCCATCGCAGCCCCGAGGGCCATGGCCCGTTCGGTTTTAAGGTCCTCGGCCAGCGAGGCCGGGTAGGTGATTTCGCCGGCGTCGGGGGCCTCCTGACCGGTCGGGCTAGCCGAGGAGCCGCGCGCGCCATCCTCTTTGACGGTGTCTTCCGGGCGGACGAGACCAATATGGAGCGTGATCTTCCCACCCTGCCACGACGCGATTACCCCAGACCGCGCGAGGTCCTCGGCGCTGTAGGCCTCCTGCAGATCGCGCGCTTCCTCTTCCAAAGCGTCCACACGTTCGTAGAGGGCATTGTAGGCATCGTCCTCAAGCCTCTCATCCTCCATCTCAAGCTGGAGTTGCTCGAGCTCGGCGGTGATCTCGTCGATGCGCTTCTGGGCCGCCTCATCGGGCTCGATCGGGCCGGGATAGACGCGGCCGTAGTCTGCCATAGTCGCGTAATCATAGCGCACCACCGCATCGGCCCAGGCAAAGCCCAGTTTTGCGCAGGCTTCTTCGGCGGCGGCACCGAGCTTCTCGAGCAGGATGGTCTCGACCAGCGCGGAATCCTCGAGCACGGAATGTTCTTCCAGAAGATCGGCCGCGACGGCGCCGCCGCGTGCCTCGTAGTCCCCGCGCACGAAGGCCCCGATATCGTCGCTGACCTGTACCCCGCGGGATTTGAGGGCCTGCCGGACGGTATATGCCTGAAGATGGCTGTCTTCCTTAGTCAGCGCCTCGTAGACCTCCTTCTGCACCTCTTGGCTAGGATGCTCGGCGAAAGCCTTCATCGTGTCGAGCGTGATCGTCTTGGCCCGGGCCGCGGCGCGGATGTCGGGGTGGATCAGGCCGTAGCGCAACCGGCCTTTGACGGCGGCAACGGTCGTGCCGAAGGTCTTGGCGATCGTCTCGGGCGTCTGCCCGTCGATCTCCATCATTCGGGCGAAGGCCTCGAACTCATCGATCGCGTTCATCGGCGCCTGGGTTATGTTCTCGGCAAGCGACAGCGCCGTGGTGATGTCGCAATCGTCCGGGACGAGGCGGCAGTCGATCTTAGTCTTCGCCGTGAAGCCCTTCGCGGACTTGTCCGCGACCAGCTCCTTCAGCGCGGCATGCCGACGGCCACCGGCGAGCACGGCGTATTTGCCGTCGAGTTTCTGGACTAGAAGCGGCTGGAGCAGGCCCAGCACAGCGATGCTGGCCTTCAGATGCGCGATGTTCTCGGAATCATAGGTTTCCGGCGCGTTACTGCGCACATTGGCGGGATGCGGGACCAGATCGCCGATCGCGACGGTAAGGGGAGCAAAGCTTGTGGTCATAGTATGTCCTTTTCCATGGGTATGGTTCGGCCCGCGCCATCACGCGCGTGACCAATCCCCGGGTGCGGGGATCACCACGACAAAAGGCCCACTCTCCCTTTGAGGGGTCAGTGGGCCTTGCGTTCGGGAGGTAAGGGGGGAGGAGTCCCCTGCCCTACCAATCGCGCGCCATCATGATGGTCAGCACGCGCATGGTGGTCGCGGGATTGTCCGGGGCCTCGGCCCCATAGCGGAAGTCAGAATCCGCCTCATAGAAATCGATTTTCCAGAACACGGTCTCGCCCCGGATTTCGACCGCCCCGAAGTCATGCCATCCTTCGGGATCATTCTCAGGCTCGAAGGTGTCGAACGTGCCCGTGGCCCTCACCGCTTCGGCCATGAAGCCGTCTCCGGCTTCCATGAGCGAACGGGTCACATGCATCCGGCCCTGGATGGGCTGCTCAGGCGGCACCCCGAGGCACACAAGCTTGCGAAACGCGTCGTTCTGCGCTGCGATCGCACTCGGATCAGGGCGGTCTGTCTGGGGTTGAACGGTCATGGACATGGGGCTCTCCTTTGAGAAGTTGAAACACCCATCTCAAAGCCCGCTTTTTCTTTTCCTATTGGTGGATGGAGACAGACAGAACCAACCCGACCCGAAAAGTCCCCGGAGTTGGCTCAGCGGACGTCGTGCTTTAGCCCTTCATCATCTTCTTAATGCTGCCAATAAAGGTCGCATCATCGATTGCTTTCCGCTCGTCCAACAGCCGCTCAGCGTCGGCCCCCGCACGAAAGCGCAAACGGTATCCGGTTTCATTGGCGGCGTCCCAGATGACCTCGGCCACCGTTTCAGGCGCGGAGGGTTTTGACGCCAGCTTGCCGAACAGGCGGCCCATGGCCTCCACGGTTGGTGCATAGTCGGACAGGCTTTCATCCATCGCGAAATCGAAAGAGCTGCCCCCGAAATTCGTCCTGATCATACCAGGTTCAACGATCCGCACGCGGATGCCCAAGGGTTCGAGTTCGTAATGCAGCGCTTCTGACAGGCCTTCGACTGCGAACTTGGTGCCGTGATAAAGTGTCCCGAGAGGAAAGGTAATCTGCCCGCCGATAGACGAGATGTTGATGATCGTGCCCGAGCGGTTCGCCCGCATATGGGGCAGAACGGCCTTTGTCACCTCCAGCAGCCCGATCACATTTGTGTCGAACTGGCGGCGGATGCGGTCCATCGTGAACGCCTCGAGCGCGCCATATGCGCCGTAGCCTGCGTTGTTAAGCAGCACGTCAATCTTGCCGAAGCGGTCGATGCCCGCCGACACAGCCGCCGGGATCGATACTGCATCGGTCACGTCGAGCCGGACCACGGCCACGTTGTCCAAAACGGCGAGCGCGTCACCCTTGGTTGGGTCTCGCATCGTGGCGATCACGTTCCAACCGTTTCTCTGAAAGTGTCGTGCCGTCGCTTCGCCGATGCCGGATGAGGCCCCTGTGATCAGAATGGTTTGCATGTTTGTCTCCTCATGCGTTCAGGTCGAGCATCTCAGCGATGCCAAAGTTGGTCAGGACGGTGCGGGTGACATCATGGAGCACATCGTTGTAGCGCTCGATCTCGGGGCCGACGCCGACATGGTCTACGACAGTGCGAAAGGGCTTTTGCCCAAACGGCATGTCCAGAAGGGCTGCGACCGTTTCTGCGATCCGCTCTGGCCGCTGCATTGGCGTCGCCTCGAGCATCTGGGCCAGCCCGGCGTTCGACATCGCGGGCACGGCGGCAAAGTCGCCGTATTCGGCCTCGCGCGCCGCGTCGTTCGGGGCCACCAGGCCGTCGAAGAACGCTGTCGGCATGGCCCCAGGTTCGATGATGCAGGACTCGATCCCGAAACCGGAAAGCTCGGTCCGATAGCATTCGACGATGGCTTCCAGCGCCCATTTCGACGCAGAATAGGTGCCGTAAAACGGGGTCGCAATTCGCCCGATGAGGCTGGAGGTATAGAGCACGGTTCCCCGGCCTTGCGCCCGCATGTGCGGAAGGGCTGCCCGCATGACCCGCTGAACACCCATGACATTCACGTCGAATACGTGCGCCATGTCGTCCGGGGACATAAGTTCCTGAATGCCGTAAGAACCGATCCCGGCGTTGTTGAACAGGATGTCGAGCCCACCCAGTTGGGAAATCGCATCGTCAACACCGCGTTCGGTGCTGGCCGCGTCGGTCACATCCATCTCGACGATTTTTGCGCCTGCAGCTTCAAGCTCGGCGACAGTCGCGGCGTTCTTTCCACTGCGGCTGCGCACACTTCCGGCAACGTCGTAGCCCTTTGCCAGCAGAGCCAATGCGGTCGGCTTGCCGAAGCCACCAGCGATCCCGGTAATCATGACTTTTTTCATCTTAGCGATCCCTCCATGTCGTTATGGACACGATATTCAGGACAGGCATGGTAATCTTTCTGATTTGTCCGCTTTTCTTGCACAATCCTCCGAGCATTGCATTTTTCGGTAAATTCTCACTCCTTTAAGTGCTAGAGCTTAGGAGCCGAAACAACGGAGGCGGCCATGAGGTCCAAAACACTGCTAACCTGCGTATCGCAGGTCCTCGACCAGTCGGGATTACAGCAGGGCGCGCTGTTTCACGAGGATAGCGGGACGCATTTGTTGCGCCATGACGCCACGACAAGCCAGAATGCGACAGTCTACCGCCCGGTGCTGTGTCTCGTCTTGCAAGGCGCCAAAGAAGTCGGGAGCAGCGCGAGAACGCTGCAGGTCAAAGCCGGGCAGTCCCTGATCGTCAGCCATGCCTTGCCGGTCCTGTCCCGGATCACCCAAGCGACGCCCGAGACCCCTTACATCGCGCTCGTCTTCCCGCTTGATCTGGACCTACTCCGCTCTCTGGCACCTGCGGTCTTGCCCACATCGGACAGCAGACCGTCGGACCCGTTTTCGATTCATCTGTGCGAGACGGATAAAGAGATCGAAGACGCTCTGCGGCGCTACTTTGGCCAATGCGAAACCGACGCCGCGCGGCGTCTGTTGGCCCCGATCACTGCCCGCGAGATCCACGCCAGACTGTTGATGGGGCCGCATGGCGAGACGCTGCACAAGCTGCTTTGGCACGAAAGCACGGCCAGTCGCATTTTTCAGGCCACGCGGGACATCCAGACCCATCTCGCCAAGGCGATTGTCATCACTGACCTCGCTCGAGGCGTCGGCATGAGCAGCTCAACCTTTTTCGAGCAATTCAAGGCCGTGACCGGCACCTCTCCGCTGCAATATCAGAAGGACCTGCGCCTGCTGCGTGCCCGCGATGCGCTTCAGACATCCAGCGCAAAAGTATCAGAGATCGCATTTGGTGTCGGCTACGAAAGCTCGGCGCAGTTTTCGAGGGAATACGCCCGCAAGTTCGGCCGGTCGCCGCGCCAAGACCGTGAGTTCGCGGCTGTTGAGTAAGCTGTTTGCCATCGAACGCATTTCATCCGGCGTCGGCGTACTGCGACCGCAGTCTCGGTATGTTGGGCACATATCTGCCATTCTCGAATTCGCTGGACAGAGTATTCAGGCGGCCTCCGCGCTGCCCCCTGCCCTGCCCGCCTCTGATCCGGCGATCAGGTAGTCACAAGCGCGCTGCGCATCGGCCGCGTGCTTGAAAATCGCCTGCTTGTCCGAGCGCAGCACCCGCAGTTATCGCGAGGAGGGCATAATGCGGAGGAGAATTTCGTAGCCCGTTTGATTTCAATGTGTTGGGTCGTGGCTGTGCCGTTCTTGCTGCGCATTATTTCAGGCTGGATGTTTCTTGGGTTGATCAATCAAACCAAGGAGGAATCGATGTCCCAATCGCCTTTCAAGGAAATTTCAGAACTTCGCGGCACGCTGCGCCGGCAGCGCTATAGTCCAACTGTCATTCACAATTATTGCCTCTACGCGGGTCAATTCCTCGCTTACCTGGAAGAGCATGCGATTGACCTGCACGACGTCACTCCGGAACTTGTCGCCGAATATCTGCGCTACGCGGTCCGGCAGTTTCAAATGGACCGCGGGCGCGCACCGGGGTCCAGCTGGGCATCGATACCGCGGTCGGGGATTTACGCTTTGCTGCGCTCCGCTCTGCCGAAATGGCCGCCGGCTCTGCCTGCTGCAAACGAAGCGGAGCGTCTCACCCGCGAGGTTTGCGACCAATATGAGCGATGGCTGCGACACGAACGCGGTTTGGCCGAGCCTTCGATCACGGCGCTGATGTGGGAGGCGCGCCACTTCTGCAAATGGCTCATCCAGCGATACAGAAAAGCCGATTTTGCCGATCTGAGCGTGCGCGACATCGATGCTTATATGGATATCAGGGCGCCGGGCCTGACACGCAAATCGCTCAAGGATGTCGCCGAACGGTTACGCGGCTTCCTGCGACATTTGCACCGGAGCAAGCTGCATGCGGACGATCTCTCGGGTCATGTGATTGCCCCGCTTCTCTACGCCCATGAGGGCATTCCGTCGATCCTGACCGTCAAACAGATCGCGGCGGTTCTTGAGCTTGCGGGGCAGGACAGCTCATCCTTGGGGTTGCGTGATCACGCGATCCTGCAGCTTCTTGCCAACTACGGCCTTCGGTCCGGCGAGGTCGGCCGCCTGCAGATCGAGGATATCAACTGGCGGGCGGATACTCTTCGGGTGCAACGCTCCAAGACCAATGCCACGGCTATGCTGCCCCTGATGGAACCCGTGGGGGAAGCGATCCTGCGTTACTTGCGGGACGGCCGTCCGGACGCGGATGTCCGCACCGTATTCCTGCGGAGCCGTGCACCCTATCAGTCGATGAAGGCGGGCGGCCTCTATGGTGTGGTCAAACGGCGCCTCGCTGCCGCCGGAATTGAGCTTGCTGGCAAGCGCGGGCCGCATATCTTTCGCCATGCCCGTGCGGTCAGCATGCTGAGGGCATCCACCCCGCGCAAGATCATTGGCGATGTACTTGGCCACCGATCCCCGGAATCGACAGCGCCCTATCTGAAGCTCGCCACCGAAGACTTGCGTTCGATTGCCATCAACCTTCCAGACCGGGAGGTGAGACAATGAGAGGTTGGCCCGAGGATGGCGATGAGATCATCGAGCACTACATCGCCCGGCTTCCATTGAACTGCGCGATAACGCCAATCTACTATCGGCAAGCGCTGAACAGCTTCCGGCAGGCGGTGTTGCGGTTTGGCGCAACCGGCCGGCAAGCACTTGAATACTGGTTGCGTGAGCGCGGTGAGGTTTGGGCCCGCTCAACGGTGCTGCACCGCGCCCGGATTGTTGCCCGCTTCCTCGATGCCCTGGCGCATGAAGGAAGGATTGGGAGCAATCCGATCTCCGACCTTCGCCGTGACTATAATGCCCACAGTGACACGGGCGTAATACGGGCTTTGATGGCCCCTGATCCCAATCAGGCACTCGAGGCGTTGCGGCAACCTCGACCGTTCGAAAGTTCATTGGGAGAGCTGATGCGCAACCATGTCGAGCGGATGCAGCGCCGAGGTTACCGGTATGAGGCGGCCGACGTCATTTGCCGCCGGTTCGACCGCTTTCTGCAGCAAAGGCCCGATCTTGATGGCAAGCCGTTGGAGACGCTGCTTGCGCAATATCGCCAGACAAAGTCCAATGTAAATCATCCTGTCGAATGCGAGAGACTGGCACGTATCCTGAACAAGGCACTGTGTCATGACGACCCAACTCGCCCCAAACGGCGACCGAATAACCGGCCCGAAAAACAAGTCGTGCGCAGCTGGCGGCGTCCCTATATCTACAGACCCGAGGACATCCAGCGGTTACTGGCAATTGCCCGGACCTACCCATCGCCGCGCGCGCCCTCGCGTCCGATCAACCTCTACACGATGTTGGTTCTGGCCTATTGCGCCGGGCTGCGAATCGGCGAGATCGCAAGGCTGACGCTTGGCGACATTGACATGCAGGCCGGAACAATCGCGATCCGGGAGACGAAGTTCTTCAAGTCCCGCATTCTGCCGCTGTCGGACAGCGCGATGGATGCTCTGTGCGTGCTTCTCGAAGCGCGGCAGAAGGCCAAGGTCTCTCGCAGCCCAGACGCCGGTTTGTTCTGGCACGATCAAAAGAACCGCTATTACTGTCGGGCAACTATCAGCACCCACCTTGTTGCCATTCTGCGCATGGCTGGTCTCAAACCGGCCACGGGCAAGACCGGGCCGCGCATCCATGACCTGCGACATACCTTTGTCGTTCACCGGATCCTCGAGTGGTACCGACAAGGTGTGAACCCGCAGGAAAAGCTGCCGTATCTTGCAACATATCTCGGCCACCGCGATATCAACTCCACGCTGGTCTACATCACGGTGACCCAGGAGCTGCTGTATGAAGCGAGTGAGCGGTTCCGGGCCTTCACCTCGCCCGGCAACGCTGAACCGGCGGAGGTGGCACCATGAAATCTGATCCGCTCCCCCAATTGCTGCGCATGTTCTTCACTGACTGGATGGTCCAGCAACGCAACGCCTCTGTGCATACCATCAAGTCGTATCGGGACACCTGGAGGCTCTTTCTGCAATTTGTCGCGGCCCGGCATGGCAAGCCGGTTGTTCGCCTAGCGCTGAGCGAATTGACCGCGGCGAAGGTCATCGCCTTCCTGCAACATCTTGAGGTCGAACGCGGTGACACAATCGGCACCCGGAACTGCCGCCTCGCCGCCCTGCGCAGCTTCTTCGGCTTTGTGGCAACGCGCGAACCGGAGTTCATGGCGCAATGCGCGGAGGTTCTGAACGTGCCGACGAAAAAGGCACCGATCCGCGCGCCAGATTACCTCGAACCCGAAGAAGTGCAGGCGATCCTGGCTCAACCCGACCGCTCCACGTTGATCGGCCAGAGGGACCATGTCTTGCTGTCGCTGCTCTACAATACCGGCGCGCGCATCCAGGAAGCGCTTGATCTTCGCCCCCAGGCGATCAGGTTCGATGCTCCGGCCTGCGTGCGATTGTACGGAAAAGGCCGGAAAGAACGGATCAGCCCGCTTTGGCCGGAAACGGTCGCCTTGCTGAGGTCGTTGCTTGAGCGAATACCGAGGCCGGCCGATGAACCTCTCTTCGTAAACCGCTACGGCAACCCTCTCAGCGCCTCGGGCGTTCGGTTCAAGCTGGCGGACTATGTCAGGGCGGCTGAAAAGACCGCGCCGACGCTGGCGAGAAAACATGTGACGCCGCATAGCTTCCGGCACGCGACGGCCGTACACTTGGTCGCCGCCGGCGTCGACGTCACGGTCATCCGAAGCTGGCTGGGTCATGTCAGCCTTGAGACCACCAACCACTATGCACAGGCCAACTTGGAGACCAAACGGAAAGCACTGGAGCGGGTCGAAAGACCAAAGACCGATAGTCCGCCATCATGGCGGCGCGACCAGGGCGTGCTCGACTGGTTGGATACGCTCTGACGCGCATCAAAAATTATGCGGAGGAAAGTGAACAGACCGCCAGGGAAACAAAGGCATTGGCGGACTTCCTCCGCATTATGCCGTCCTCGTGATAA
>NZ_JBNAFN010000043.1:0-12702 GCF_049800695.1 Fluviibacterium sp. S390 | reverse complement strand
TGTGAGCTCACGGTGAAGTGCAGTTCCTGATATGTCGTTTTACTCCAGCCGGTTCTGTAACTCCATCAGCTCGCTTTGAAACACCTCAGCGGGCGTTCGGTAGCCGAGGCACTTGCGCGGCGTGGAATTGACGCGGTGGCAAATCGACCTCAAGTATCGATTTGTCAGCGCCGTCGGTTCGGTGGATCTGGGGAGATACTTCCGCAGCCTGTTGTTCGTGTTCTCGACTGTGCCTTTCTGGTACGGAGCTTGTGGGTCACAAAACCATGCATCTGCACCTATCCCGGCTTTCAGGTGCCGCCAGGCGGAGAACTCGGTGCCGCGATCAAAGGTGATCGACTGGCGTGCATCGGCGGGCAGGGGAGCTAGCCCCTGGATCAGCGCCTCCATGATCGGTTTGGATTGGCGATCCTCATTGCGCATGACAACGGCGAAACGACTGACGCGCTCGACCAGAGACGTCACGTTCACCTTTCCATGCTCCTTGCGGAACATCATCAGGTCGCACTCCCAATGGCCGAACTCGGCACGCTCAGAGATGCGCTCAGGCCTGTGGGACAGGCTTTGAACGTCGAAGATGTGGGTCCGGTTATGCTTGCGATAGCCACGCGGCCTGCGGCGGCGGCGATGTTCGGGAAGGTGCCGATAAAACTGCTCCTCGCGACCGTCCTTGGAATAGGCGAAGCGATAGATCGTCTCGTGGCTCACGCGGATCGGATGACGTTCCAATCGCATGCGACCGGCTATCTGCTCTGGCGACCAGCCAGCCTTCAGCCGATCCTCGATGGCGGCCTTGAGTTCAGGATGAGCGATCATCTTGCGATGGACAGCACGGCGCTGCTCGTATTTGTCTTGAGCGACGAGAGCGTGATAGCCGTTCAGCTCCGGTATTTCTTCGTCAGTATATCGGTTCCGCTTAATGTCCCGGTAGATCGTCGAGGGGTCGCGGCACAATCTATCCGCAATCTCTGAGACCGGCATTTTGGCTTCCAGCCACTTTGCGAGCTTGCGCCGTTCGTCCAGCTTCAGGTGACAATAGTGGGTTCCCATTCTTCATACTCCATGCAACTCTCTGTATTCGTACAAAATTTGCACTTCGTTTGTGAATCCACCCGACTATTACGACATGCTCGAGAAGACGCAGAAAGGCGGGCTTGATGTCACGGCGTGGCTCGTTTGGTTCCTGGCTTGCCTTGATCGCGCATTCGATGGTGCCGAGATCATCCTTGAGGCCGTGTTCCGGAAGGCGCGGTTCTGGAAGAAATACGGAGCGGCGAACATAAACGACCGTCAGCGGGACATGCTCAACCGCCTGCTGGATGGGTTCGAAGGCAAACTCACGACGTCGAAATATGCAAAGATCGCAAAGTGTTCGCAGGACACGGCATATCGCGACATCCTCGATCTGATCGACTTGGGCGCCTTGGAGAAAGATGAGGCTGGTGGACGTAGTACCAGCTATTCCCTGACAGCGACGTAAAGAGGCTTGTCACAGGCGAAGCCCGAAACGCTCAGTCCAAGGAAGTATCAACCAAGCACCGGTGAGGCTTGCCGGTCTGGGGCAATCCTAAGTCATTGATAAAGCTTGTAAGTCAGAAGGCTTAAGGACTTCTTTGCCGATGTGCGTTGCCGATCTTTGGGTGCAGAATGCAATGAAGGTGAACCGCGGTTCTGACGGCCCCAGAATTCCTCGGCCTGTGCCTCCGGGCGGGCAGAAAGGGAAAGTATCCTTCGGGTTTTGTGACTGACGGATGAGGGCCCTTGGGGGTCCCTCAGACAGGTCCGGGCCGGATTCCGGTCTGTCTTTCTCACCAACATTCGAAAGGAAGCCAGCCATGGCCCGATCGCGCGCGCCCAAATTCGATGCCTCCGAGGTCATCACCAACGAAATCATCCGCATCATCGAGCGCGGCGTCCTGCCTTGGCGCAAGCCCTGGACGGCAGGTGGTAGCTCGCGTCCTCTGCGCGTGGGTGGTGAACCCTACCAAGGCGTGAACAACTTCCTGCTCACCATGCGCACCGTGATGGCGGGCCATAGCTCGCCCTTCTGGATGACGCTGCCTCAGGCCAATGCCTTGGACGCAAAGGTTCGCAAGGGCGAGAAGTCGTCTGTCGTCGTCTACTACGGACAAAGCCGGACGAACGCTACCGATGAGGACGACCGTAGCGACGGGGATGATAGCTCCGGGGAAGCCCGCGTCTTCCGCTTCCAGAAATCCTACCGCGTGTTCAATGCCTGCCAAATCGAGGGTCTGCCTGATAGCTTCTATCCGGATCCGGAGCCAGTGCCCGAGCATCCGCCGTCCGAGCCTATCCCGAACATGCAGGCGTTCTTCGACGCTATCGACATCACGACCGTCTTCACGGGGACGGAAGCCTACTATCTGCCGCCCGTGGATAAGGTCTTCATGCCGTCGATCACGCGGTTCGAGAACCCGCGGAATTTCTACGGGGTCTGGGCCCATGAGCTTGCCCATAATGCCGAGCTTCGGATTATGCCGCGCCGATCCTTACAACCTTTTGCGTTGCGGTCAGACCGGCGCGGCGTGTCGGCATAATTCAGATCGCTTCCAGGAAAGCCAGCAGTTCATCTCCGGGTCGATAACGCCCGACCGTTTTCCCAACTGGCTTCGTCAGCGCCATCGCCCTTTCTTTCAGTTCGATATCGGCATGGATGTAGACTTGTGTCGTTTCAATCGATTCATGGCCCAGCCAAAGGGCGATAATCGTTCGATCCACACCGCTCTGGAGAAGCTGCATTGCAGCGGTGTGGCGCAAGACATGCGGTGTGACGCGCTTCAACCTGAACGTCGAACTGGTCGCAGCCGCAGTGGCCGCGTGTTTCCGAACAATTCGTTCAACCGCATCCCTGCTGAATGGTCTGCCACGAATGGTTGCGAACAGGGGATCGCTGGGTTCAGCCGCGATCTGTGCGAGCCATGCCTTCAATGCATCCCTACTGTCCGTGCGAAGCGGCGTTGCACGTTCTTTTCGACCTTTGCCCATGCATCTAAGGTGTGCTCCGGTGCCGAGCTCGACATCGGCAATGCGAAGACCTATCACCTCCGACACCCGCAAACCTGTTTGAAGCATCGTAAGGAGCAGAACTCGATCCCGCCGACCGAACCAGGTCGATTGGTCAGGTGCTTCCAGCAACGCCTCCATCTCAACACGGGTCAGGAAGTCAACAACCCGTTTTTCGTGCCTCTTGGAGGGCATCGCCAACACCTTCTGGCAATGATGCAACAATTGGGGTTCACATCCTGCGACGTATTTGAAGAACGACCTAATTGCGGCAAGGCGGGTGTTTCGACTTCGAGCGCTGTTACCCCGTTCTTCCTCGCAGAAGGTCAGGAACCGCCCAATAATATCGGCATCGATATGGGCCACATGCAGTTTGGTCGGCGGCAACCCGGTCTCTGCCGTCGCGTATTTAAGTAAGAGCCGGAACGTGTCGCGATAGCTGGCAATTGTGTTCGGGCTGGCCTGCATCTGGGTCAACAGCCGCTCAGTGAAGAACCGCTGCACGTAGACGGGCAAGGGATAGGTCACGATCATGATGCACCCTCCAGAACCCGCTGCTCTGCTCGTGCAGCGGCCAACTGCATCAGCTCGGGAACGGCCTCGATGTACCAGAACGTATGCTTGGGCTCGGAATGGCCGAGATAGGTGCTGAGCTTGTACATTTCGGCTTCGATGTCCCGACCATCCCGGAACCAGTCTAGGATGGTGTGAACGGCAAATGTGTGCCGCAAGTCATGGATGCGTGGCCCATGACCGTGCCTATTGAAGGCTTGCGGAGACCGAATGCCAAGGTTTTTGCTCACTTGCGCGAAGTTGTACCGAGCTGCGCAGTCCTTCGCATGTTGGCCATCTTCCTGGATGAAGAACCGCGATGAGTCTCGCGTAACCACCCGATCCAGTTTCCTGGCATATTCGGCCAGCCGATGGGCAGTGTCGTTGTTTATGGGAAGCTGCCGATCTCTACCATTCTTCGTGTTTCTAAGTGTGAGAAGGGCACGATCAAGATCGACGTCATTCTTTTCCAAGGACAAAGCTTCGTTCACGCGCATGCCCGTCACCGCGATCAAGCCGAACAGAGTCTGCCAAAGAGCGGCTCGGAGACCGTAAGGCGACGGAAGCCGCCCAGCCTCTGCAACAATTTCCGCAATTTGTATCGGCGCGTAAATGTACGGCACCCGTCTCCGATAGCGCCCTATGACAAGCTGGCTGGATGGGACCTCGGTCTGATCGTCGTGCTCTGCAAGCCAGAAGGCAAAGCTGCGCACCATACCAAGGCGATGAGACCATGTATTGTTATCCGCGCTGCCGTAGTTCGCCTTCCAATCAAGGAACAAGGGTGTCGAGATGTGATGGAACCCGTTCTCATCGCCAAAAGTCGTGAACTTGCGCAGCACCCGCTCATCAAACGAGAGATCAAATCCCATCGAACGTCGAAGGGCCACGTATTCGTCCAGTCGTTGATTGAGCGTCTTCATTGTACGCCTCCCAAAGTTGGCCAAGGCCGCGAGATTGAGCGTAGGGCATCCAAATCATGTTGCGCGTATATCGTCGTTGTCATCGCAGATCGGTGACGCAGAACGTCACCGATCTCGGCCAGTGATGCGCCCTTTCGCAGCATGTCAGTGGCGAGGCTGTGCCGGAGAATATGCGTGCCGATATAGGCTTGTGGCGGACTGATCCCGGTCGCATCATAAGCATCACGCAGTATCCAGCGAAGGATTTGAGCGTCCTTGAACCGCCTGAACGGCGGTTTGACTGAGACAAACAGCGCACGGTCCGGACCACGGCGTTCATTCTTGATGTAATCGACAATCGCCTCTCCAACCTCAGCCGACATTGGCATCCGATCATGCAACTGCCTTTTGCCACGGATCAGGATTTCACCGGCGCGCCAGTCGATGTCGTCCAGCTCTATCGCCGTCACTTCCGGTGCTCGCAAACCGAGCCGGGCGATCAGCATCAGCATCGCATAGTTCCGCCGTCCTGTTTTCTTGTGATCCCGCACCACCTCGATCAGACGGTCGACCTCTTCGGGCTGCAGATATCGCGGAATGCCGGTTGGCTTCGGATGCCGCGCCTTCGGAACGGCATTGCTCAGGTTGCGTTCTGTCTTCCCGCTCCAGAACAGGAACTGGAACAGGTTGCGAAGATGAGACGGGCCGGTCTTGTCCCGGGGCGCGTTTTGCGCCTCCCGCAAGCGAAGTATGAAGCCTGAGATATCATCGGGCTTGATACTATTCAGATCTCCCAGACCAGCACCAAACTTGGCTGTCAGGAACCGGTCATAGAACCGCAAGCAGTGATAGATAGTGTCCTCGGACAGGCCGCGCTGAACGCGGAGGTAGGTTTCGTATTCGCGTTTCAACACTGCCCTGGGGGACATGTCGAGCGGCGGCTCAGACCGTGGCGGTGCGCCAGCAATTTCGATCAAGTAATCCCTGAAGCGATTGAGCCGGTACCGACAGTGCTTTTGGTCTTCCGCTGTAGCGGTGTTAATGATTGGCGTTTCGAGCTCGGCCACCCAATCGTCTGTCAAGTCATTGGGGCTGAGGTTTTCCGAAAGCATTGCCGCCCAGAACGCCTCGGCTGTGGCACCGTATTTGGCAACGGAACCGCGACCGTATCCGTCAGCTTCAATCCGCAGCACAAAGCCGGTCGCTTGGTTGTCCAAGGATTCCGAGGTTCTTGCCGTCTGATCTGGTTTCGCGTCATTTTCCATAAGTGTTTCCTTCATCTGGTTGAAGGTTGTGCTTATGGCAGGTCACCGAAGCAGACGCTCACGGGTCGTGGAAAGATCGACACAATGTGGGACAAAGCACCATTTCGCTGCAACCGCCCCAAAGTCTGCTTTTGGGCGTTGGTCAAAGAAAAGACGATCGTCAGTTCTCCGGGACATTGGCCATATGGAAACCTTCAGCGAAGGCAGAACGGTAGGCCGGGTCCTGAATCGATGCGGTCGCCAAGAGCGCCTCTATGGTTGCTGTACGACCAAGTGCTTCGTATTCCATGGCCATCCACTCTGCCTCGTCTACGTTACCCAACTGGCCATAGGTCGCGATCAGAAAGCGATACGGATATGGGGCGCTCGGGTTTCGGTCACGGGCACGGACAAGGATTGCTTCGGCTTCTTCAAAGTTTCCCAAAAAGTAATTCGCCATACCGTCTGCAAGATCGTACCAGTACGGTGGGATAGGATTACGATCAAATGCTTGGTCGATAAGGGGCAATGCCTCTTCGGCCCGGCCATTAAAAATGTGAACATTGGCAAGAAACACGTAAGCGTCGTCGTAGTTGGGGTCGAGGCGAATGGCGGTTTCATATGCCTCGGTTGCACGCGCCTCATCAGGGGCAAAGTTGCGTGTATAGAGGCGACCAAGAGAGAAATGGGCAAACGGCAAATCAGGGTCGAGTTCCAAGGCCCGATTGGCATGTTCAAACGCAGCCCGAATGTCCCGGTCGCGATCACGCGTCCAGCCGTTTTCAACCCTGAAGCTATAGACCTGACCTAGATGGGCATGAGGTAGCGCAAAATCGGGATCAAGCCTGATCGAATTTTTCAAAGCGGCCTCTGCTTGGAGATTGGTCTCCATCGTATAAAGGTTTTCGAGTTCACGGCCCTGAAGATATGCGTCATGGGCGTCTACGTTGTTAGTGCCCCGAACACCGAGACGTGCGCGTTCCGTGCTTGATAGTCCGATAGAAAGCGCCCTGAGCAATTCACGGGCAACCTCGTCTTGGAAGGCGAAGACATCATCTGGCGTGCCCTCGTAGCGTTTAGCCCACAAATTGGCTCCGCTTTCGCCATCGACCAGAGCGACAGAAATGCGCAGGCTGCCTGCAATCCGCCGCACGCTTCCTTCGACAATGACATTTGCACGCAGTAGATCTGCCATCTCTTGGACGTTCATGCTTTCGGTATCGATCGAGAAGCTGGCACTTCGCGAAATTACACGAATGTCGGAAAGCCCTGACAAGTCAATTATGAGGTCGTCGGCAAGTCCGTTTGAAAAGTATGACTGGTCGGGGTCACCGCTCATGTTCTGAAACGGCAACACCGCGACTGTAACATTTTGAGATGGCGGGGCAGGTTTGCTTGACCAATAAAGACCCCCAAGTAAAACGACGACAAACATGGCGACCAGCCCTACGAGCCAAGGCTTACTTCGCAGCTTCTGAGCGTTACCCTCGCCGATGTCGGGGTCGCTTTTTTCAAGATCGAGACGGTAGCCCATTTTGGGCACGGTTCTTAAAGCCACACCGCTGACCCCGCGAAGTGCTTTGCGAATTTCTGACGCGCATTGCACCAAGCTGTCTTCGGTGACGTGCGTTTCAGGCCAAATCCGATCCAGCAGGTCGCCTTTGGAGATCACAGTGCCAGCATTGTCGATAAGCTCGGTCAAGAACCGTGTGGTTTGCGGTCGTAGGCCCGTCACGTTTCCCGAGTGATCGATCTCTCCTGTCGATGGGTCAAAGAAGGCCTCTCCGATCTGAATATGAACTTGGTTTTTCGGCATTTCTTCGGCGGTCTTTCGGGATTTTCGGAACAGGTCCCATGCAGTCTAGCAGCAGTTGGCGATCGGGCAAAGAAAGCGACGCCTTTAATGACAAATGAAGAAATGGAGACAACTCATGACCAAGACAGTTTTACTCACAACTGCACTCGCATTTGCTGTGACAACCGCACTAGCTGGTGAAAGTGTAACTTACGAAATTGATGGCGAAACGTTTGATGGATACTTGGCTCAGGCCGAAACGCCACGTGGGACAATCGTGATCCTGCCCACTTGGAACGGCTTAAGCGACTACGAAAAAGATCGGGCGCAGATGTTGGCGGATATGGGGTTCACCAGTTTTGCCGCCGATCTCTACCCTGCTGGTGAAAATCCAACGACCATGGAGGCCAAGCAGCAGGCGTTGCAGGCGCACTTGGCAGATCAAGTCGGGATGCACGCCATGCTCCGGGCAGCTATCACTGCTTCTGGGGAAGAGGGAGACGAGCCTTTGTTCGTGATGGGGTACTCAATGGGTGCAATCACGGCGATGGAGCTTGCCTGGTCAGGGCTGGGCAACGAATTGGGTGTTGACGGTTACATCATATTTTCCGGGCGCGTATCCGATACGAAAGGCAGGATCATGCCCGACGAAGTCGCGCCGTTCTTTGTAGCGCAAGGCGAAGCAGACACGCAAGTCAACGTTGGTGGGCTGACCAATTTCATCGACGATGTCGAACTAGCAGGCAGTGAGGTGACGGCACATGTTTATTCTGGTGCCGGACACCTCTTCTCTGCCTTTGGCTTCCCAAATTATGATGCGGAAGCCGACGCTGATAGCTGGGAAAAGTTGATGGATTTCCTCGCCATTCAAGGGGGGTCCTGAGGCCCTAGGATGGGTCAAATGGTGGGCTGAAATCAGAACGTCCGCCGATAAACCCGCCATTCCCTCCTACCGCAGCATTCGGTAAAAAGGGCTCAGAGTCCGAATTCGCCGCGTCAAGCGCGAACGACCGCTCCTTGCTGCCAAAGTTTTATGCCGACACACCGCCCCTGTCCTCTCGATAGACAGCGTGTTCTAAGGTTCGGCGCGGCATAATCCGAAGCTCGGCATTATGGATCTTATGCCGATGTCGGCATAAGGCCCATGCCACAAAGGCGCGCCATCGGCTGAACCGCGACTACGGTCTGTCACGCTTCGGCAACACGGCCTATGCGCGCGAAGAAATTGTGGCCGAGCTGACCTCTGTGTTTTTGGGTCAGACGCTCGGCTTCACGGCCCATACGCTCGAGATGAATGCCGCCTACCTCTACAACTGGCTGCGGTAATGACGAGCTCGTCATTATTTCAGTTATCACGAGGACGGCATAATGCGGAGGAAGTCCGCCAATGCCTTTGTTTCCCTGGCGGTCTGTTCACTTTCCTCCGCATAATTTTTGATGCGCGTCAGAGCGTATCCAACCAGTCGAGCACGCCCTGGTCGCGCCGCCATGATGGCGGACTATCGGTCTTTGGTCTTTCGACCCGCTCCAGTGCTTTCCGTTTGGTCTCCAAGTTGGCCTGTGCATAGTGGTTGGTGGTCTCAAGGCTGACATGACCCAGCCAGCTTCGGATGACCGTGACGTCGACGCCGGCGGCGACCAAGTGTACGGCCGTCGCGTGCCGGAAGCTATGCGGCGTCACATGTTTTCTCGCCAGCGTCGGCGCGGTCTTTTCAGCCGCCCTGACATAGTCCGCCAGCTTGAACCGAACGCCCGAGGCGCTGAGAGGGTTGCCGTAGCGGTTTACGAAGAGAGGTTCATCGGCCGGCCTCGGTATTCGCTCAAGCAACGACCTCAGCAAGGCGACCGTTTCCGGCCAAAGCGGGCTGATCCGTTCTTTCCGGCCTTTTCCGTACAATCGCACGCAGGCCGGAGCATCGAACCTGATCGCCTGGGGGCGAAGATCAAGCGCTTCCTGGATGCGCGCGCCGGTATTGTAGAGCAGCGACAGCAAGACATGGTCCCTCTGGCCGATCAACGTGGAGCGGTCGGGTTGAGCCAGGATCGCCTGCACTTCTTCGGGTTCGAGGTAATCTGGCGCGCGGATCGGTGCCTTTTTCGTCGGCACGTTCAGAACCTCCGCGCATTGCGCCATGAACTCCGGTTCGCGCGTTGCCACAAAGCCGAAGAAGCTGCGCAGGGCGGCGAGGCGGCAGTTCCGGGTGCCGATTGTGTCACCGCGTTCGACCTCAAGATGTTGCAGGAAGGCGATGACCTTCGCCGCGGTCAATTCGCTCAGCGCTAGGCGAACAACCGGCTTGCCATGCCGGGCCGCGACAAATTGCAGAAAGAGCCTCCAGGTGTCCCGATACGACTTGATGGTATGCACAGAGGCGTTGCGTTGCTGGACCATCCAGTCAGTGAAGAACATGCGCAGCAATTGGGGGAGCGGATCAGATTTCATGGTGCCACCTCCGCCGGTTCAGCGTTGCCGGGCGAGGTGAAGGCCCGGAACCGCTCACTCGCTTCATACAGCAGCTCCTGGGTCACCGTGATGTAGACCAGCGTGGAGTTGATATCGCGGTGGCCGAGATATGTTGCAAGATACGGCAGCTTTTCCTGCGGGTTCACACCTTGTCGGTACCACTCGAGGATCCGGTGAACGACAAAGGTATGTCGCAGGTCATGGATGCGCGGCCCGGTCTTGCCCGTGGCCGGTTTGAGACCAGCCATGCGCAGAATGGCAACAAGGTGGGTGCTGATAGTTGCCCGACAGTAATAGCGGTTCTTTTGATCGTGCCAGAACAAACCGGCGTCTGGGCTGCGAGAGACCTTGGCCTTCTGCCGCGCTTCGAGAAGCACGCACAGAGCATCCATCGCGCTGTCCGACAGCGGCAGAATGCGGGACTTGAAGAACTTCGTCTCCCGGATCGCGATTGTTCCGGCCTGCATGTCAATGTCGCCAAGCGTCAGCCTTGCGATCTCGCCGATTCGCAGCCCGGCGCAATAGGCCAGAACCAACATCGTGTAGAGGTTGATCGGACGCGAGGGCGCGCGCGGCGATGGGTAGGTCCGGGCAATTGCCAGTAACCGCTGGATGTCCTCGGGTCTGTAGATATAGGGACGCCGCCAGCTGCGCACGACTTGTTTTTCGGGCCGGTTATTCGGTCGCCGTTTGGGGCGAGTTGGGTCGTCATGACACAGTGCCTTGTTCAGGATACGTGCCAGTCTCTCGCATTCGACAGGATGATTTACATTGGACTTTGTCTGGCGATATTGCGCAAGCAGCGTCTCCAACGGCTTGCCATCAAGATCGGGCCTTTGCTGCAGAAAGCGGTCGAACCGGCGGCAAATGACGTCGGCCGCCTCATACCGGTAACCTCGGCGCTGCATCCGCTCGACATGGTTGCGCATCAGCTCTCCCAATGAACTTTCGAACGGTCGAGGTTGCCGCAACGCCTCGAGTGCCTGATTGGGATCAGGGGCCATCAAAGCCCGTATTACGCCCGTGTCACTGTGGGCATTATAGTCACGGCGAAGGTCGGAGATCGGATTGCTCCCAATCCTTCCTTCATGCGCCAGGGCATCGAGGAAGCGGGCAACAATCCGGGCGCGGTGCAGCACCGTTGAGCGGGCCCAAACCTCACCGCGCTCACGCAACCAGTATTCAAGTGCTTGCCGGCCGGTTGCGCCAAACCGCAACACCGCCTGCCGGAAGCTGTTCAGCGCTTGCCGATAGTAGATTGGCGTTATCGCGCAGTTCAATGGAAGCCGGGCGATGTAGTGCTCGATGATCTCATCGCCATCCTCGGGCCAACCTCTCATTGTCTCACCTCCCGGTCTGGAAGGTTGATGGCAATCGAACGCAAGTCTTCGGTGGCGAGCTTCAGATAGGGCGCTGTCGATTCCGGGGATCGGTGGCCAAGTACATCGCCAATGATCTTGCGCGGGGTGGATGCCCTCAGCATGCTGACCGCACGGGCATGGCGAAAGATATGCGGCCCGCGCTTGCCAGCAAGCTCAATTCCGGCGGCAGCGAGGCGCCGTTTGACCACACCATAGAGGCCGCCCGCCTTCATCGACTGATAGGGTGCACGGCTCCGCAGGAATACGGTGCGGACATCCGCGTCCGGACGGCCGTCCCGCAAGTAACGCAGGATCGCTTCCCCCACGGGTTCCATCAGGGGCAGCATAGCCGTGGCATTGGTCTTGGAGCGTTGCACCCGAAGAGTATCCGCCCGCCAGTTGATATCCTCGATCTGCAGGCGGCCGACCTCGCCGGACCGAAGGCCGTAGTTGGCAAGAAGCTGCAGGATCGCGTGATCACGCAACCCCAAGGATGAGCTGTCCTGCCCCGCAAGCTCAAGAACCGCCGCGATCTGTTTGACGGTCAGGATCGACGGAATGCCCTCATGGGCGTAGAGAAGCGGGGCAATCACATGACCCGAGAGATCGTCCGCATGCAGCTTGCTCCGGTGCAAATGTCGCAGGAAGCCGCGTAACCGTTCGGCGACATCCTTGAGCGATTTGCGTGTCAGGCCCGGCGCCCTGATATCCATATAAGCATCGATGTCGCGCACGCTCAGATCGGCAAAATCGGCTTTTCTGTATCGCTGGATGAGCCATTTGCAGAAGTGGCGCGCCTCCCACATCAGCGCCGTGATCGAAGGCTCGGCCAAACCGCGTTCGTGTCGCAGCCATCGCTCATATTGGTCGCAAACCTCGCGGGTGAGACGCTCCGCTTCGTTTGCAGCAGGCAGAGCCGGCGGCCATTTCGGCAGAGCGGAGCGCAGCAAAGCGTAAATCCCCGACCGCGGTATCGATGCCCAGCTGGACCCCGGTGCGCGCCCGCGGTCCATTTGAAACTGCCGGACCGCGTAGCGCAGATATTCGGCGACAAGTTCCGGAGTGACGTCGTGCAGGTCAATCGCATGCTCTTCCAGGTAAGCGAGGAATTGACCCGCGTAGAGGCAATAATTGTGAATGACAGTTGGACTATAGCGCTGCCGGCGCAGCGTGCCGCGAAGTTCTGAAATTTCCTTGAAAGGCGATTGGGACATCGATTCCTCCTTGGTTTGATTGATCAACCCAAGAAACATCCAGCCTGAAATAATGCGCAGCAAGAACGGCACAGCCACGACCCAACACATTGAAATCAAACGGGCTACGAAATTCTCCTCCGCATTATGCCCTCCTCGCGATAACT
>NZ_JBNAFN010000042.1:0-13042 GCF_049800695.1 Fluviibacterium sp. S390 | reverse complement strand
TGTGAGCTCACGGTGAAGTGCAGTTCCTGATATGTCGTTTTACTCCAGCCGGTTCTGTAACTCCATCAGCTCGCTTTGAAACACCTCAGCGGGCGTTCGGTAGCCGAGGCACTTGCGCGGCGTGGAATTGACGCGGTGGCAAATCGACCTCAAGTATCGATTTGTCAGCGCCGTCGGTTCGGTGGATCTGGGGAGATACTTCCGCAGCCTGTTGTTCGTGTTCTCGACTGTGCCTTTCTGGTACGGAGCTTGTGGGTCACAAAACCATGCATCTGCACCTATCCCGGCTTTCAGGTGCCGCCAGGCGGAGAACTCGGTGCCGCGATCAAAGGTGATCGACTGGCGTGCATCGGCGGGCAGGGGAGCTAGCCCCTGGATCAGCGCCTCCATGATCGGTTTGGATTGGCGATCCTCATTGCGCATGACAACGGCGAAACGACTGACGCGCTCGACCAGAGACGTCACGTTCACCTTTCCATGCTCCTTGCGGAACATCATCAGGTCGCACTCCCAATGGCCGAACTCGGCACGCTCAGAGATGCGCTCAGGCCTGTGGGACAGGCTTTGAACGTCGAAGATGTGGGTCCGGTTATGCTTGCGATAGCCACGCGGCCTGCGGCGGCGGCGATGTTCGGGAAGGTGCCGATAAAACTGCTCCTCGCGACCGTCCTTGGAATAGGCGAAGCGATAGATCGTCTCGTGGCTCACGCGGATCGGATGACGTTCCAATCGCATGCGACCGGCTATCTGCTCTGGCGACCAGCCAGCCTTCAGCCGATCCTCGATGGCGGCCTTGAGTTCAGGATGAGCGATCATCTTGCGATGGACAGCACGGCGCTGCTCGTATTTGTCTTGAGCGACGAGAGCGTGATAGCCGTTCAGCTCCGGTATTTCTTCGTCAGTATATCGGTTCCGCTTAATGTCCCGGTAGATCGTCGAGGGGTCGCGGCACAATCTATCCGCAATCTCTGAGACCGGCATTTTGGCTTCCAGCCACTTTGCGAGCTTGCGCCGTTCGTCCAGCTTCAGGTGACAATAGTGGGTTCCCATTCTTCATACTCCATGCAACTCTCTGTATTCGTACAAAATTTGCACTTCGTTTGTGAATCCACCCAGACCCCAGGCCCTATATCTATAACCTGAGTTATGTAATTGTTTTAGGTGTCCCGGACTTGCGCCTGCACGCAGATGACCTTGTGATCCGGCCGCCGCCGCTCATATGTAGGATCGACACAATCTTCGAGGATCCAATGCCGACACTTCCCACTCGCCAATTCGATGCGCACGCCGATCAAGGGGCTTCGCCGCTTGGACAGCTTCCGGAATGGGACCTTCGGGATCTCTACGAGTCGCCCGATTGCGACGCGTTGAGCGAGGATCTGGAATGGCTGGAGACCGCCTGCGCGGAATTCGCGGCCGACTATGACGGCAAGCTCGACACACTGGACGCCGACGGCATGCTGGCCTGCGTGAAGCGTGACGAGCAGATCAGCCAAGTTGCTGGCCGGGTCATGTCCTATGCCGGACTGCGCTATTACCAGAACACTGTGGATGCCGACCGCGCCAAGTTCATGGCCGACATGCAGGACCGCATCACCACGATGACGACGCAACTGGTGTTCTACACGCTGGAACTGAACCGGCTGGACGATGACAAGTTGGCGGCGATGTTTGACGAGAACGAGGATCTGGCCCGCTACAAGCCGATCTTCGATCGGGTGCGCGCCATGAAGCCGTACCAGTTGTCGGACGAGTTGGAGAAATTCCTGCACGATCAAAGTGCAGTTGGTGCCGCAGCCTGGAACCGGCTGTTCGACGAAACCATTGCGGATCTGCACTTTACCGTCGATGGCGAGACGCTGAACCTTGAGGCCACGCTGAATTTCCTGACCGAACAGGATCGCGCGAAACGCGAGGCCGCGGCGCGGGAACTGGCGCGGGTGTTTGGCGAGAACGTCAAGATTTTTGCGCGTGTTCACAACACCCTGGCCAAGGAAAAGGAAATCGAGGATCGCTGGCGCAAGATGCCGACGCCGCAGACCGGCCGGCATCTGGCCAACCATGTGGAACCCGAGGTTGTCGAGGCCCTGCGAAATGCGGTCGTGGCCGCCTACCCCAAACTGTCGCATCGCTATTACGAGTTGAAGCGCAAGTGGCTGGGTCTGGACATGCTGGAGGTCTGGGACCGCAACGCACCGCTGCCCATGGAAGATACAACGCTGGTGGACTGGGACACCGCGAAAACCACCGTGACCGAAGCTTATGCCGCTTTCGATCCGCGTATGGCCGAGATTGCCGAACCGTTCTTTGCGAAGGGCTGGATCGATGCCGAGGTAAAACCGGGCAAGGCCCCCGGTGCCTTCGCCCATCCCACCGTTACCAATGTGCATCCCTACGTGATGCTGAACTACCTGGGAAAACCGCGCGATGTCATGACACTGGCGCATGAACTGGGCCATGGCGTGCATCAGGTTCTGGCTGCCGATCAGGGTGAATTGCTGTCCTCGACACCGCTGACACTGGCCGAAACCGCCTCGGTATTCGGCGAGATGCTGACCTTCCGCAAGCTGCTGGACGAAGCCGACAGCCCCGAACAGAAGAAGGTTCTGCTGGCCGGCAAGGTCGAGGACATGATCAATACGGTGGTCCGGCAGATCGCCTTCTATGACTTCGAGTGCAAGCTGCACGCAGCCCGGCGCGAGGGCGAATTGACGCCTGACGACATCAACGCGCTGTGGATGAGCGTTCAGGCGGAAAGCCTTGGCGAAGCGTTCAATTTCATGGAGGGCTACGAGACCTTCTGGGCCTATGTCCCGCACTTCGTGCATTCACCGTTCTACGTCTACGCCTATGCGTTCGGCGATGGGTTGGTGAATGCGCTGTATGCGGTCTATGCCAGCGGTGCCGAGGGCTTCCAGGACAAGTATTTCGACATGCTCAAGGCGGGCGGATCGAAGCATCACACCGAATTGCTGGCGCCCTTCGGTCTGGATGCCACGGATCCTGCCTTCTGGGACAAGGGGCTGCAGATGATCTCGGACCTGATCGACGAGTTGGAAGCGATGGAGGCGTAGCGCCTCCATCATCCACCCTGCCCTTGGCAGAGATATTTACAATCGGAAGAAAGCCTTACAGGGCTTTCCTCACCGCCCGGAACTTGTGCAGCAAGGGTTCGGTATAGCCCGAGGGCTGGCTTGTGCCTTCGAAGATCAGCGCCGCAGCGGCCTGGAACGCCGGGCCATCAAAAGCGGGCGCCATCGGCAGATAGGCCGGGTCGCCCGCGTTTTGCTGATCCACCACATTGGCCATTTTCCGCAGGGCCGTCTCGACCTGTGCGCGGGTGACAATGCCGTGGTGCAGCCAGTTTGTCAGCGCCTGGCTGGAGATCCGGCAGGTGGCGCGATCTTCCATCAGGCCGACGTCGTGGATGTCGGGCACCTTCGAGCAGCCGACCCCCTGATCAACCCAGCGCACCACATAGCCAAGGATGCCCTGACAGTTGTTTTCCACCTCGGCGATAATGTCGGCCTCGGACCAGTTCTGACCATCGCGGATGGGCACGGTCAGCAGGCCGTCAAGGGTGCCTTGCGGCGGGCGCTTGGCGATCTCATCCTGAACGGCCGCGACATTCACCCTGTGGTAATGGGTGGCATGCAGCGTGGCGGCGGTGGGCGATGGCACCCAGGCGCAGTTGGCACCCGCTTTCGGATGGCCAATCTTGGCCTCCAGCATGTCAGCCATCATTTCGGGCATGGCCCACATGCCCTTGCCGATCTGCGCTTTGCCGCGCAAACCGCAGGCCAGACCGATCTCGACGTTGCGCGCTTCATAGTGCTGCAGCCACGGCGCGGTTTTCATCTCGGCCTTGCGCAGGAACGGCCCGGCCTCCATGCCGCTGTGGATCTCGTCGCCCGTGCGATCGAGGAACCCGGTGTTGATGAAAGCGACCCGGTTGCGGGCGGCGCGGATGCATTCCTTGAGGTTGACGCTGGTGCGGCGTTCCTCATCCATGATGCCGATTTTCACGGTATATTGCGGCAGGCCGAGGATTTTTTCGACGGCGGTGAACATGGCATCGGTCAGCGCCACTTCGGCAGAACCGTGCATCTTGGGTTTGACCACATAGACCGAACCGGCAGCAGAGTTGCGGCGCGCGCCGTTCAGGTCATGCATCGCGATCAGAACGGTGATCAGCGCATCCATGAGCCCTTCGGACACTTCCTGCCCCTCGGCATCCAATACCGCAGGGGTGGTCATCAGGTGACCCACGTTGCGCACCAGCAGCAGCGCCCTGCCCTTCAGCGCCACCTCGGACCCGTCCGGCGAGATAAAGCTCAGGTCATCGGACAGACTGCGGGTGACCTCCTTGCCGCCCTTGGAAAAACTGGCGGTCAGCGCACCGTTCATCAACCCCAGCCAATTGCCATAGGCCTGCGCCTTGTCCGGGCCATCGACGACGGCCACGGAATCTTCACAGTCGATGATGGCAGACATGGCGGATTCAAGCCGCAGGTCGCTGATGCCCGCACTGTCCAGCTGGCCGACCGAATGGTCGCGATTTACATCCAGAATGATGTGCAAGCCATTGCTCAGCAACAAGATAGAGGTCGGGTTCTCGGCCGATCCCTGATAGCCCACGAAACGCGCCGGATCTGCCAGGGCCGGCTGCAACTGGCCATCTTTCACGAAATAACCGTCACAGTCGCTGTGGCTGCCTTGGGCCAGCGGAACGGCGTCATCCAGAAAGGCCTTGGACCAGGCAATCACCTTCTTGCCGCGCGCCGCGTCGAAACCGCCGCCCTTCGGCAGATCGCCCATGGCGTCGGTGCCGTAGAGCGCGTCGTAAAGCGAGCCCCATCGCGCGTTGGCCGCGTTCAGCACAAAACGGGCATTGGTCACCGGAACCACCAGTTGCGGACCTGCGATCGCGGCGATTTCGGGATCGGTGTTCTCGGTGCCGATGGTAAAATCCGGGCCTTCGGGCTCGATATACCCGATCTCGGTCAGGAAAGTACGATAGGCTTCCGCATCATGCGCCGTGCCGCGATGATCGCGATGCCAGGCGTCCAGCTTTTCCTGAACCACCGCGCGATGCGCCAATGCGCTGCGGATCTGCGGCCCGAATTCCGCCACCAGATCCGCAAACCCCGACCAGAATGCTTCGGCGCTGATACGCGTTCCCGGCAAGGCCTGCTCTTCCAGGAAGGCAGTCAGGGTCGGATCGACTTTCAGGTGGCCTCGGTCAAGATAGCGCGGGGTAGATTGGGAACCGGTCGTCATGGGCATGTCCTTGAGCTTGCTTTACCACAGGGATAGCGTTTGCTGCGGCGACGGCAACCGGGAAGTGATGGATATAGGGGGATGGTACCGCCTCCCTGGCTTGAACAGGGGACCTCTGGATCCACAATCCAGCGCTCTAACCAACTGAGCTAAGGCGGCACGTTGCGAGGGTTTATCGCCGCGTCTGGGCGATTGCAAGCGGGCGCCGCGCGGTTTTTCGCATTTTGCGGGGAAAACATCATCCCCTTGCCTCGCCCCGGAAACGCAGGTAGCGAACGGGCATCAGGAGGCGTCCATGGGCATCAACAACGAACGCGACATTGCCGCGAATCTGCAGATCGGACCGACCGATCAGGGGATGGTTCGGATTTTTGTGGAAAGCGACGGCATCGAGATTCCGATGGATTTCGAAGTCGATGAAGCGCGTGAGATTGCCGAGGAAATCCTGGCAGCCGCGGCTCAGGCAGCGGCACAGACCTCCTAACGTCCCCCGAAGTCGCCATCGCGAAACCCGTGCAGGCGGGTCATGGCGGTGCGCGCAAGGCGCAAAGTCAGGGCCTTGCGGCGGGCGCCGGCCAGTTTGCTTTCCGGCCCCATGCGCAGGATTTCGGCGTCATAGCCATCGGCGATGATCAACCCGGTTTCCGCCGGCAGGATCTCGGTCGGAAAATCGCTGTCCACGGCCCAGAAGTACCGGTCGCAATAGTCGAGATACCCTTCCCACTTGCTGTCGGCGCGATAGTCGGCCAGCCCGGATTTGCATTCGACGACCCAGATCTCGCCTTTCGGACCTATCGCCATGACATCGACCCGCAGCCGGGTTTTCAGGGTCATTTCCTCGACACAAGTGAAATCATGGGCCCGGCGCAGGTGACGGCAGGTGCCGCGGGCCAGCAGTTGGCCGGGGGTCAGGGTGTCGGGCTGCATGTCCATGCAACCAGAATGAACATTACAGGAACATCCGGCAAGGCAAAAAACCCTTGACGTAATACCTTTCGGTTTCGTATTAAGTGATACCGCAAGGCTTCATAAGGAGGCGCCATGCAAAATGCCCAGCCCTGTTTCCGGGCCCTGTCCGATCCAACCCGGCGCGAGATCCTCGGCCTGCTCAGTCAACGCGGCATGACCATTGCCGAGGTCGCCGAGAATTTCGACATCACCCGCGCGGCCGTGAAAAAGCACCTGACGATCTTGCAGGAAGGCAATCTGATCACGGTTGAGACCGCTGGAAGAACGCGGGTCAACACGTTGAACCGGAAGGGGTTTACCCCTGTCATCGACTGGTTCGCCCACTTCGACGCCTTCTGGGATGACCGTCTGGACGCCCTGAAAACCGCCATTGAAAAGGAACACACCGAATGACTGCTGCCATCGAGAAATCCATCTACCTGTCCGCGCCAAAACAGGCTGTCTGGACCTATCTGACCGACGCCAGGAAGCTGGGCACATGGTTTCACCCTTCCGACACCGATATGGTCGCGGGCGCAAGCTATACCCTGTCCAGCCAGTCCGATGGCGAACGGATGTGCTGGGGTACGGTCGAGGAGTCCCGCCCGCACGACTATCTGCGCTGGTCCTTCACCGTCGGCCCGGCCAATGGTGCCATGAGCACCGTGGAGTGGCGGCTAGAGGACATCGCCGGCGGTACCCGGCTCAGCCTGAGCCATTCCGGCCTGCCCGACACGGGCGATGGCTTCGGTCTTTTGCTGGCGCTCGACAAGGGCTGGCACGGGTTCCTGATGAACCTTCGGCAACTCTCGGACGACACGCCCCTTGCAGAAGCCCAGCCCGCGGCCTAGATACCCTGAGGCGGGTGCTGTCCTTCCCGTGTCTGTGGCAACATTCCGGTGGCCTTAATCAATTCCGAGGGAGTTGGCTCTGGCGAGGTCCTGGCTTCGTTACCTGACGCCCACCTGTATATACAGGTTCTCGGGAATATACGCCTCCACGGTTGCGCGCGGGCCCGTCACAAAGAAAGAAAGCGGTCCTTCGGGACCGCTTTTTTCGTTTGTGGCTTTGGGGTTGCTCAGCGCGGATGGCGCGACTGCGGGGTCACCGCGATCGGCACGGGTTCGGCCAGAAGCACCGGCAGGGCATCCTGTTTGCCGCCACTGCCCGCTTCCTCGCCATGGCCGCGCGGCAGCGACAGGGCGAATTGCACGCCCGCGAAGACGATCCCGTTGAACACCCACAGCATCAGAACCGCGATCCATCCGACATTCACATGGGTGACCAGATGCCAGAGGTTCGCGACGTTGAAATACAGCAGCATGGTCACGAAAGCGGCCGAGATCGCATAGCCGATGGCAACCTGCTTGATGTAGAGACGGACGAGATGCGGCATGGGATGTTCCTTCCTCTGGAACGTCAAACATAGCGCGCAGTCGATATGTCTGCCAGTCTTTCCCGTTCAATTTCGCGGGACCGCCCGGAAAAGCAGCCAGCGGCCTCAGAACGCCTCGGGTTTGGCCTCGCGCGCCATGTGGTCGAGCACGGCGTTGACGAACTTCGGTTCCTTGGTTTCGGGAAAGAAGGCTTCGGCCACGATCACGAACTCGGTGATGACCACCTTGGGTGGCGTGTCATGCTCCAGCATCTCGGCCCCGGCGGCGCGGAACAATGCCCGCAGGGTCGGGTCAATGCGCGCGATGGGCCATTTCGCCACCAGCGCCCGGTCGGTCATCTGGTCGATCTTGGCCTGCCAGTTCACCGCATCCGTCACCAATGCGCGGAACAACCCGGCATCGGCTTCGGCCATGTCGAAATCCTCGAATTCCTCGCCGAAACGGTAGTGAGTGAATTCCGCCGTGACGGATTCCGAGGTCTGGCCGGTGGTTTCCATCTGGAACAACGCCTGAACGGCAAAGAACCGGGCTGCCGATCGCAATTTGCGCCGCTGGTTGCCGGACAGATTATGAGACGTGTCAGTGGTCATGTGCGTTCAGATCATTCCGGGCGGAACCCGACTTTCTTGTTGGAGGAGCCGAACTCGCGGGTCAGCGCGATCAGGTGGAGCGCCGCAGCCGCCGCGCCGCCCCCCTTGTTCTGGCCGGCCACTTCGGCGCGGGCCTGCGCCTGGTCCATGTTCTCCACGGTCAGGATGCCATTGCCGATGCAGGCGCCTTGCAGGCCCAGCAGTGTGATGGCGCGGGAACTGTCGTTGCAGACCGTGTCGTAATGGGTGGTTTCGCCCCGGATCACGCAGCCAAGGGCGACAAACCCGTCGAACTTGTCGGCATTGAAGGCAATGCGGATGGCGGTTGGCACTTCCAGCGCGCCGGGCACCTCGATGGTCTGATGGCTGCCCCCGGCGGCCTCGATCTCGGCGCGGGCGCCAGCGACCAGTTGATCGGCGATCTCGCGGTAGTAGGGCGCCACCACGATCAGCAGCTTGGGCGTGTCATCCTCGAAGCGAGGCGTCGGCAGGGATTCATGGGCTTGTCCGGCCATGGGCTTACTCCAGCGGGATCGAACGGGTGTCTTCGATGCTCAGGCCATAGGCGTCCAGCCCAACCACCTTCGGCCTGGCCGAATTGGTCAGCAGGATCAGCCGAGACAGGCCCAGCGACGACAGGATTTGCGCGCCCAGTCCGTATTGACGCAGGGTCTGGGGCGAGGACGCATCTTCGGTGTGCAGTTTCATGGTGGTGTCGCGCAGCAAAACCAGAACGCCCCGGCCCTCCTGGGCGATCACGTTCATGGCCTTGCCGAACTCACTGGCGCGACCCGGTTCACCCATGCCCACGACGTCCAGCATCGGATCCAGCGAGTGCATCCGCACCAGCACCGGATCATCGCCCGACACGTCGCCCTTGATCAGGACGATGTGTTCGTCGCCGTGGGCGGTGTCGGCATAGATGCGCATGGTCCAGTCGCCGCCGAATTCCGACCTGACGGTCCGCTCTTCGGTGACGGCGACAAGATTGTCGTGGCGGCGGCGATAGGCGATCAGATCACTGATCGTGCCGATCTTCAGGTTGTGCTTCTGGGCAAAGGACACCAGGTCGGGCAAACGGGCCATGGTGCCATCGTCGTTCATGATCTCGCAGATCACGCCCGCGGGGTTTAGACCGGCCAGACGGGCCACGTCCACGGCGGCCTCGGTATGGCCGGCACGCACCAGCACGCCCCCGTCACGCGCCCGCAGCGGGAAGATATGACCCGGCGTCGCAATATCGGCGGCTGTCTTGGTGGAATCGATGGCCACCGCCACGCTGCGCGCCCGGTCATGGGCCGAAATACCCGTGGTCACCCCTTCGCGCGCCTCGATGGACACCGTGAAGGCGGTTTCATGGCGCGAGGAATTGTCCGAAGCCATCAGCGGCAGATCCAGCGCATCGACACGCTCGCCGGCCAGCGTCAGGCAGATCAGCCCGCGCCCGTAGGTGGCCATGAAGTTGATGGCTTCCGGCGTTGCCATCTGCGCCGGGATCACCAGATCGCCTTCGTTTTCGCGATCTTCGTGGTCCACAAGGATGAACATGCGCCCGTTGCGCGCGTCTTCAAGGATCTCTTCCACCGAAGAAATCGCGTCCCGGTAATGGGTTTCGGTCTCGGACATGGTCACTCCGTTTTCCGTAGACGGTGCTCTTACCCCAGTGCCATGCGATTGGCCAGAGCCGGGGATAGGGGGGATCGCCGCGTTACGCCCAGTCCTGCAGACGGGCGACGTAACGGGCCAATGTGTCGATCTCAAGGTTGACCGGATCGCCCACCTGTGCCCGGCCCCATGTGGTGACGGTCTTGGTGTGCGGGATGAAGTTGATGCCGAAATCGCAGCCCGAAACCTCGTTCACGGTCAACGAAGTGCCGTTCAGTGCCACCGATCCCTTGGGCGCGATGAAGCGGGCCAGTGCCTCGGGCGCACGCAGGGTGACGCGGGTACTGTCGCCCTCGTCCGCCATGGCCACGATCCGGGCCACGCCATCCACATGGCCCGACACGATGTGCCCGCCCAATTCGTCGCCGACCTTCAGCGCGCGTTCAAGGTTCAGGATCTTGCCGATGGCCCAGCCGCCGGCGCCGATGTTGGTCTTGGATACGGTCTCGGCCGAGATATCGACCTGGAACCAGCCACGCCCGTCGTCGGTGCGGCCGGTGGCGGTGGCCGTCAGGCAAACGCCGTCGCAAGCGATCGAAGCGCCGATGTCGATGCCGTCGGGATCATAAGAGGTCGCGATGCGCGCGGTCAGATCGCCCGCCTGTTCGACCGAGACGACCTCGCCCATATCCGTGATGATGCCGGTGAACATGTCTGATCTCCCTTGTGCGATCCTGCCCGTGCCGACCTACTTCTGGCGCGCCGCCGGTGCAAGACATGCGTTTCCATGTCGCCACAGTTCCCGGTCATTCCAGCGCAGGGCGCGGCGCGGAACTGGCCAATCAGGAAAAAACTTGTCAGGGTCGCGACAGTGGATTTGAGGCAGGTCGTGGGTATGATGCGCAACTTCGTACGAAATGTGGTAGCTGTCCTGGCGCTGACGGGGCTGATGGCCTGCGACGGCGCCATCCCCCGGACAGGGCCGACCAAGGACGAAGTTTTTGAAAGCTCGGTCCAGCGCGACGGCGACACCTATATCGTCGTGGTCAACCGGGGCATCGCGCGGGCGGCGGAATACACGCCGCCGCTGGGATTCTCGGCCTCCTTCCGCAATGCGCCGGTTCTGGAACCCGATGAAATTCGGCCCGGCGATACGCTGGGCATGATGATCTGGGAAAACGTGCAGGAGGGCCTGCTGGAAGTCGCGGGCACCCCTGCCCCGCTGACCCAGATCCAGGTGGATGGCGAAGGCAAGATCTTCGTCCCCTACGCCGGACGCGTCACCGCCGCCGGCAAGACCCCAGAGGAACTGCGCGACGAGTTGAGCCAGATCCTGGGTGCCCAGACCCCCGATCCGCAGATCCTGATCAGCCGGGCCGCGGGTGATGGTGCAACGGTTTCGGTCTCGGGCAACGTCGGGGCCCAGGGCGTCTACCCAATCGAACGGCCAACCCGGCGGCTGTCGTCGATGCTGGCACGCGCCGGTGGTGTGACCATCGAACCCGAGATCGCCCAGGTCACGGTCCTGCGCGGCAACCTGTCGGGCCGCGTCTGGTTCAACTCGCTGTTCCAGACCCCGGCCAATGACATTGCCCTGCGCGCCGGGGATCGCATCCTGGTGGAGGCCGACGAGCGCTATTACGTCGCCCTCGGTGCCACCGGCCGCCAAAGCCGCATCCGCTTTGAAAGCCAGGAACTGTCGGCGATGGAGGCCCTGGCGCAGGTGGGTGGCCTGTCCACCCTGACCGCCGATCCCACGGGCATCTTCGTCCTGCGCGAAGAACCCGAGTTCGTGGCGCGCCGGGTCACCGGGCAGAAGACCCTGCAAGGCGCCAAACAGGTGGCCTATATCTTCAACCTGACCAGTGGCGAGGGCCTGTTCGCAGCCCGTAATTTCACCATCCGCGATGAAGACACCATTTATGTCACCGAAGCGCCGATCAGCCAGTTCAACAAGGCCGTCTCGGCGGTGTTCGGATCGCTGACCACTGTGGCGTCGGTCCAGACCATTGCGAACTAGGCTGACATCCGGGGCTGTGCAGACGATTTGTCCGAACGGAATGACACAGCATTATGCGCGGCTGCCAAGGGGCATTTGACCAGAAAGGCCAAGGCGTTCAGGATGTGGCCGTCCCAAGTTCTGCGTCTTGACCGGAACCTGAAAATCACCAAAGACGGCCCCCCAGTAGGAATTCAACCTGTTGGAACGATTTCAAATTTTGCCATCGACAAGCGGCATTGCGCGCGCGCCGCAGCGCAATCCCGCGTACCCCGAACGTCCCCCGCAATCCGGGGTATATCATCGGATGAGATCGGACGCAGCCGCACATCATGAAAGACGAAGCCCTATTCAAAATGGGGATTCGTGGGTGTCTTTGACTGATATGGGAGGGTGAAATGGTGCGGTCGAGGGACTCACAGATATAAGTTAAGTAATTGTTTTGTTACACCTATATTTTCTAATTTTTCATCATACCCCCAATCGTACCCCCCAAACAGAATTCTCGTCACGTCCGATACAGGTCTGTTTGCAGCTTCTGATAGGCAGCTTTGATCTTTCTAAGGCCTCCCAACATAGACTTGCTCTCGCTTACGCTGCCAAAGCGCTGCTAGGCCGTGTTGACAAAAAGGATTCACACTGGCCCTCAGGCGTGATTCAAGCTGGTATCTGTTATGGAGACCAGCTTGGCACGAGACTTGATGACCGATGAGGAATGGAGGTTCTTTGAACACTTCATCCTGGCTGCCCGCGCCCCGAATGGGCGCAAACCCACCAACCACCGCCGTGTTTTGGATGGAATTTTCTGGATCGCCCGAACCGGCGCGCCATGGCGTGACCTGCCGGAAGACTTCGGCAAATGGTCGAGCGTTTATCGCCAGTTCCGACGCTGGACACTGATGGGACTATGGGAAGAAATCCTGGACGCCCTGAACCAAAGCGGGGCCGTTCCGGACGCCCTGCAAATGGTCGATAGCACTGTCATTCGCGCCCATCATCAGGCAGCGGGTGCTAAAGGGGGACTCCGCGACAGGGTTTTGGGCGCTCAAGAGGTGGGTTCACGACCAAGATCCACCTCCGCGTCAACGCGGCAGGCTGAACCGCCCCGGGTTTACCGGAGAGTAAAACTCTCAAAAGGTGAGCCCCATGACAGAGAAGAAAGTTTCCCCGAGTTACACGGCTGAGTTCCGCGCGCGCGGCGTTCGGCTTTTCCGCGAACATCG
>NZ_JBNAFN010000041.1:0-14560 GCF_049800695.1 Fluviibacterium sp. S390 | reverse complement strand
CCAGCCATCATCCTCGCGAAAACACCTTTGTCACTCCACCGCTTCCAGCGGTTGTACAAGGTCTTGTGCGGACCGTATGCGGCGGGCGCATCCCGCCAACGTAAGCCATTGCGGTTGATGAAGATAATTCCGCTCAACACGCGCCGATCATCGACGCGGGGCTTGCCGTGAGACTTGGGAAAGAAAGGCGCAAGCCGCGCCATCTGCGCGTCGCTAAGCCAGAAGAGATCAGACATGTCACCGCTCGTTTTTCGAACGGTGAATCACGCTGATCGCCGGAAATCAATGGGTCCTGAGCCTAGAAGATGGTAGTCCCATCAAGGCGTTGTTCGACGGGCTGGACACCGTAGATTTCGAGGCGGTCATCCGTGCGCTGGAAGACGCCATCGTTGTCGAACGCGCCTATGGCAACGACGATCACGCCAGGGAGCTAGAAACGGACGCACAGGTCGTCCGCGAGGCGCTCGTGACCGCCGTGAACGCAACACACCCCGCGCACCGCGATGAATTGGTGTTCAAGTATGAAAGCGCGGCGGCATTCCTCAAGCACTTCGGCTCCGTCTTTTCGCTGAACTACGACCTTCTGCTTTATTGGGTCAGCTTCGAAGTCCCCAAGCTCTATGACGGGTTTGCATTGGGCAAGAAGCATCGTGATGGGCGGTTTCAGGGGCCACTCCAAGAGGCGGCCTATTGTCAGATTTTCAACCTACACGGCGGGCTTCACCTGTTTCAGGACAAAATTGGCGATGTCTATAAGGCACTCGATCACGGCAGCGGTGTGCGTGCGACCATTACGGATGAAATCGCCAAGCATGGGAACCTTCCACTCTACGTGGCCGAGGGCAATTGGCAGGCAAAGCTAAAGAAGATCAATTCGGTCGAGTACCTGCGCCATTGCTATCGGACGCTCAAGGAGACCACAGCCAATGTGTTTGTGTTTGGCCACAGCGCGGACCAAAATGACAGCCACATCTATCACGCGATTTTTGGATCGAAAGCCAAGCATGTCTGGTTCGGCATCTACAAACCGGACGCAGACAATCTTCGAGAGTTCGACGCCAAGCTAACGGCATTTCATGCAATCGGGGGCCGCAAGGTTTCCTACAGCTTTTTTGAAGCCGAGACCGCGCACGTTTGGAACGCAGAATGACCAATTTCCAGCGTGAAGGATCGATCAGCAACGCCCATGTCGGCCGTGATTTCGAGGCCCGCGCCCGCGCCATCCTAGCCGCCCACGGTATCCCCTTGCAGATGAACCACAAGGTGCCCTGTGGTCTGGGGAACGACAAGAAGCTTCACACCTTCGATCTTGGCTCGGAAGACCCGCCCGTGATCGTCGAGTGCAAGTCGCAGACTTGGACAAAGGGCGACGTGGTTCCCAGCGCCAAGATGAAGAACTGGGCCGAGGCGATGTTCTATTTCCACATGGCCCCGCCAATGTATCGCAAGATTTTCTTCGTAGAGCAGAGCTTGCGTGTCCGCACGGGCGAAAGCCTGCTCACCTATTTCCGCCGCACGCAAAGCCACATGATCCCGCCGGAAGTGGAGTTCTGGGAATTGCCGCGCGAAAGCGACGAGGTCGAGATTTTTGGGAGTATTGCCGATGGACGCTGACGATCACCCGGTCGAAGTCGTATTGAAGGAAGCGCGCCGGTTCATGGTGCCGCTCTACCAGCGTAAGTATCAGTGGGGCGATGAACGTCTGGTCCCCTTCTGGGAGGATGTCGCCGCCAAGGCCTCTGAGGTGCTGGAAGGCGAAAGCAAGTTTGAACACTACATGGGCGCGCTGATCCTCGCCCCGGTCGATAGCGGCGCGAAATTCGCCTTCACGCCCACGGTGCAGGTGGTGGATGGGCAGCAAAGGCTGACCACGTTCCAACTGTTTCTTGCGGCGTTGCGCGAGGTGGCACGCAATCACGATCAGGTCGATTTCATCGACCACATCAACGGCTATCTGACCAACCTTCCACAGAGCAAGGACACCGACCCGCTGACGCGGTTCAAGCTGACGCCCACACCCTCCGACCGAGACTTGTTCCACGACATCATCGATCTGACCGCCGCCGAGGCGGACAAGAAATACAAGTCCCTGTTTTGGGGCAAGTCGGTGCCGAAGAACCGACCCGAACGTGCGTTTCGCGCCTATCACCTGTTCCGGCAGTGGATCGAGGATTTCGTTCAGCACGGCCCACAGGATTTCGAGGACGCCTCAGACGAGCCAGAAGACGCCGAGGATCATATCGACGAGGATATCACGCCCGAGGACGTGTCGGCGCGTCTGGAGGCGCTCTTGAGCGCGCTGCTGGATCGTTTGAAGCTGGTGGTCATCACGCTTGGCGAAAGCGACGACGCGCAGGTGATCTTCGAGACCTTGAACTCAAAGGGCGAACCGCTGTTGGCGATGGACCTCGTGCGCAACAACATTTTCCACCGTGCCGAAAAGCAGAAGGCCAAAGTCGAGACGCTTTACAAGAAGCTGTGGGACCCGCTCGATCATCCGTGGTGGCGTGGGGATGCACCGAACGCCCGCCCAAAACGTCCGCGCCTCGATCACTTCCTTGCCCATATGCTTGTCGCCGAAACAGGCCAAAAGATTTCGATCCGTGAGCTATACGCTGAGTATCGGGACTTCGCTGTGCCAAAGGGCAGACCGCGTTTCGAAAACGTCGAGGATGAGCTGAAACTTCTTGAACGGTATGCTCCTGTTTACCGAACCCTCGAAGGGCAAGAAGAGGGCGACCCGTCCCTGATGTGGCTCGGGCGAAAATTGACCACATGGCAGGTGACGACCGTTTACCCGGTGGCCTTGCAGATGGGGCAGGAGGATGTGCTGCCCGAGGAACGGGAGAAGCTGGCACAACTGATCTATTCCTATCTGGTGCGTCGAACGCTCTGCAATCTGACGACCAAGAACCTCAACAAGGTGTTCCAGTCCATCGCCGCCGAGTTCCTTGAGAACGGCGTATCAGTTGCAAGCTTCAAGGGTTACTTCTCGAAGAAGGCAGGGGTCAGCAGCCGGTTTCCCACCGACCGCGACGTTCGACGCGGCATCTTGAACGAGAACGCTTATGCGATTTCGCCGCGCCCACGACTGACGGACATCCTGTGGGAACTGGAACTCGCAAGCAGGTCCAAACTCGCCGAGCAGTCCGACCAGCCCCCTAACCTGTGGGTCGAGCATGTAATGCCGCAATCATGGGGCGATGACTGGCCCTATGAAGATGGATCGACTGGTCGCCCCTCGGATGATGACGGCAAGGCCATCGCACGAAACGCCATCCTGCACACCTTGGGCAACCTTACCTTGCTCACAGGCGGTCTGAACATTTCATCGGGGAACAAAGGCTTCGATGAGAAGAAGGCGAAATTTGCCGAGCACACGGGCTTGTTCCTGAACAAGTGGTTCACCGGAAAAATGCAGTGGACCGAAGATGAAATTCGAGAACGCGGCGAGCGGTTCGCAGACGTCGCCGTTTCCCGATGGATCGGTTTAGACGGAAGCTAACTATTTCCACGAGACCACGACGCATCCCTGAGCGCTGATAGCCACCGGGTCCGAAATGCTACCCAAATGATACCCACTACAACATAGATGGCTGTCTAGCGACAATAGGAGCGCGGCAAGTCGTTGTTTTCATTCTATTTTAATGGTGCCCGGGGGCGGAATCGAACCACCGACACGAGGATTTTCAATCCACTGCTCTACCCCTGAGCTACCCGGGCACGGGTGACGTCTTGCGTCTGGGTTCGCGTCTTCTAGAAGAGCCACGGGGTGGTGTCCAGAGCCGAACGCAACTTTTTTCAGTGCAGTTTTCCGTCACCTTCAAGCCCTTCGCGAAAGGGCGGGGTTTCGCTGAACTCTTCAGGTTCTTCCGTGGTTTCAATGGCGTATCCGCCGGTCACCCAGCGGCCCAGATCCACGTCCGCGCAGCGGCGCGAGCAGAACGGGCGATAGGTCGGATGCGCGGTCTTCTTGCAGATCGGGCAGGTCATGACAGCGCCTCGTCCAGCGGCAGGCGTTCGCGTTTGCGTTGCAATTCGAAGTGGCCCATCGGGGTCCAGCCGACCGGGGTGGTTTCCACCGGGCAGGCGCGACAGGCGGCGCGCAGGACCTGTTCGAAGGTGTGGCGCTCTTTCTTCGGCATCGGGGCCAGGTCCAGCACGATCTGCCCGCCAAGGCCGCGCAGGCGCAGGGCGCGGGGCAGGGCGCGGGCGGTGGCGATATTGGCCTTCAGGCCGGCGGCGGGGCTGGTGTCGGGGCCGGTGTTGACGTCGATGGCGACCAGGGCGCGGGTCGGCTCCACGTAGAAACAGCCGCCCTCGGGCAGGGGCTCGCGCGGGTCGGAAAGGGTTTCCAGCCGCTCTGCGGCGCCGCCATGGTCAAAGGCCTGATCGCCCTGCAGCACATTGTGGTCGGCCACATCCACCCATTCGCGCCACGCCAGAAGATCCGGGGTGGGACCATCCAGAAGAAGTTCGGGCGCGCCCTTGTCTTCGGCCAGAATGGCTGCTGCCAGCCCGGCCATTTCGGCGATGTCATCGGCCACGGCGTCGTCGTCGCCCATTTCCGCGGCCGAGCGCAGGATCAGACCCAGGTGGTCGGGAAGCTCCGCCGCATGGGCGATTTCCTTCAGCCGCACGCGGGCCTCTTCATCCTTGATCGCGCGCGAGATGTTCAGCCCCGGCGCATCCGGGGTGATGATGGCATAGCGGCTCTTGAACAGCAGGCGGGGGGTGACCGGCACGGCCTTGCCCCCTTCGGCAAAGCCCGAGACCTGAATCAGAACCGCCTGACCTTCCGACAGCCCGTGCCCCTGGCGCAGGAAGCCGTTGGTGCCGTCGGTCAGGGTGATGATACGTCCGCCCTGACCCTTCATGGGACGTCCCACGGTACCGCGATAGATGGCGCCGGGGCGGGGGATATGATCCGGGGTGTCGATCAGCAGATCGTCTAGCTGGCCGTCGACCATGCGGGCCGCAGCCATGCGGCCGTTGATCTGCGAAATCAGGATCTGGCAGCCTTTCATGCGGCACCTTTCATCAGGGGAACGCCCGCGGCCTGCAACAGCCCGGCGGTTTCCGACAGGGGCAGGCCGACGATACCGGTAAAGGAGCCGCTGATCCACGGGATGAACGCGCCGGCAGGGCCCTGGATGCCATAGCCGCCGGCCTTGCCGCGCCAGTCTTCGCTGGCCAGATAGGCATTCACCTCGGTGTCGGACAGGGGCTTCATGCGGACCCGGCTTTCCACGCAGCGCGCCCACGTCCGGTCGCCGCGTTTCACGCTGACGGCGGTATAGACCCGGTGGCGCCGCCCCGAGAGTTGCATCAGGAAGGCCGCGGCTTCGCCCGCGTCGGCGGGCTTGCCCAAGATCCGGCGCCCCAGTGCCACGGTGGTGTCGGCGCACAGCACCACGTCGTCGGCCTCGGCGGTGATGGCTTGCGCTTTTTCAGCCGCGATGCGGGCGCAATAGATGCGCGGCAGTTCCCCCTTGTGCGGGGTCTCGTCGATGTCGGGCGGACGAACGTCGTCAGGCACAATGCCCAGTTGGCCCAGCAGCTCCAGCCGACGGGGGCTTCCTGAACCCAGGATCAGTCGCATGAGTCTCGCCCTGTCGCGTCGGAACGCTTACTTGAACCGGTAATTGATCCGGCCCTTGGTCAGGTCGTACGGGGTCATTTCAACCTGAACCCTGTCGCCTGCCAGAACCCGGATCCGGTTCTTGCGCATCTTCCCTGCCGTGTGTGCGATAATCTCATGGCCGTTCTCAAGCTCGACCCGAAACGTCGCATTGGGCAGGAGTTCCTTCACGACGCCGGGAAATTCGAGCAGTTCTTCCTTGGCCATGGTCACTCCATATCAATAGACCCGCCAAAACGCGGGCGGGGTCTACATGCGCCTATATTGTCCGTGAATCAAGGGGCCGCGTCAAATACGCTGCGGGTTCGGGGCGGGCAGGGCGGTTGTTTTCGCGCCATGGCCTTTGGCATGCCCCGCAGCGGCCGTGCGGGCGGCGGAAATCATGGATTTCGGCAGGCCCCTGGCCGCGTTCCGGGCGGCTTCAAGGGCTCAGTCCTGTGCGGTCAGGGCGCAGACCAGCGTGAACAGGCGGCGCGCGGTGTCGCCGTCGATCTCGGCTTTGCCTGCCAGTACCTCGCGCAGCATTCCCGCACCTTCCAGATGGATGGCGCGACGTGCCTCGTCCAGCGCCTCGATCTCGGCGGGTGGTTTCGACCGCACGGCCTCGTAATAGCTTTCGCAGATGTGGGAATAATCCTTCACCACCTGGTTCAGTGGCCCCAGCGACAGGGTGAATTGCGCGGCATCCTGCCCGGTCTGGGTGCTCAGCCGGAAATCCAGCTTGCGTCCGGCCCGGCCCAGCATCAGCGCGTAGGGGCCTTGTGGCGCGTCGGGCAGGGTGAAGCGGTTTTCTTCCAGCAGGTCGAAGACCGCGACCCGCTGTTCCTGCTCCAGCTCGGGCGCAGGCGCGCGGGCGCCGCCTGTGTCCAGGGTCACATCATACAGGCGTTCGGTCATTGCGGCCCCTCGTTCAGCCGTTCCAGCCGTGCCCGGACCGACAGCGCATGTGCTTCAAGGCTTTCCGAGGTCGCCAGCGTTTCCGCTGCCGGGCCCACGGCTTTCAGCGCGCCGGGACTCATCCGGGCAGTGGTGGTGCGTTTCATGAAATCCAGGACCGACAGGCCCGACGAGAACCGTGCCGAGCGTGCCGTGGGCAATACGTGGTTCGGTCCGCCGACATAATCGCCGATGGCCTCGGGCGTCCAGGCGCCCAGGAAGATCGCGCCCGCATGGGTGACCTTCGCGGCCAGCGCCTCGGGGTCGGCGACGCAAAGCTCCAGATGCTCAGGCGCGATGCGGTCGGACAGGGCGGCGGCCTCATCCAGGTCGCGCACGGTAATGACCGCGCCGAAGTCACGCCAGCTTGCGCCCGCAATAGCACGGCGTTCCAGCGTCTCAAGGCGCGTGTCCACGGCGGCGGCGACCGCCTGTCCGAAGGCCGCATCATCGGTGATCAGGATCGATTGGGCGCTTTCGTCATGCTCGGCCTGGCTCAGCAGATCGACGGCAACCCAGTCGGGATCGGTCTCGGCATCGGCGATCACCAGAATTTCCGATGGTCCGGCGATCATGTCGATGCCCACCTTGCCGAACACCCGGCGCTTGGCGGCGGCGACGAAGGCATTGCCCGGCCCGGTGATCTTGTCGACCGCCGCGATGGTGTCCGTGCCATAAGCCATGGCGGCCACCGCCTGCGCGCCGCCGATGCGATAGACCGTGTCCACCCCCGACAGCCGCGCGGCCAGGAGTACCAGCGGGTTGACCGCGCCATCGGGCGTGGGGGCGCAGATCACAAGCTTGCCGACACCGGCCACCTGCGCCGGGATCGCGTTCATCAGCACCGAAGACGGATAGGAGGCCAGCCCGCCGGGCACATAAAGCCCCGCTGCCGAAACCGCAGACCACCGCCAGCCCAGCGTCGCGCCGGCGGCATCGGTCCAGCTTTGATCCTGCGGCAGCTGGCGTTCGTGATAGGCGCGGATCCGGTCCGCCGCCATCTGCAAGGCCGCGCGTTCCTCGTGGGGAACCTGCGCACAGGCCGCGTCGATCTCTTCGGCCGTAAAGGCCATGGTCTCAGGCGTCAGTTCCAGCCGGTCGAACCGCTGCGTCAACTCGATCACCGCCGCATCGCCCCGCGTCCTCACATCCGCGATGATCTCGGCCACGGTGGCATCCACATCGGGGCTGTCTTCCCGCTTGGCCGACAACAGCGCACGGAAAGCGTCTTCGAATCCCGGATCAGAGGTGTCAAGAAACTGGGGCATGGAGACTCCTTTCGGAGCGTTCTAAAGGTCAGCGGCAGATGTAACAAGCAACTGGAATGTCACTGTCGTCGCAGCGGCAGACCGGATCACAGCTCGTGGTCAGGGGCCTTGCCCGACGGGGCGACGTAAGGTTTGGTCACATCGCGCAGATGCAGGTTCAGGCATTCGACGGTCAGCCGGATCGCACCGTCCCCGGCCAGCGTCAGCAGGATCTCCCCGGCGCCATCCTGTGCCGGCGCGAAGGTGACCGACAGCAGGCTCAGAACCGTGTCCGTGTCGTCCCGATCAATGCCCTGGCTGGCCACTTTCAGCACGTCGCCCACCAGAAGCACGCTTTGCACCCGTTCGAACGGCCGCTTCTGGCGCTTGGCGGTTTCCCGATCTTCCCAGCGGAAGCGGTTCAGCAGCAGAGCGAATTCCCGTTTGCCGGGTCGATAGGTCATCTCGCTGCCCGGAAAGACCGCGTCCTGTACCAGCGCCGAAAGGATCGCCAGATCATCGGCGGTTTCGGCCAGCAGGCGCAGCGGCTGTTCCGCGCCGTCTTCGAACCTTGCATCGCTCATTCGCTTACCCGTTCGATCATGGCACCACAGGCGCCCAGTTTCTCTTCGACCCGCTCATAGCCGCGGTCCAGATGGTAGACACGGTTGACCACGGTTTCGCCCTCGGCCCCCAGACCGGCAAGGATCAGCGACACACTGGCCCGCAGGTCGGTTGCCATGACCGGCGCACCCTTCAGGCGCGGCACCCCGGTGACCGTGGCGGTGCCGCCATGCACCTCGATATCGGCGCCCATGCGCACCAGTTCCGGCGCGTGCATGAAACGGTTCTCGAAAATCCGTTCCTCCAGCACGCTGACCCCGTCGGCGGTGGTCAGCAGCGCCATCATCTGCGCCTGCAGGTCGGTGGGAAAGCCGGGGAAAATCTCGGTCACCACGTCAACCGCGCCAACCCGGCCATTGCGGCGGGTCACCTTCAGGCCCGTGGCGGTCTCGCTCACGTCGATCTCGGCCGCATCCAGCTTTTCGCAGAACGAGGCCAGCAGATCGATCCGGCCACCCAGAAGCTCGACCGAGCCGCCGGCGATGGCGGGCGCCAGCATATAGGTGCCCATCTCGATCCGGTCCGGCACCACCGGATGGGTGGCCCCATGCAGCTTGTCGACGCCCTGAATGGTGATCGTGTCGCTGCCTTCGCCGTCAATCTGCGCGCCCATCTTGCGCAGGCATTGCGCCAGGTCGACGATCTCGGGCTCGCGCGCGGCGTTGCGGATGATGGTGGTGCCCTTGGCCAGAACCGCCGCCATCAGCGTGTTTTCCGTGGCCCCGACCGAGGCGAACCGCAGGGTCATGTCCGCGCCCTTCAGCCCGCCGGGCGCGCGGGCGTGCAGGTAGCCGTCCTTCAACTCGATCTCGGCGCCCAGGGCTTCCAGCGCGTGAATGTGGATGTCCATGGGCCGCGCGCCAATGGCACAGCCGCCGGGCAGGGACACCACCGCATGATGAAACCGCGTCAGAAGCGGACCCAGCACCAGGTTCGAGGCGCGCATCTTGCGCACGATCTCGTAGTCCGCCACATGGCTGGTCAGATCGTGCGAGGACAGCGAGATCACCTTGCCATCCTGCAAAGAGCTTGCCTCGACCCCCAGCGATTCCAGCAACTCGGTCATTGTCCGGATGTCGGACAGGCGCGGCGCGTTGGTCAGCGTCAACGGCTCCTCCGACAGCAGGGTTGCGGGCATCAAGGCTAGGCAGGCGTTCTTCGCCCCCGCGATCGGAATCACGCCGTTCAAGGGCGTGCCACCGCGCACCACGATCCTGTCCATACTGCTCAGCCCTCTTTGGTCTCGGTATCCTGGCGCAAACGCGCCTGTTTCTTGCGCCGCGCCAGATTGGCCTTCAGCGCGGCCTTCAGCCGGTCGTCCCGTTTCTGAGCGGGTTTACCCTGTTCCGAGGCGGTCTTGTTCTTGTCCATGGCGCGCTGTCTAGCCTGTCCGCGCGGCCCGGTCCAGAGCGGCGGATTTTCCGCCTTATCGCGTGTCGCCGCGTGAAGTGAAATTTTTTTGGAAGGGGCTCTTGCGCCCTCAGGTCTTTGGGCGTATCAGCCCCCCCACACCGGCGGCGCCACACCGCGCAGCCCGGAAATGCTGCTGTAGCTCAGAGGTAGAGCACTCCCTTGGTAAGGGAGAGGTCGAGAGTTCAATTCTCTCCAGCAGCACCATCTCGCTTTTTGAGCCCGAAAATCCCCCTAAGTATCTGAAAGGGAAGGAAAATTCGGGAGTTCCATACACCCCATTTAGGCTATATCGCAGCGGCTCCGAAAACGCCAATCTGAGCACAGTTTGGCGCAGGGCAAAATCACCATTCTTCCATATATTCCAAGGGCTTGATAGGAGTTTCAGGGAGAGTTCAATACAATCCTCCAGCCGTCCCTTTGGCGGGATGGATTTGGCAATTCGCTCCTGAAGCACGATCTTTTCACGTTCCAGCTTTTCGATTCTGGTTTCATAGGCGTTGACCACGGACGCGCTGTTTGCTTCAACGATCCGATCCAGCATGTTTTCAAGCTGCCGGTTGATGTCTTCGAGTTGCTTCTTAAGCGCCTCTTTTTCATTGTGCGCGATAACGAGGCGCATGTTCCACGCATCGCGCAACATGGCCTTGGCCAACTCGAACAGCCCATGGGCGGGCTCCATCTTTTTTAGGATTTCGGCAAAGCCTTCTTCCAACTTTGCCTTCGGAACCGACTTGCCCTTGGCTTCACAGTTCCGAGTCTGGCAACGATAATAGGCATAGTGGCGACGGCAACCTTTCGACCAGGCCGCAGTCATCGCATTGCCACAGCAGTCGCAAGCCACAAACCCGCGTAGCGGAAAGTCCTCGTTGAAGTCCGCGCGCGCGGCGGGACGACGCTTACGCCCTTCCAGAACGTCCTGGATGCGCTGGTAGGTCTCAAAGCTGATCAGACCTTCGTGCTGGCCCTCACGGACACTGACAGACCATTTCGGGGCTTCCACGTATCCGGCATAGACAACCTTTTTCAGAAGACGGTTCACCGTCATCGGGCGCAGTGTGCCGTCCTTCTTATCCTTCGGGAAATGAGGGTTGCGCTCCAAGAACCTCTGCACTTCGGCCTGTGAACCAAAATGGCCAGTCGCAAAACCTTCGAGTGCTTGGCGCACCACGGGACCGAGAACCTCATCTTGAACGAGAACCCTTCCACCTCCGGAGGGAGCGTTCACATATTTGTATCCAACAGGCGCACGGAAAACCCAAAAGCCGTTTTCAACGCGTGCTTTCATCTTCTGCACAACTTGACGACGGTTTTGCTCACGTTCGAGTTCGCCCTGCGCCGCGATCACCGTTTCGATGAACTTGCCTTCAGGCGTGTCTTCAATGCGGAAGTTGAGGCATTCAATAGTCGCGCCACGCTTGGCAAACTCTCGGCGCAACTTCAAATGAAATTCAGTATCTCGGGCAAATCGTTTTAGATCGTCGAAAACCACGACGTACGGCTTGCCTGCCTGTGCATCTAGGTAGCTGAGAAGCGCTACCATGCCGGGGCGGTGCATGAAATCACCGCCGCCACTTACGTCATCAGGAAATACAGCTTCGACGGCATAACCCTTGTCATCGGCATAAGCACGGCAGCGTTGCTCTTGGCTTTCAAGGCCGCTTCCCTCCAACCGCTGCTTAGTTGATGAAACGCGGCAATAAATCAGTGCTCGTGTCATCTCTGTGCTTTTCGTGTACTCATCTTTCATTCCATCTCCAGACTGCCATCAAGGGCTCAATCCAGGGCTATCTTCTTCACTTTCGGGCTTGTCTGAGCATACCGCATCAAATGCGCCAGCGGCGTTTTGAGTGTTGGTTCGGTTATCTTTTCCACAGACTTCTTGGACCGGATGCACACCAAAGCCAAACTCAACAAGCCCAACGATTACTTGCCAAAAATTCTGAAGGAACTCTTCCTTCTGAGCATCCGTCCAATCCGAGTCATCAAGGTACGACTGATACCTCTCCACATCCACCTTCAAGATCGGTTTTGCGGATGCATCAAACTCCATGCTCAGACCTTCCAAGTCTGAGATACTTGTTAAATCACCATCCATCGTTTCTCCTTTCGGAGGCAGGTGCTTCCACCTATTTGTATTGTACCACATTTCGCTAAAATCCCCTAATTTCTGCGGGTTACAGAGGGTTCGCACTCACGGACAGCCATGACGGTCACATGCTCTGAACACGTCGCTGCGCGCGTTCCTGTTCTCGCTCTTGCCGCGCAGCTTCGACCTTGGGGCGGTGGTATTTTTCTTCCAGCGCCTTGCCAGTTTCATAAAGCTCGCGCCCTTCGACAGCGCGATAGCTTTCTGTCATCAGATGCTTCGCACCGTTTTCGGTGATGCTCAGGGAACGGGCCAGATTGCTGCCTTCGTGATCATAGGCCTTGTAAAACGGCATTGACTCACCATCACGGATACGGCCCTCGATGTTCCTTGCGGCCTGAAGCGCCTGTTCACGGGCGGTCTCAGGCAGGTTCTTTTCGTTTTCGAGTAATGCCTCGCGCGTAGCATTCATGGTCCGGCCATAGCGGGCGGCATAGATGTCCCGAACGATGACTTCACCCTTCATCGCGTCAAACTTTTCCGAGCGCGCAAATGCGTGCGCATAGTCGGTTAGCGGTTCGCGAAACGAGCCGGTCTTGTGAATGTGCCGATCGATGATACCGGCTAGGCCCACGGCGATATCAAATTGCGAGTCCGTCAGATTCCTGCCGGTAAAGCTATCGCGGGCTTCCTTGATCCGATGTTGTGCATTGGGGGTCAGAACTTCGTTCATGGTAGTTCTCCTTTCGTTGGAATTGAGGGCTATCGGCTCCAAGACCGCACGCGCCGGTCTTGGCCCGAACGACGATCCACTGCCTTCTGAAAGTCCTTGATGGGTTTTTCGCGTAGCTCTACGCGCGCTTGGGCATTCTCCAGCATGGGCCGAAGCGCCTCGCATTCTTTCTGATCAATGCGTGTTAGGTCGTTCTTGTGCGCGTTACGCACCTCCATGTGCGCGCGGCGATTGATCTCGTCCTTGTTGAATCCATCGCTCGCGTAGCGCTTGAAGACCAAGCCACGTTTGACCGATCCGGCCTCGTTGATCAGGCGGCGACGCACCTCGTTGACCCGGTTCGGGTATTCCAATTCATACTGGCGCTTTGTGAAGCGCCGCTCGCCGTCAAATGTCTCGACTACCTTTTTGTAAGCCCTCCATTCTTCGGTATTCAGAGCTCTGGCAGCTTCCTTGCGTAACTCAAGAAGATCGCTACGCGCTTGAAACAGGTCTTTGACTTCATGCGTAAGGCTGGTCATCGCAGAAATCCTTGGTTTTCTCGCAAAATTTGCGCGTGGTTGAAGCGATTTGCTAGGATCGTTTCATTATGAAATTCAGAGACATAGACGATATTGTGGAATGGCTTGAGCCGATGGATTACGAGACGTTTTGGGCGGAAACGAAACCCTTCTGCCTGGTCATGCTCTCGCGTGAGAAATGCGATGCAGACATCGCCAGCGGGACTACCGACGAAGAGACCGTGCTTTGTGTGATGAAGAACTTCGCCCGGATGGAACTGGCGTCCATCCTGAAGCTCGAATGGCGGGATTGCATGATGCCCTCGACAGTGACGCATTAGCGTGCCTCCTCTTTGAAGAAACGCACCCATCCGCAGCGCCCGTTTTGCGCTGGCAGATCGAACTGGCCATATGGCCCAACAAAGCTGCACCTCGTGTAAGTGCGGTGCGCAAATGGGTCGTACCCCTGACCCTCGTCGATCCACGAGTACGACCAGATCGCATGTGGCAGTCCAGCGACTTGATAGGTGAGCCACAAAGCTGCGGGCACGACGATCCAGACCAAATAGCTGAGCTTGAAGAAACGCGGTTTCATTGCCGGTACTCCTTTTCGATTTGAATGGTGACTTTGGGATCGGGCGACAGTTGCGGCCCTTCGTGCGGATTGTCAGCCAACTCGCCATGGCAAAACGGAGCCGTCTGGTGCTGTCCGACCTTGAGGCAGAGTATCCAGCCAACATTTTTGACGTGGATCAGTTGCTCATTGGGCTTCATCCGCATGAGGCGCTCTGCGGAAATCAGGCGGTCTTTGCCGGTGCTGATATTAGCGGTGTAATCCAGAACGCCGCTGTTCAGACCCAAGCTATGTTGCTGGACCAGTGTTTCGCCGATGGCGCGACTGATGCGCTCGCACTCTTCAAAAGAGCTAAAACCAAAATACTGCTTGATGATCGCATTTTCTTCGATCGTCGCGGTTTCTTTGTCCGAATAGGCACGCTGAATTTCCGACCGCGATTGCGCGATAAAGTGCAGATTTGCACCATATCCTCTGACGACGGTCATGGCGGAAATCAGGGACTTAGGCTCAGGACCCATTGATTTCCGGCGATCAGCGTGATTCACCGTTCGAAAAACGAGCGGTGACATGTCTGATCTCTTCTGGCTTAGCGACGCGCAGATGGCGCGGCTTGCGCCTTTCTTTCCCAAGTCTCACGGCAAGCCCCGCGTCGATGATCGGCGCGTGTTGAGCGGAATTATCTTCATCAACCGCAATGGCTTACGTTGGCGGGATGCGCCCGCCGCATACGGTCCGCACAAGACCTTGTACAACCGCTGGAAGCGGTGGAGTGACAAAGGTGTTTTCGCGAGGATGATGGCTGG
>NZ_JBNAFN010000040.1:0-17168 GCF_049800695.1 Fluviibacterium sp. S390 | reverse complement strand
CATTCGTCCCGGAAGCTGCCGTTGAAACTTTCAATGAAAGCGTTCTGTGTTGGCTTACCGGGAGCGATGTAGTGCCAGTCAATCTTCGTTTTCTGGCACCATTCGAGCACCGCTGAACTGGTCATCTCTGTTCCATTATCGCTGACAATCGTTGTCGGCATTCCGCGCACCTGAATGATCGCGTCCAACTCACGCACAAGTCGCGCGCCCGACAGCGATGTGTCCGGAATAAGCGCCAAACATTCGCGGCTGAAATCATCCACGACGGCCAAAACACGAAACCTGCGGCCATCTGTGAAGGCGTCCGAAACGAAGTCCAGGCTCCACCGCTGATTGACGGTCTGCGGCACGACCATCGGGCGGCGTGTGCCCAATGCACGCTTGCGCCCGCCCCGTTTGCGCACCTGAAGCCCTTCTTCGCGATATAGTCGCCGTAGCTTCTTCTGGTTCATGCGGACGCCCTGACGCTCAAGCATGATGTGAATGCGCCGGTAGCCAAAGCGCCGACGTTCAGCCGCTATCTCCTTCATGGCCTTGCGCAAGTCAGCATCATCTGGCCGGGTGCTGCGATACCGCACACTCGATCGGTCAACGTCCAACACGTCACACGCCCGCCGCTGGCTGACCCCATGCTCTTCGCACAGGTGACCCACAGCTTTCCGCTTCTCAACGGGCGTTACCACTTTCGCGAGGCGACGTCCTTCAGCATCGCGTTGTCCAACATCTGTTCTGCCAGCAGCTTCTTGAGTTTGGCGTTCTCGTCTTCGAGCGCCTTAAGCTTGCGCGCATCGGACAACTCCAGTCCGCCGAACTTTGATTTGTATTTGTAGAACGACGCTGTGCTGATGCCGTGCTTGCGGCAAACCTCAGCCGTCGGGACGCCGCCTTCCTGCTCTTTGATCATCGCTATGATCTGTTCTTCGCTGAACCGTGACTTCTTCATATTCCGTCTCCAATGCTTGGGACAGATTCTATTCAAAAGTGGAGGAGTTTTAAGGTCTCAGGTCACTTCAACCTGCCGTAACTTCACGACAATCTCTTCTGGCTTAGGTCTCTTGATCGCCATACTTGGTCCTCCGCTTTCCTAACTATAGGGGCGGACCACTTCAAAGGGGGAGGCTCAGAACGGTATCGACCCGCAGCAATGGTTGGCCGACACACTCGCCCGCATTCCAGACTATAAGATCAACCGCGTCGATGATCTGCTGCCCTGGAAAACTGCTTCATAGGGGCGGCTGGGCCGGACGCTTACCGTCTTTGCGCCATGCCTGCCGCATGATCGCGGCATGGCGCGTCGACTACAACCACACCCGGCCTCACTCCAGCCTCGCTGGTATGACGCCATTCGAATATGCTAACCGGTCAAAAGAGGACCAAAACCTGAACAGAGCTAACCTAAACTAGCGGACTCAATGGGGAGCAGGTCACCGATCACAAGATCAACCGTCTCGACGAGTTGATGCCCTGGAGTTATGCTGCACAGGCAGCGTAACCGGGACCAATCCCCTCACGCCAGAGCGCCATCACCGGACGGTCACCTTTTTCCAAGCAGTTACGCTAGTTCTAGCCCTTAGGTTGCTACAGAACTGTAGCAGGCGACTGGGCCTTACGAGTTCCCCACTCACAGAGAATAACTAATACGAAGTCACATGAGTAAAACGATCAGCCCTAACAAGCCCAGAATGCTTAAGGGTATTATTCGGTAACGATACGAATGAAGTTGATGGTCACGTAATCACTATCTTTCATCATGGGGTAAATATTCCTCAGGGTTTGCTTCAGATGGGATGTCTTTTCAAAACCATCACGCTGAGCGTCCACCTGATCCAAGTCCTGAAACTTCTTCACTGTAAACCCAAGCACGTCTACTTCGAGTTTCTGCACGTCCATAGCTGACTGCTTGAAGTTTTTGGTTTCAACAAGTGGGAGCCTTCCTACACCGGCAACGCTCAAGAGACCTTCTTTGAACCTGATAGTAGTCACCTTTCTTCCATCGGCAGCCCAACGTATATAGTTATCGAACAACAGGAAGCGCTCTCGCAACTCAACCTCTTGGGTGAGGCCAAACTCCGACTTCCGCCTTTCAAAATCCTGAAAGTCAGCGAAATGGGCCTTTTGTGCGTCGCTCGCATCAAGTCTGGCCTCAAGTCGAGCATTTTTCGTGCGCACCAACACGTCCTTTGCACAGGACAATCCATCTAGACCAAGATTTCTAAACTCGGAAACTGCTTGCGACAAAGTTCCGGCCATTGGCCGTCCTGCGCCATTGAACGACGTATTCAGGACTACAAATTCTTTGCGCTGCTCTGCATTGCAAGACGCAACCAATTTGGAGAGGTAACTAGGGCGCTTTTCGTCAATTACCTGAGGGCGTACAGTGCGGTCAACATGCTGTAGAGAGCTGGGAAGAGACATCGCGGTTCTTGGTACTGTTACAGTCTCAGACATATGGAAATAGTTGACTTTGACAGGCCCGAAGCACTCTTCGAAATACTCTTTTGAAAATGCAGGCGCTACCGGTGTATGCTCAGGGCGGCCCTTAATCTGGTTCAGACGCTCCTTGATGCCCGGAACAGCCGGATCAGCGAGAATACTGGAATTTCCAAGCGCACGAGCCCCAATTTCACCACGTCCTCTCCAGGTGCCTATCAAGAAGCCATTGGCAATCAAGTCCTTTACCTTCTGTGGCGAAACACTCGGCTCCACGATGTGTGTCAGCTGATCTTCACCAAGAAGCGATCTGATGTCGCTCACCGATGCTACGCGCTTGCTCCCGCGAAAAGGGTCCAATCCATTCAAGGAACCCACTTTCGCCCGTCGTTCCTGTACTGCAAGACAGTTCCCTAAACTCTGGCCTTTGTCACTTGGTGCATAACCTACCACGATGTCTTCAAAAGGGCTGTGCTCACGAAGGCTTTGAACAAGCTTACAATTCAATGCAACTCCACCTGAAAGACACAAGAGGGAATACCCCAGTTGTTTATGATAATTGCTGACTATTCTAAGGACCTCAGATTCCAGTGATTTCTGGGCCCATCCGGCCAGTACCGTCTGGACCTCCTCCAACCGAAAACTGGGTTCGAAAAACCCAAGAAGCTTCTCTTTCAAAAGGAGCTTATTGGGCGGGTCATTTAACACGGTCGAGGAAAGAGAGCTTGAAAAATACAGCTCGGGGATTGGGCAACTAGCGCTCTCGGAAAATGCAGCAAGCTCCATCACCTTTGAAGCCTTACTCGAACTATCGAAGCCGCAGGCGTAGGTCATATACCTCCAAAATTCTCCAATTCCGATCTCGAATGGTTTGCTGAAGACCCTGTCAATCAACTTGATGCGGCCATCGACACATTCAAAAATCGACACTTGCTCCCTCTCGTAGCGCCACCAATCGGTTCCGCGACCATCAAACGGCTCCAATGTGTTTCCGCCTGCATCCAATACCACGACTAGAGCATCTCTATAGCCAGCTGACCATGCTGCCTGATGGGCATGTGATAGGTGATGATTGACTACCCGAATTTCGCAGCCAAATTGCCCCTCAAAATCTGACACATCCGAAATCATAGGTTCACAACAACTAGAAACTGCCACTATGTCTGGTCGGCTTGAGGTGGTTTCATAGAGCTTCTGCAAAGAGGCTTCATAGCCGCCCGCATGTTTGCTATCCGCTGCTTGCTCCTCAGATATGATTAGAATGTTATTGTCTGAAGTGTACCACGACAACGACCCGTCTTTTAAAGGCTTTCCGGAAACCGTTTTTCCAAGTGTCAGTCCGAGAACTTTCATGACGACTTTGCTAACTCCCTGACGTACTTAACCAAGTCTACGCAGGTTAGTGCAAAGAATACTAAGCTAAACTGCTCCACCAAATCTTTACCTCTTTGGGGAAGAAGATCCTTAATATCATCAACATAATTTAGGCACAGCCAAATCCCCAAAAGCAAAACTCCGAGGAGTATTCGCCAAATCACCCCCCAAAGCGTCGGCGAAAAGGCCACTGGGATGTCAAAAACAGGGCGAAAACTCCTCGAAACTTCGACAGGAACCGAAAATGTGGGGCGAAGCGTTTCGCGAGAGCGTCGATTAGACTTCGATTGGAAAGAGAAACTCAGCCGATCATAGCGTCCAGACATAGGCTGGGTTTGCGGCGTCACTTCAACCCGATTAGCATCTGTTGCAATGCTAAGCTCGTATGGGCCGAGCTCCATGTAAGGTGTGTCGGGGTCGCGGCTGACGCCGGAAGCTGTGACATTGTTGTCCGCAATCAGGCACAACGCCGAAAGCGAGTAACCTCGACCTGACTTGAGTGCCGCAGTGCCGTTTTTGATGACCGCTTCAGTTTTGCTGCCTTGCTCCAAAATCTCAAACTTATAAAACGGAAGACCATTGAAAATACTATAGCCGCCCAAAAGGTTGACGGCCATCATCCACCTCTCTTCGTCGTTAGGAGAAGTAAAGTTTGCAGCACCAAATTCGCGAAGCAAGCTATCATCGACCTCGACGATCAGAGGACGCAATGGCTTGTTGGGTGCTCGTTCTGTGCTGGGTAGCTTGTCCAGGAATGCGTCATGGGCAACCCTAAAATGGCTTACTTGTTTAGTTATCTCATCCTGTTGGCTTGAGTACGCAACAAGCCGACCCAAGCTGTACTCAAGAAAAACAATGTCTCCCACTTTCTTTGAAGAAACGACTTTGCAGCGACGGAGCGGTAAAACTTCGTCGGTCTCCCATATCCTTAAGGCGTACACCATATCTTGGCCAATCAGACGTTCTGGCTCATCAACAAATTGTTTTTCGATCCACTGAACGGGAAATCTTGCCCTGAAGACGCAACCGCTCGGAAGGCCCAGTATTTGCACGCTTTCGAAGGCGAACGGTTTTAGGGAATTGGCCGCCAATAGTATCAAGTTGCAATCCTAACGATTAACTGTGTCCAATTGGTGGAAAATGACAGTTGAAATCATTTTGCTTCCTGCCACCTCATACCTCAACGTCTTCTCGGTGTTCGGGGGCGTCCACCTGCTCTGAAATTCCAACTAGGTACTTCTCATATGTCGATTTCAGATAACGCAATGCACTGTCTTTATCGACATTTGCCTGTAGGTGCTCCTGAACGAAGTGCAACCGAGCTTTACAAGCTGTAAGCACCTCAGCCCAACTTTTCACCCAGACCTCGATATTCCCATCTTCCGAAACAAATATCCTACCCGGCGGGCTATCTTTTTGGCGGGTCTTGGTTTTTGCGTATCCATCCAGATCATTCGAGATAACCCAGAAACTCCAACGTGTTTTTACGTGGCGAAATCGTTCATCATCAGCGATGGTAAACGCATACTTCTCAACTTGGCTGATTTCATCGGACCCAATTTTGCAGCTTGGACGTTTAAGCTCGACAACAAGGTGTTCGCGTTCATCCGCCCGGCTCTGTGGGACGGAACGCGACAGCATCAAGTCGACGATGCCCTTCTTCCCGTCTATTCGCATTACCGGACGGTCGATCATAGTATCGTTGCCGATTAGAGCTTGGTGCTTCCGCAGTACTTCAGTTAGTGACTGGTCATCGACGGTTAGGTTGAACTCCTCACCAAATATCCATGTGTTGTTCTCAGCAATCATACGGTGCAGTTGACTGCGTTCCTTGAGGAGCTTTTTGCTTTCAGACCCGAACAGTAGAGCCTCCAGACCATGAACAAATTTCAACCGGTCTGAAACCAACCGAGATGCGCTGATCACGTTGGCCAAATCCGCCTCTTCAAGCAGCTTTGACATCTCCTTCTGAGTTCGCTCCGGTAGGTCCAAGACCTCCGTCAGAATATGTTGCAATTCGTCAGGACCGCGCTCAATGGCCTGTCGTAGCATCCGCAGTTGGAATGCCCTGCTTTTCGAGCTTTGCACCTTGAAGTCAGGCAAGTGCTTGTTAACATTTAGGGCAACAATATCGAATACCTTTCGCTCCGCCTTCTCGACGGAGGTCCTTGGCTCAGAACGAAATGGGTAAGCCTCCTCTTCCTTCCACTGCTCGATTTCCGAACGCGCCGCCTCAGCCCCCTTGTTCTGGAAATGCGCCTTGATAAGCTCGGCAGACGCATCGTGGGCATCCAGCAACGCCGCGTTCATTTCGGCGAAAACAAGTTCCCCGCGTTCTTGCAGTGCTTCCACATAGCTGGATTTGAGATAGGCCGAAAATTTATATCCCGGCGTGTGAAACCTTGGTGGCATTCGCTGGAACGGGAACCCATGGGGGCCACACAAGAAGAACCATCGGTCGGATGCAGATTTCCACTCTATCAGATCAACCCTGACCGGATGCTCAATTTCGTTCTCACCCTCTCCCTCAACAATCGGCTCCAAATCAAAATGGCTGATTTCTTCGATTACGGAGCTTGGGTCCAGTTTTTCATTTTCGACAAAAACTGCGACCTCTTTGTAGTCTGTCAGATAAAGAGCAAACACTTCTGACAGCGACTGAACCGACCGATCAGGAGCCAATGAGCGGTAGGTGCGATCCAGTTCGGTAACGGTAACGTCCACGCCCGTCCCCAAGGCGGCTTCGACCTCAACCGGTTCTGAAACCCGTACATCTACCAGATCATCCCTCAACAGAAGGATTTTGTAACCCAGTAGCTTTTTCCCTTGGCGATAGCGAACCGACCATTCTGCGGAACGCCCTAGGGCGAGAGCCTTGAGGCGTCCCCTGCCTTCCTTACCGTGCAACAATCGGCCTTTGCCCTTGGATTTGCTGCCATGTCGTTTCCAAGAGCCACCGAGCTTGCCAAACAACTCTTCGACGTCACCATGGGGAAACCCATGCCCATTGTCTATGACGGTTATGGAGCGCATGGCGATGTCGTCGCTTTCGATTTCCACATCGACGCGCGTCGCGTCTGCGTCAAGCGCGTTCCAAATTAGCTCGGAAAGGGCTTGGATCGGTTTTGCACCAGCTTGCTTCTTGAGGTGGTCGCCCTCAACCTGTACTCGAAAATGAACGTCTGCCATGAATAACAATGCCCTCTACTCTAACCCAGCACGAAGGCGATCAGGGCGAGAGTCAATCAGCTCAGGCAGAGTAATCGGCTCGCCTTGCCCCGCACACAAATCTTAGTCTGGACGCAGCTCACCATCGCCACATTTGCGATTAGTTGCAATCAAATCCATTGGTTTGAAGTTATAGATTGGTGGCAGAATCCCATGTGAATGTCCACTATCGCTTGGCCGCCAACTGAGTTCCGCACCCGCAGCGAACTTCCGCTTCCCGCCCTTAATTCAAGAGCTTTGACGGTTCCAACAGGTCTGCCATATCCAGGATCTGGGGGTACTCCAACGACAAATCTACGGCCGTTATCGCTGGGCTTTGTGCTTCCAACAGGTCCTCGAACTGACGCTTCCGTGCTCTGCTCAGGAACACCCACAAAACGTTCAGGTTGCTCTTCAACCCGTAGTGCTTTCGATGCAGTTGTTGATCCAGTACTTCGCGGTATTGCAACGCAGATCGCTGCAATGATTTCCTTGCTGCCTTCGACCGCACCGGCTCGGTGCTGCGATCCAGCTCAAGCGCGAAGGCGCGATAGCCGTCGGGGTATTTGATGGCAAAAAGCTGGTCCGGGATGAGCTTGCCTTGACTGAGACGCATCGCCATCGGAGCATCCCTTAGCGCCAGGATCCGGGATGCCGGAATGTAGTCCAGACCACTCTTCAAAGCGCCGATTTCTATCGCACTGGAAACGGCAGAAACCCAGAATCCATGCCACCAGTGCCCGGTGGGTCGCGCATGGCGTTCCAAGGTCTTGTGGGTGCTCAAGTATTCAAAACCCTTGGCGGTCAGATCGTAGACATAGGGATGGAAATCTGCCTTGGCAATTTGCCGTTGTTGGGGTGGAAGCTTCAGATACCCGCATTCTCTGAGGGCCTGAAGGCGACGTAGGGATGTATCCTTGCAACGATGGGAATTTCTGGTCAACTCAAACAGGAATTCACTGGATTGCGGTCCGTGCCGATCGATGTGTCCAAACCAGCGCAACTCGCGGGCAGTCGGGCAAGTATCTGATGGTTGTGCGTTCGTCTTGGTCCATTTCATGCCCCGCAAGATGGACGATTTTAGAGCTCCGGCGAAGGTCCGGTTGGATCGTCGTCACTTTTTTCTGGCTGGATGATTTCCGGCTCATCGGGTGGTGTTTCGCCATGTTCGGCCTTGGGTTGCCATGGCTCCGCATACCGGTCGCGGCTGTGTTGCAGGATGGCCGCACGCTCTTCTTTTGTTGTGCGGGGCAGCTTTTCCAGTTCGAAGAAAGGGAAAGCGATGGGCACCGCGCGGGCGGTCAATCCACGCAAGTATGTGGCGAATGTGCCCTTGGGTTGTTGCTGAATCAACTCGGCCGGGGCATGCATCTGGCTTGATAGTGTCCGGGCGTCGCGGGCCGAAACGCCGCCAGCCAGTTTGATCGACGTGTTGGCTTCAAATGCTTCTTGCAGACCGTTGGAAAGCTGACCCAGATACTGATGCGCCATAACCATGCCGACGCGGTATTTTCGCGCCTGAGACAGGATTAAACCGATGTTGCCGTCAAAATAGTCCTGTGCTTCATCGATGTAGATCATGGCAGGCAACCGATCCTGCGCTCGCAATGTGGCGCGTTCCTGCGCGGCCTGCGCAATCAGGGCAATGAAAAACCGTCCGAAGATTTCGGTGCCTTGTTCCTTGAGCAGAGACTTGGAAGTGTTGATCAGGATCAGCTTACCCGAATTCATCTCGGAAAACATATCGAACCTGGAAGCCGGATTGGCAAACATGCGCTCGAACGTCTGGTTTTCCAACACGCCGTACAGGCGGCGAAGAACCTGAGTTTTGGTCGACGTAAATTCTTTGCTGTTGAACTCGGTCTCGAAGAAGCGGCGGGGTGTTCCTTCGAGTTTTTCGATGCTTTCGGCGTATTTCTCGGTGCCGCCCGGTTCTATCAGATCCTGCAGCGTGTGGATGGTGGCATCCGGGATGTGGAACATCAGCCTGGTGACATAGCGGAAGACGACGCTTTGCTTGGCGGTCATCCCGGCAGACAACAGGGAACCAAGCACGAAGTCATAGAGCTCGATGATCGAGTTGGTCAGCCGCTCGCGTTCCAATGGCGAATAGCCCTCCAGCCGCTCCTGACCCACCGAGAACAGGTTCAGGCAAACGGGATAGGCGATGTCTTCCGGATTGATCAGGACGATATTTTCAGGCTCAAGTAGTTTGGCCTTAAGAATGGTGCTGATCAGATCTCCCTGGCTGTCAATGACCACAACGGATTTTTGACCCGCAGCAACGTCCCGCAAATCCTTTGCGATCATATACTGCAGGGTCTGGGTTTTGCCATGTCCGCTTCCGGCAACAATGTGGGTGTGCTCAAAGCGTAGATCCTCGGGAATCTCGAACGGAGTTTTGAGCGCAAAAAGCTCTTCCAGACCTGTGCCGCTCAGATAGGTTTCGACCGCGTCATCGCCCTTGTAGTCGGCCGGAAAGACCGGGTTGGCACGATGGGTCTTGCGCAGGTTGTAATCAAGTTGATCACGCAGCCCCTTGAAGTGGTTGTATCCGTTTTCCTCAAAAAACGGGGCCACAATGGCCGCAATTATTGGCCCCGGTGGGGTGAGGAATTGCGAGATTGAGACCAGGACATCGCCGTTCATCGGTGGTGCAGACTGCGCCACGGGTGCCAGAGCGCGACCGATGACATCCAGGGCGGCGATGAGCATCTGGTGGTCGTTGCGCGCTTGTCCCTGCCGGGCCAGAAGATCGCGATATCGCCCGCCTTCGACGGTGTTACACAGTTCCGGCATTGGCGGAATTTCCGGGCTCAGGCCTTCCGCCATGTATAACGCCCGACCGACTTCGAGAAGCTGAATCCTGAGCACATCAGGCATTTGACGGGGCCAGTTCCGGGACAGCATCGCGTCAATCTCAGCTTCTGACATCTGGACCTGACCGCCTTGCGCGTGGTCATGGAGCCGCTGTGTTTCTTCCCGGGCCACCCGTTCAAGACGCGACGGGCTGTCCTGCCACAGCCGAAAGGCGACAAAGCCTGCGGCGCCCAAAAGGAAAAGAGGCGTGATGACCAGTGCCGCTAGAAGAAGCCCAACGACAATGATCGCTGCGCCGACCAGGCCGCCGGAGAGATCGCCAAACTCGCGGCCCATCAGAATTCAACCACGAAGTCATCGCCAAGCTCAGCATTGTCGCTGATCCAGATCTTGAGGTTCTGCAGCGCACCCAGAAGTGTATCGGAATAGAACTTGGCCGCTGCTGGGTCCGCCAGAAGAAAACGGTCGGTTTTCCCGTTCAGAATATCACTGATCAGAAGTTCAAATTTGGTGTCCCGGTCATCGACTTTCGCGGTTGCGGGCCGTCGGTCCATCAGTTTGGTTTTAGCCAGATTGCGTTGTCGGATGATCTGAATTTCCTCATGCGAGAAGAGCACGCTCAGAACCACTTCGATATAGGTCTTCTTGAGGATAATCCCGCGTCGAACTGTGCTGTGTTTGAGGCTGATCCGCATGACGTCAATATCCAAAAAGGGAAGTCAGACCTGGACCGGGTTCCAGGTTGAACCGGTGTTCGCCCGGGCGAACTTCATCTGCGAATGCAGGTGAAGTCACAGGCCGAATACGCGAAGGATGCGCGCGTATGAGGCGCGATGTTTACCGCTGGCCCCCACACGCGACCCCCATAGGGGTTGGGGGTCCGTATGGGGGTCGTTTTTGGGCGCGAGGTTGCTCATTTAACCAAGAGTTTTTGCTGATAGTCCCGCGCATCGGTCTCATTCGAAAATGTACGGTCATGCACCTTGAAATGCCCGTCGCCCAGTTCCTGAACATGGGTGTGAGGAATTTCGGGACGCGCTGGCATCGGCGTTAAAGCGGGTTCGTCCGGGTCTGCGTCGGCCAAAGCAGCAGACCCGGGCATGTCGGCAAACGAGGCCGGGGGCGCCGCCGTATTGCCCGACACAGGACTTGGTTGTGACCGTTGATGCGCAATCTCGGTGTAGGATGCGGCCATGGTCGCGCCCTGTGCCAACATTTGCTGTGAGATGTCCAATTGATTGCGCGCGACAGACAGCATTTGCTGCCCGTATTCGGCACTATCGACCCCAGCCCGGCCCATCTGAACCAGCGCCAAGCCAAAAAGCCCCAGAAGAAGTATCGCGACACCGGGTGCTGCAGCGAGAGCAATTTGCATGATGTTTGGGGTGTTGTTGAAGCTGGTCGCGCCAACTGCGGCTCCTCCCATGAACGCTGCACCCGCGCCGATGACAATCACAACCCAACTGCAAAAACCTAAAAAGCTGAACAGACTACGTGCGGTTTCATATGAACGCATAAATCAATTCTCCCGTTTCCAATGTCGACGAGGCTGCAATCTGCAGCTGTTTCCTGTCAATTGGTTTCTGGGACGCGTAAAATGAGGACCCTGGTCAGGTTGCGAGACTTTCGCAAATTGTGCTAGGATGTATACATATGCATCACACACAGGATCCCCGCATGGCCGAGCGCGCAACCGTGACATTTCATACGTCTCCAGAGACCAGGGCGCGGCTGGACCGGCTGGCTGTGCTGACACGGCGCAGCAAGTCGTTTCTGACCAACGAAGCGGTGGAGCGGTATCTGGAAGCCGAAGAGGAATTCGTGGCCTCCGTGCAGGCTGGTATTGCCGCTGCGGATCGCGGTGAGCTTGCGAGTGGCGAAGAGGTCAAGTCACGCCTCAGGGATCGTATCTCGACGCTACCCCCTAACGAGACATCATGATCGTCGAATGGTCCGCGCAGGCTGCAAAAAATCTTGAAGACATAGCGGTCTATGTCGCCCAACACAATCCCGAGGCAGCACGGCGTCTGATAGATGATCTTGTCGATGACACCGAAGCGATGCTTGCGGCCCATCCGCATGCCGGAAGGCCGGGGCGGGTAAGCGGGACACGGGAATGGGTAGCCCATAAGTCCTATGTCGTAGCTTATCGCATAAAGGACGCCCGTGTTCAGGTGCTTGCGGTGGTTCACAGCGCGCGACTTTGGCCGGACGAATTTGGCATTTGAGACGGTCGTTGGGTTTAGCTGACATGCCAGCACTCAACCCATTGCAGCAGCAGCCCTGAGGACCGGGTTGCCCTCATTGAGGTATTGATCGGCAAGTCCAAGGGCTGTGAACAATACAATCGTGTGCGGCTCGCCACTGTCTTTGGTCTGACGCGCGGGAGGACAATGCGGTGCAAGGGCCGGATGGCGGTCAGCCAGAGCGGCGGCTGCTGCGTATTTGTTCGCATGGGTCCTTTGAAGGCAACCGCGCTGCACGAGGCAGGGGGTGTCGGATGCCGCCCTGGCAATCCTGTTCAGAACCTGCTTGCGCTTTTTACCTTTGAGCCCGTCAGCACTCTGAACCAGCACGAGGGCTGGATTGAGATTGGCCATGATCTGCTTCAGCACAGCACAGGCTTTCTTCGGCGAACTCCCGGCCTTGCGGCTGACCTGCCAGAAGACCACCTCCTGATCCTGCAGAAAGACAAAACCCACGCGCTGACCGCTGGCAGCGATGGCCAGAAGTCGGTTCTCATGCATAGAGGTCAATTTCGGCGTCTAAACGGCGCAGGAGCCGGTCGAGATTGACCGCGCGGTTTTTATGGGTGCCGGTTTCAATCTTCAGGTCAGGAAGCGTGCGCAGACGGCTTCGCAAATCCCGCCGTTTGGCCTGCAGTTTCTCTGCAAAGAAGCTTTCAAAGCTGCGGCCATAGATAAGTGACAAGCCCATGATCTCGGTCAGATCGGGGGCGCTCTCCCCGCGCTCATAGCGGGCGATTGTGCGGACACTGAGATCGAGTAAATGGGCCGCGTCGATCTGGGCAAAGCCGGTCTTGATCCGGGCCAGGCTCAGATCTTGGGCAAATTGAGTTTTGATCATAGAACAAAAGGTACTGAGTTTAATAAATAACCTCGTCTTGATGGTATCAGATTGCGGGCAAATGCCGAAAGCCCCCACCACCTGACTGGCGTGTCCGGTGGTGGGGGGCTGGTGCGGTCGGGTTGGGGCATCCGCCCCTTCAAACCAGACCTTCTTCCCGGCCAGCGCCCGAGCTTCTGCCGGGAAACACCTCCGGACACGCCAGTTGGTACGCAGGAATGGGAGGATTTCTTTCAAACACCGGCGACCCGGACCCACCGCGCCCTTTTTGGGGAAGGCGCGTGGCCGGGTCGGTGCGCGAGAGGGTGCAGGCGTCTGCAAAGATGCGCCTTGTGCCCGGACACTTCAAAGAAAGCCGCCCCGATGGGGACGGCTTTTGAGTTTTGGGATGGCCTCAAAAAAGATCGAGCTGGCGGCTGTCTTCCAGATAGCGTCGCCATTCAGGGGTATTCGCGGCCTCATCCAGCAGGGTACGGATGTAGGCTTCGATCTCAGTCCGGTCATCAAATCCCGTTGCGGGGACAAAGATTGAAGGATAGCCGGTTTCAGTGACCGGCAACCGGTCACAGCAGCGCAGCTCGATGTGCCAATGACCGGAATTTAGCCAATTGGCCCGAAAGGCGACGGCAATCTCGCGCGCCTGCCAGATCAGGTTGAAGGTCTGATAGTCGTCGGCCATCAGTATTCATGTGCCAACATGATGGTGAGTACCCGGTGGGTGAGCGCCTCATTGGCAGGGTTCTCTGACCCGGATTGCAGATCGGGATCGTAGTAGTCAATCTTGAAGAAGATCTTCTGCCCATCGATTTCTACCGCGCCAAAGTCATGTTCTCCCCAGGGATCATTGTCCTCCGTGAACCCGGTGAAAGACCGGACAGCCTTGATGGCTGTCACCGCAAACAGGCCACCTAGCTCCTGAACACCCGATGTGAGCAGGACAGAACCGGTGCCAGCGCCTTCCATGCGAAACCGGTCATTCAATTCCCGGATGCGTTTATGGCGCAGAAAGCCTGCACCCTTCCAAACCAGCTCGGCCTTGTCATTGCAGCGAAGGCAGCGTGGTTGCTCAAGAACTGTTTCAAGTTCCCAAAGCCCACTTTCGGGGTTCCAGCAGGCCCAGGCGGCGCGAACCACCCGTTCCGAGCCGCAGGATTTGCACCTTGGTGTGGCTCCCAGATCTTCTTCTTCAACTTGGGTATTCATCTCGCATCTCCGTCCGATGAAGCGCGCAGGAGGGATTTCCCGCGCGCTCCACGGCAGGCGATGCCGGGAGTGGAACTTGTCCGGTTATATTGTCATGTCTGATCCCGTTCCGGCCAAGCCCCCATCACCGGACAACCCGGTCCGGTGATGGGGGCTCGTTTGTTATGTGTCATCAGGGGATATTGAGGCGATGCCACCGCGAACGCCGCCCAAAGCCGACGTCCTTCTGGGGAAGGCCTATGACCGGTACAATCCCCGGCTCTTTGGCATGCTGGCTGCGGATCGGTTGCTCCACACCTATATCATTGGTCAGACCGGCACAGGCAAATCAACGCTGCTATCCAACATCGCTCGGCAGGACGCCGCCAGGGGCCGGGGGTTTTGCCTTATCGATCCCCATGGAGACCTGGCCGACAGTCTGTCAGATGCCCCGCACGTACAGATCTGGAACGTCGCGGATCCCGACAGCGGATATGGATACAACCCGCTGACAAATGTCGTTCCGGATCTACGACCTCTGGTGGCAGACGGGCTGATTGCCGCGCTCAAGAAACAATGGGCAGATGCTTGGGGGCCGCGCATGGAACACCTGCTCCGTCACGCGCTTCTGACACTGCTGGAAGCCTCTGGTCGGGATCTGCGCGATGTCATGGCGTTGTTTCTCGACCGACCGTTTCGCGACCAGATCCTCACCCGCATCCATGATCCGCTCTTGTTGCGGTTCTGGACCCAGGAATACCGCGCCATGAACTACAAGACAGCGGCAGATGGTGTCGCTCCGCTTGGTAACAAGCTGGGGGCGCTCTTGGCCAATCCGGTGGTGCGTGTGGCACTGTGCGCTCCGAAAACACCTTTGCGGCTGCGCAGGGTAATGGATGAGCGGCAGGCACTGGTGGTCAATCTTTGCAAAGGCACGCTTGGCGCGGATACCGCCAATGTTCTGGGCGGGCTGCTGATCGCCAGCCTTGTTAACGCCGCCTTCTCGCGTGCCAACAGCCAGGAGGCCGACCGAACACCCTTTACGCTGCTGGTGGACGAGTTTCACCATTTCTCAACCGGAGTCTTTGTCGATGCCCTGTCGGAATGCCGCAAATACGGGCTTGGTGTCGTTCTGGCCCAGCAACATACGGCGCAGACGGACCCCGCTGTGCTGGCCGCGATTTTCGGCAATGTCGGCAGCCTCATCGCCTTCCGCGTCGGCGCGCTGGATGCGCCGAAGATCGCCACCCAGCTTCAAGGAACATCGCCCGATCAGTTGATCCTGCAACCCAACCACCGGGCCTTGGTCCAACTCATGGTACAGGGAGAAAAGACCAAACCCTTTACCGCCTTCACCTTGCCCCCGCTGTCCGGCGGTGCGGGCTGGGGGACAAGAACGCCCACCCGTAAACTGGGTCAATGACCCCTGAAGACCGCCTGCATCAGCATCTGGAGCTCTGTGACCGCATCTATCGCCGCCTGGTGGCGGAGGGGAAATGGCCCTGGCCGGATTCGCCCGATGACCCACTCCGTGATAGAGTCGACCCATCAACCAATGACCTATGACACCCTGCTTTGCATATCTTCGCGTGAGTACCGTTCGCCAAGGGGAAGGAGTCTCCCTGCAAGAGCAACGAGCTGCGATTGAACACTGCGCCGAGCAACGAGGGTTGCTGATCACCGATTGGTTCGAGGAGAAGGAAACAGCCGCCAGAACCGGCCGTCCGGTCTTCAATCATATGATCTCCCGTCTGCGAAAGGGCCACGCGCAGGGTCTCGTGGTGCACAAGCTTGATCGCTCTGCCCGCAATCTGCGGGACTGGGCTGTGGTCTCGGAATTGATGGATTCAGACATCGCCTTTCATATCGCCACCGAGCCCATTGATTTCACCACCCGTGGTGGTGAGCAGCCCCACTTGAGTGGTCCAACTTGAAAGTTAGTGCATGATTGGCCTTTGGTCCATCGGAACGATGACTTCTGGCGCAGGTGGGCGGTAGCCCAAAGCACTATGTGGTCGTTTGGTGTTGTAATGGTTCCTCCATCTTTCAATGATGATTTGGGCTTCACGTAGCGAGTAGAAGATTTCACCGTTCAGCAACTCGTCGCGCATCCGCCCGTTGAAGCTCTCACAATATCCGTTCTCCCAGGGTGACCCGGGTTCGATGTAGGCAGTCCTTGCCCCAACCGCCTTGATCCAGTCCCTGACGGCCTCAGCGATGAACTCTGGGCCATTGTCCGACCTGATGTAGGCAGGCACGCCTCGCAGGATGAATAAATCCGTCAGAGCGTCGATTACTTCGGTCGAATTCAACTTCCGCTTCACCCGGATAGCCAGGCATTCCCTGCTGTGTTCATCCAAGATGTTGAGCGTCCTAAAGGCTCTGCCGTCGTCTGTTCTGTGGTGTACGAAGTCATACGACCAGACGTGATTACGATACTCAGGACGTAGGCGGACACATGATCCGTCATTCAGCCAGAGCCGCCCTTTCTTTGGTTGTTTCATTGGCACTTTAAGCCCCTCACGTCGCCAAAGCCGTTCGATGCGTTTGTCATTCACTTGCCAGCCTGCGTCTCTCAACAGCGCAGCAACTCGACGGTAGCCATATCGACCAAACTGGCGCGTCAGCTCGATCATGTCCTCGACCAAGCGTTCTTCGTCAGCGCGTCCACGTGCTAATCGGCGTTGTGTGGATCGGTGCTGGCCAAGAACGCGACAAACCCGTCGTTCAGAAACCTTGAACTGGCTACGAACATGGTTGATGCAGGCCCGCCTACGCGAGGGGCTCAGAAGTTTCCCGATGCGGCTTCCTTCAGGATCAACTTATCTAATGTCAGGTCAGAAACCGCACGACGCAGACGCTCGTTCTCTTTCTGTAGTCGCTTCAGTTCCTTGAGTTGTTCCGTGCCCATTCCGCCATACTTCTTCTTCCAACGGTAATAGGTTTGTTCAGTCACGCTGATCTGTCGGATCGCTTCAATTCGGGGCATGCCTTGCCCCATCAGAACTTCAACCTGCCGTAACTTCACGACAATCTCTTCTGGCTTAGGTCTCTTGATCGCCATACTT
>NZ_JBNAFN010000039.1:0-18409 GCF_049800695.1 Fluviibacterium sp. S390 | reverse complement strand
TGACCTGAGACCCAACTCTCCTCCAGATTTTAGGAGAATCCGCGTATTGATTTGTGGCTTCATGCGGCCAGTTTTTGCAACGTGATTTTGGCCACAAATTCGTTGGGCGTGAGATTTCCCAGTGATGAATGGGGCCGGTTTTGATTGTAGTCCTCCTTCCACTTGGTGATCTCTAATCGGGCGTCTGCTAACGACGAGAACAGCGTTTCGTTCAGGCATTCGTCCCGGAAGCTGCCGTTGAAACTTTCAATGAAAGCGTTCTGTGTTGGCTTACCGGGAGCGATGTAGTGCCAGTCAATCTTCGTTTTCTGGCACCATTCGAGCACCGCTGAACTGGTCATCTCTGTTCCATTATCGCTGACAATCGTTGTCGGCATTCCGCGCACCTGAATGATCGCGTCCAACTCACGCACAAGTCGCGCGCCCGACAGCGATGTGTCCGGAATAAGCGCCAAACATTCGCGGCTGAAATCATCCACGACGGCCAAAACACGAAACCTGCGGCCATCTGTGAAGGCGTCCGAAACGAAGTCCAGGCTCCACCGCTGATTGACGGTCTGCGGCACGACCATCGGGCGGCGTGTGCCCAATGCACGCTTGCGCCCGCCCCGTTTGCGCACCTGAAGCCCTTCTTCGCGATATAGTCGCCGTAGCTTCTTCTGGTTCATGCGGACGCCCTGACGCTCAAGCATGATGTGAATGCGCCGGTAGCCAAAGCGCCGACGTTCAGCCGCTATCTCCTTCATGGCCTTGCGCAAGTCAGCATCATCTGGCCGGGTGCTGCGATACCGCACACTCGATCGGTCAACGTCCAACACGTCACACGCCCGCCGCTGGCTGACCCCATGCTCTTCGCACAGGTGACCCACAGCTTTCCGCTTCTCAACGGGCGTTACCACTTTCGCGAGGCGACGTCCTTCAGCATCGCGTTGTCCAACATCTGTTCTGCCAGCAGCTTCTTGAGTTTGGCGTTCTCGTCTTCGAGCGCCTTAAGCTTGCGCGCATCGGACAACTCCAGTCCGCCGAACTTTGATTTGTATTTGTAGAACGACGCTGTGCTGATGCCGTGCTTGCGGCAAACCTCAGCCGTCGGGACGCCGCCTTCCTGCTCTTTGATCATCGCTATGATCTGTTCTTCGCTGAACCGTGACTTCTTCATATTCCGTCTCCAATGCTTGGGACAGATTCTATTCAAAAGTGGAGGAGTTTTAAGGTCTCAGGTCACTTCCAGTTCGGAAAAAGATGATCGGCCCATCCGGTCGGACTCATCTACATGAGAAAAGACAACCTCTTCGATCTCTCGGCGAAAGGCCTTGACTTCGATTTCGTTGGTAAGGCTTTCAAAATAGTTCTGCGGAAGATACTTGACCTTCTCGGGCTTGAGTATGTCAATCTCGGCGTCAAGCCGCTTTTCGGCGTTCTCATCACTCGCCCATATCATTCTGGCTTCGAAGTTCTCGGCAAAACCCTTTCGTCTGAATTTTCTATTCTTGGTGTCGTCAGTAAGAAACGAGAAGTGGTTATTTTGGCGCGACTCGCCGAGAAGTCCCAGGATGTCGGCAATAGCGCTCTTCCCGCTGCCCTTATTTCCGATGATGACCGTCAGTTCGGGGTTTAAGGAAATCGCGACATCTTTGAACCACGAGCCGTTCGCTTCATTGTAATCGGACACTTGGTCCACATGCAGTTCTGTAATGAATCGTGTGGCGTCGCGGTCAAGGCGTTCGAGGACAGTTGGTCGCTCTCCGATATGAACTCGTCCTCTTGGTTCGAAAAGCGTTTGGCGGAGACCGCGAAATGTCAGGTCGGCCTTGATCCAAGTCGCTTCGTATCCTTGTTCGTCACCTGAAAGACGGTCGAGATCATCGAAGCTATGGGCATCCGAACCGGAGTAGACAGGCTTCTTCCTGGCTTTAACGTCTCCTTCGTACCGGTCTTCATCCAAAAAGTAGCTGGAATTCTTGGATGACCCGAAAAAGCCGTGGCTTGCTTTATCAAGCTCGTCTGAAATTGAGAGGCTTCGTGGTGATTTACTGTCAACTCCTCTAAGCCCGTCATTATTTGCGGCGGTCACGATGATATAGGTTGTCTCATCCGGAAAGACCTTAGCAAGTGCCGTTTTAAGCGCCTTGAGACCGACTGTCGCCTGCTTAAAATCAGCCGAGGTTTCTAGGTCTTTACATCGGACCTCTTCGCCACCGTCTCGCGTGATATGGGTGGTGAGGTCGCTTAAAAGCGTGTTGAGTTTGTCGTCCGTCGCCGCCTTGGGGTCGATCAAGACATGGGTGTGCACGTTCCGGCCATCACCGCTGATGGTCTCGGTCAGGCGGAACTCGATATTCGGGATAAAGAGCTTTTTCCCGTCTGGATATGCCTTGTCGTAAGCGGCCTTGGCGTTGCGATAGCCGTCAAACGAGAAATAGTCGGTGATCCCAAAGGCATCAACGGCTGAGCCTTCGAGCTTTTCGACATATGATTTCAGTGTCGCTTCATTAGCCTCGCCAAAGCCATTGGACAGTTTCGTGCCAGGTGCGTGCAAATGCAGATCCCAACGGCGCCAAATCGAACCAACTTTATTGTTCACATTGCTCATCCCGCCTTCCTTTCCACAAGGCGGGCTTGCTGTGGGTCATATACATAGCCTTTGATGCTACCGTCTCGAATGCGTTCAACCGCTTCGTCGATGGCGGCAAATGGAGCCAAGAACCACTCACGCGGCACAACCGGGTTGCCGAAGCGGTCCTTGATCTCGATATCCAAACGGGCGGTGTCAAAAATGCGGTGGATCAAGTTTTCAAGTTTGGTACGGTTGATATTGAAGAGCTCGTAAGTGGCAACAACCTCGACGTCAGCCAACAGGAACGTGGCATCGATCTTGGCGTTTGCGATACGGCGCTCAACTTTTCCACTGGTGACACCGATTTTATGCAGGACATCCCGGTGCTCTTTAACGATCGGCAAATTAGACTTGCTTCGCAGTACATAGATCGTGCCGCTGGCTTCGTCACCGTCGGCAGTGTGGTCTGCAAAGAGTGGTCCGGCACTTGGATCGGTAATCCTTCGACCAGCTTCATCTTTGTGCAATGCGCGCTGAAGCGAGCGCATGAGCATGTTGCTCTCTGTTCCGTTGTCAAAGATCACGCGTAACCGCGCGTCCGTCATTCCCTGAGCCGTGAGGAAGGCCTCGTCCATTTCGGCCACATAGGCCTTCTGACCACCAACTATGAAGAACCGACCAGGTGCAATCTCGGCTTTCTTTTCGAAAGCGCGCGTAGTGCGCAGACCGGTGTCGAGTTCGTTTTGAACTTGCTCAAAAAGAGGCTTGAAGCGATCGAAGTCTTCACACTTTTGGCGGTTGGCGATTTCTTCCGCTGCCTTTTTCTCAGCAGCAGACCGCACATGCCGGAGTTCTGTAATATCAGGTGTTTCTACTTCGACCCCCAGTTCGGCAAGAAGTGCGTCATCGTCTAAGTTGATGTCGGCGTCTGGTGAGATTTCTGTGGCATTTGCCAAGAGGTCTTGGTGATCTAGTGGCTCCAACAATTGCCTACAATCTGGAAGTTCCCGCAAGCGGTCCAACCTGACAGCGTAGATACGCTCAAAAATGTCATTGTTCTCGCCGTGCAGCGGGGCGCGACCTTGCGTTTCAACAAAGCGCTGGATTTCTTCGAAACCTGCAATAACCCGCTCTTCCTGCGGTGTGTGTTTGACGGCTTTCTTGGTTTCGACCTCAATGCCGAGCTCCGCCAGAAGTGCGTCGTCCTCGTCTGTAAACTGCTTAGGCATTTGCTGCCTCCGCTTTCATTCTTGCAAGGTAGGCGACACCTTCCGCCATCCTTTTTTCCCAGGCATCCGGCGAAGTGATGGAAGGAAGACGACCGCGTTCTTGTTTGAACTTCAATGCGCGTTTTGCCAGATCACGCGCTTCTTCGGGGGATAGTTGAACCTTCTTCGCTGAAATGACCGCTGCCACTTGCTTCAGGCTTTCTTCGCTCATCGTCTTAGCGAGAATGGCGTAGGCTTCGCTGAAGGGGTTGATACGATCAATCAAATCGATGTCGAGCTCACGAACATCCATGGCGAACTTGCGCACGCCGTCAATCAAAGCCGTGTTCGCGCTTTTCTCTTCATCATCGTTACCAAGTGCGATTTCCTTCGCTTTCTGCGTCAGGTTGAGAGCCGCAATAGCATGCTGGCGCACAGCTTCCTGATCTTCGTCGTCCAGTTCTGGGAACTTGTCTTTGATGATCTTTCCCATCCGCACCTGCGTCAGTTCTTCCGGCACGAGTTCTTCATCGAACAACCCGCGCTCAATGGTCGGCTTGTCTTGGACAAACGCGGTGATCACCTCGTTAAGGTCTTCCTGACAGATGCGTTCAGCTTCTTTGCTCTTGGGTTCTGCAAGGCCTTTGATCTCAATTTGAAACTGCCCGCTGTCTTCGTTGAACCCGACGTTACACTGATTAGGATCATAGCCACCTTCACCATACTCGAATCCTTCAACCGGACCGCTGTCGGATTTCTTGGGAGTGAAGTTGAAACGCGGGGCAAGAACTTGCTCCATCAACAAGCTTGCAGCGATTGCTTTCAGCGTATCGTTGACGGCTTCTGTCACCGCCTCTTCAGATGCATCGGGTTCCGCGATCAGGTTAGTAAAACGTGCGCGGGATTTTTCGGGCGCGTCGCGTGTAGCGCGTCCGATGATCTGAACGATTTCAGTCAGGCTTGCACGGTAGCCGACGGTCAACGCATGCTCACACCACACCCAGTCGAAGCCTTCTTTGGCCATCCCAAGGGCGATAATGATGTCCACGTGATCCCGGTTATCCTTTTGAGCGGGGTCTTTTAACGCAGCGGAAACACGATCCCGTTTGGTCGGATCGTCATCAACAAGATCGGCAATCTTGAGGACGCGACCATCCGTGGTTTTCACCAACTGAAAGCCTGTCTCCGGATCAGTTCCTTGCCAGTCACCAAGTTCATCAATGATGTGTTCGACTTCCCGGTGCTTGTCCTTGGTGCTTTCGCGCGAATTGACGCTTGGAATGTGAATGATCGTTTTCTCATTAGGATCGAGAACCTTCAGGATGTCGTCAGCGTAGGCACCAGAATAGAAGAAGTAACCGATATCGAGTTGCTTCAGGTATTTGTAGCCGTTCAGCTGCTCGTAGTAGGTGTAAGTGACAGTATCGAACTTGGCCTCATCATGCGGCATGAGCACGGGTTCGGCGTCACCACGGAAATATGATCCGGTCATCGCTACAACATGAACCTTATCGCGCGCGATCAGTTCGGCCAGTTGAGCTCCCAGCTTGTTCTCGGGATTGGCAGATACGTGATGGAATTCGTCAATGGCGATCAGGCAATTGTCGAATGCCTCAATACCGAACTTCTCGACGGCAAAGCGGAACGTGGCATGTGTTGCCACCAAAACTTGATCATCGCTTTCAAGGAACTTGCCGACAGCGCCAACTTTGCCTTCTTCGCCACCGGGCGCGTTGCAGAGGTTCCACTGCGGCTCGACCTGCCAGTCGGTCCAAAAGCCAAACTTCGACAACGGCTCATCGGCAAAGCTTGATCCGATAGATTTCTCGGGAACAGCGATGATGGCCTTGCGCAAACCTTGATTGTGCAGTTTGTCCAGCGCAACAAACATCAAGGCGCGGCTCTTACCAGACGCGGGCGGGGATTTGATTAGAAGGTATTGTTCGCCACGCTTTTCATAGGCGCGCTCCTGCATGGTGCGCATGCCAAGTTCATTCGACTTGGTCGAACCGCCGGTCTGGGCGTAGGTAACGGAAACAGATGGTACATTTTTGTTTGTCATTTTTTTCTTTCTTATCAATCAATGTGCCCATAGCGGCGACCGCTGCCCATAGACATCACGACAGATAGCCGGTCTCCAAAGGTTGCCTCAAAATCAGCGGCTTCGAGAGCGTTCAAAATAAAACTGCCACCCGAGCGCCTGAACACCAAAACCTTGCCATCATAGATGTCAAACCCATGCGTTTCAGGAATTGGAAGGGTGATCTTCTCCATCGAATTGTTCCCAAGCCGGAGGTTTCTTTCGACGGGACCATTCGTTGGAGTCATGAAGTTTATTGGGCCAATTGTAGAATTTAGAGGCAGGTCTTCAGGAGGGTTCATGCCAAAGTAGCGTGACATTCCTCTTGGAAGATCAATCTGGTTTCCGGGCCTACCAAGGCCTCGGTTCCGGGTCACATAACCAGTTTCTATCCAGAAAATGTCCTTCGGCCCTGGAATGCCGTCGTCTTCGGCTGGTTCATGTTCCGACCTAGCAAACGAACGCTTCCATCGATCCTCGTATACATCCAAGATAAGCTCTGCAGGCGTGGCCGCATCCCAAAACTCGTTTGCTACATTCAAACCTTCTTCTGCGATGTTCGCATCACCAGCGTTGGGATCGATTACTGTTGAGGTTCCAGCCTCAACACTTTGCCGCAAGCCATTTGATGAAAAGTTGCCGGAACCCGCAACCACACCGATTTTCCCCTGATCAGGACGCATTAAGAAAGAAGTTTTGGGATGAAAGTCGCGACGGGGTAGAAATCCGGCTTGGTTCACTACCCATGAGCCATCGTGAACCCTTACGGCGGCGTTTGGCTTCTCACATAACGCTCTAATTGCTTGCGGCTGTGTTCGACCATAATCGATACCGAACAACCAACGGGTTGTAGTACCTTCCCAGAATTCACTTCCAAACTCCAAATCGAAAGCTGCAAGACCAGATTGAGTAGCATAGGCGAATAATGATAGAGATTCTGTTGCTTCGACCAAACCTCGAACTCTCCCCAGCTCGGATAGAGTTGTTGTAGAATTCTGCCCCTGTTGGATGAAAATTCCTGTACTCATCTTACCGCCTCTTTTCGCACAGCCTTTGAGTAATACTCGAAGAGTTTCTCAAGGCGTTCGGTATCATTCTTAAAGCGTCGCCCTATATAAATTCTCTCAAGAACTTCATCATTTTTTTCATGCGCGGCACGCAGGTTTTCCGGCATTTTTTCAATGTCATAAAGATCGGCAATGGTGGACGGAAAATGTGCCTCTCTGGCTAGCAGTATTTCCTTAGCACAGCGAGTAAGATCTTCTTTGTTTTTTTCTGTCAGGCTTGGAACAGGGAAAGTGTTCCAACCTAGGGTGTTTGAGTACCTGTAGTCGGTTTTCATCTTGCCGCATACTGTAGCGATCCAAACAGTTTGCAGTGACGAAGATACAATGGCGAAGTTCCACAAAGGAGCGTCATAAATCCCAAATAGCAGATCGCTAATTATTGTGTCGTGATCGAAGATGTCCGCAGGGATGTACCTGCGCCGTTCTGAAGAAACTTTAGCAACGGCAATGGTGTAGAGTTGGGCGACGCCCTGAATTTGGACAAACCTATGAGGTCGGCTGGCAAATGATTGAGTGGAAGGTGCGCGGCTTTCTGCACGCATCTTGCGCACTTTTTCAAGCCGAGGCCCCACGAACTCATGTCGCGCTGCCTCTTCCGCATCGGAATCAGGAATCCAAATGCATCCGCGACGTTTGCCTCTGATCATTTCAGCAGAACCGATGTATTGCTTGAACCAGTGTGTCTGCGAAGGGTATGACGCTCTGCACGAACGCAATTCATCCATCTCAAGGCAAAGATGTCCGCCATCTCTCGGCTGGTTCCCATACAACATTTGAGAAAGGCCATTTGTGGGAGAGGTCTTCGACGACACGACGATGTCAGGTCCTTGGACTAAGTAAGCGTTGATCGAAGAAACTTCTCGCACAGCGGTTTCACCGGGTTCCGTAGTTTCGAACAGATATTTCGAACGGCGAGAGCCATGCTCCACGCCGACGATGGAGACAATTACACCAGCATTGTGGCTCGCCAAGTTCTTCCACTTGAAAGAGGGCTCCGCAAAAATGATGACGGCGCCTAGCTCATTAAGTATTGGCCAAAGAACTGAAACTTGCTGCCCCTGCCACATAGAGTTTGTGGTCACGAAGGCGTAAGGCGCGTGCGAAAACCTATTGTATTCCGCTGCCTTGATAAACCAAGCAGAAACATAATCTACCGCAGCGGATTTGCTTTTGTATTCTTTGAAAATTTGCGCAAGGTCAGCCTTTTGTTCACTGTCCTGCCAAGCTTGCCCGAGGTACGGAGGATTTCCGCAGATATAAGTCTCCCCTCCCTCGTTGTCGAAGTCGATTTGCGCTTGGTCTAGTGGAGTATGAAAAAGATCATCGGCTTGGTACTTAACTCCTGTACCTGTAGGTGGGCAGATGCTAAGCCAATCCAGCTTCAGAGCATTCCCGCAAGTAATCCAGTTTAATGCGTCCAGCGGCAAAAACTCGGCCAATGCTTCTTTTTGACCTCGATAGGTCACGTCACATTGATACTCAGCAATAATTAGTGCCAGTCGGGCGATTTCCGCTGGAAAATCACGCAACTCAATACCACGGCAGTTTGTAAGCGGTATGTCAGTGCGACGATCGGCTTCCCCGCGCCGTTTATTGATTTCTGCCTCGATCGCACGCATTTCCTTGTAAGCGATGACGAGGAAATTCCCTGAACCACATGCAGGATCGAACACCCTGATCTTTGCCATGCGGTTGCGCAGATTAAGAAGTTTCCTCGGGTTGTCGCCAGCCTCTTCCAGCTTCTCGCGCAGGTCGTCCAGAAAGAGCGGATTGAGAACCTTCAGGATGTTCGGAACGCTGGTGTAGTGCATGCCAAGCGCGCCGCGTTCCTCGTCGTCGGCCACCGCCTGGATCATCGAGCCGAAGATGTCAGGGTTGATCCGCGTCCAATCAAGGTTGCCGATGTGCAGAAGGTATGAGCGTGCGATCTTGCTGAAATGCGGCACGTCGGTAGAGCCCGAGAAAAGTCCGCCGTTCACATACGGGAACACATCAGCCCAGCGAGCAATGTTGGCAACCGCGCGGTCGGTGCTTTTTGTGTTCATGGCGCGGAACAGTTCGCTGATCACCTCGTGGGTGTTGGAACTGTTCGTCTCGCTCATGGTCTCGATGGTGCTGGTGAAGAGGTCTGGCTTCGCGAAGATTTCGGTGTCTTCGGCGAAGAAGCAGAAGATAAGACGCGCCATGAAGTGGTTCATGTCATGGCGACGTTCAGCCGTACCCCAATCCGGATTGGTCTTCAGCAGCTCAACATACAGACGGTTCAAGCGACCTGTCGCCTTGATGTCGAACGAGCTCTCGCGGATTTGCTTGACGGTGGAGATGCCAGCGAGGGGCAGGAAGAACCCAAAATGGTCTGGGAACTCGGCGTAGTCACATACGATGACTTCGCCTGTGTTCAGGTCTTCGGCGTGGAACTCCGAACCGTCAGTCGCCAGAACAAACTTGGCCTTGGCCCGGCTGGTCGTGGGGCTGTTTTTCAGTGCCGCCAATGCCTCACCAACGCTACCCGGCTCGCTGACTTTTATGTGGATGTTGCTTGTTTGAAGAACGCCGCCAACGTCGGACTTGTTCGACGTGCCAGACCGCAGCCGTTTCATGGTCGTCGGCTTGTTTCCAAAGGCTTCAAGAAAAGCGAAAGGGAACTCGGCAGCATCGAAAGGCTGCTCGGCAAGTGCGGAAATGGCTTCTTCAATTTCGACGGCGTTCAAGTGCTCGGGCTCCCAAGTTTTTTACTGACTTTAGCAACTTGGATAGCGGTCTGCACCCTGAGAAACACAAGATATGGAATTATCCACACCGGCAAGCTGATCCTCAGCGATACGCCTCCAACCTGCGAAAGGTTGGCGTGATTCATCTGCGCAAAGATGGCGGCATCCAATCCGCGTAGGGTTGGTCTGGGTTCCAAGGGGCACGAAGGCTCTTTGGTCGATGGGAAGGTTCCAAGGAAGGGTAGCACGAATGCTCCCTTCCTGGTCTCCATGAAATGGTCATGGGGGTATTGGGGGTAGCAGGAACGCTCCCCTGATTGGTGATGCAACGGCCACACGGTGCGAGTGGTTTCAAGGGGCGCGATAGCCCCTTGATCGATGGGTGCAGGGAGAGCGAAGTCTCCCGCGAGTGTTTGACCGGCGATACGGTCTGCTGGCTCTGAAGTGGGTTCAATGCCCTGAAAGAGCCACCAGCCGGGGGGATGCAACGGGGGCGCGCAGCGGGCCACCTTGCCAAGATGGTTTTGTTCAAAATTTTCAATTTTGTACTACAAAACACATCTTGCGGCTGCGCGGATTTCAACCGCTTGCGTGAATTTCGAACTCGTTTCCAGGGCACCTGAAAACTCATGCACAAGGTTTGAAACTATCGGACGGAAGAGTCGATCGTACGCTCGATTCAATTTCGATCGTACAGAAGAAACGGCACCGGCCAGTTGCAATAACTGGCCGGTGCCGTTGGCTCATTTCGATTGGATCGTACGACCGGGACGCGAGAGCCCCGGTCGATACCGTCTTACCACCAGGAGTCGTAGAAGACGGTTTTTCCGTCGCCGATAGCTAAACGAGCTTTGGCGATGAACTCAAGATCGCCTGCTCGATCTTCGTCGCAGGATTGGCCGAAGAAGAAACCGCTGGTTTCCGGGAGGTCTTGGTTGCGAATGGCATTTTCGAGGCGGTCGAGGTCTTCCAGCGTCAGGGTGACGGTGACGCAGTTGAAGCAATCTGATGCGCCGCCTTTGCTGTAGTAGAGTTCTTCCATCCAGCCGTGCAGGTCAGGATGTTTCCGCCAGTAGTGCAATTCGTTGGCTTCCTCAGGTTTGAAATCCACTTCCGTTTCGAGTGTTTCGGTGGTTGTTGATGCATACATATCAAGTCCCATGTGTCGCTCCTTTTGTTAGGGTGTTGATCGTCCCGAAGGACGCGGAGCGACGAGCAGCGGGAAAGAACCGCACGGTCATGGCCAACACGGCGGCGCAGCCGGTGGTGCGGGCAGGCCATTGACGGGGTGGTGCCCGCTGCCAGAAACGCGTCATACCCTTCGGCCATTCAACACCCGAAAGAGCGAAACTGCGGGACTGCCGAGATGCGTCTGACCGTCGGAGAAACCTCAACGTGAGGGAAAAACAACGACCTGGAAGACGCCATGCCTCAAGTGATAAAGGTGGAATTAATCCTGCATTACTAGCGGCCAAACAGCACGGAAACGGAAAACAGGCGTCTGTCTGCGGCCTTCGAGCTGCGCAATGCGTCCGCCAAAGAAACGAGTGAACTGACATCGAGTGTCGTTCCCTCAGCGGCATGCGCCCTCAAGACTTCGGGCAACTCTTGACGACAAGCAACAACGGCAAACAGGCTCGGGCCTGTATCCCGTAACTCCTGCATGTAGGCATACGACCCATCGGGGTGAAAACCAGGCAAATGGACTTGGCCGGATTTGGCATCCAAGCTCAACGGCACAGGCCCCCACTGTGTGTTGGTGTTTTGAAGTGCGAACACATTGAAAAGATGAAGATCGCGTTCAACGACCAAACGAAACCTCTCACCGATCCTCAAATGATACTGTTGATCCCCGCGCGGCGCGAAGTCGGTTTCGATCATTTGGCCGGAGGTTTCGGTCGTACGATAAAGAGCGAATGCGGATTGTTCGGCTTCGGTTTCCAACAGCGAACGAAACGAGTGTCCGGAAAACTGACGCAACTCTGTCTCCAGCCAAGACGGTGGAGCCAAAAGCAGATCGCTCATTTTGGGATCTTCAGCGTCAATGCCGATGGCGTCTGCGAAAACTCTGGCCAAAGCCTGGAAGCTTCGACTTGGAACATTGTCGGGATCAACGCTAGGCGTTCCGTCGGCCCACGACAGAATGGTTTTGGGGCGCTTGCCAAGTTTTTCAGCAATCTCATCTATCGAGTTGTAAATGCCGTAGGTCACAAGCAATTTGAACTTCTGACGCAGGCCCGGAACTTTGACGCCCATGATTCACCTCTTTGAGGGGCTTTGCAGCGTTACCCCCAATTTATCCAACTCCACGGCGAAAACTCTGTTCGAACACGCTTTTGGTTTTGTATTTGCCAAGCTGTTTCCTCGGCAATCCTTTCGGCAAATCCATCGTCGAAAACGCTGCCCGGCAGAAGGCCTATTTGATCAAGCGCACGCATTGATTCATCAAGGCGATCATCGAAGCAACGTTCAAAATCTTCTCGATCGATAGGCCATTTTGAAATGGCAGCAGCAAGGATCATATCGTGCAAACAATGAGCCCGAACCAGTGGGTGCGGGTGTGAGCTTTTCAGGTCAAGACGATCTCGCGCGCCGGTCACATAGCAGAAAAACGCAAATAGAGCGGCCACCACAGTTGCCAACAGGTTTGGCAACGCTGTTTCCGTTTCACCCAGGAATGCTTCCAGTTCAGCTCGCGAAGATCGAAAATGCAAAAGCTCTTCGATGAGACTCATCAAAAGCGTGGCAGCAACGGCATCTGCATCCAGCTCCCATGCCTGCCGGACTTCATCCGTGATCTTGCTCGGTCGTGCGACCGAAACCAACTCCGCGATCTCGTCTTCGCCGTCGAGTTCGTGAAGCGCGTCCGCATGGCCAGCAACCACGTGTCCGATCTCATGACAGAAGATGAAAAAACTGCACATATCGGCAAGCGTTAACGCAGCGAAGGAACGCTCTTTGGTGAGGGCTACTTGCCATGTCGCCCGGTTTCCAAAATCGAGCGGGTCAGCGATTGCTGGAAGTATTTCGTCGGTTGCGAGAACGTCGCCATGATCGAGATTAGGCAGCATCTCCTCATGGGATAGCAGTGCCCCGAAGAGGATCATCATGAGCAAGGGTACAGAGTTGTTGATTTCGATCGCGTAGAAGTCTTCGGCCTTACGAACCCGCGCATTGAAAATGTCAGCTTCAACAAAATGGCAGGAGATCGGCAACCGACCTTCGCCGTAGGCCTTCATCGTACTTGTGGCAACTACGTCAGCACGCCGGAGCAATACCTCATATTCTTGTCGTACGGACGGATCGCTCAGACGATCAAGATCGAATTTCCGCAACAATTCATCCTTCATCCATACAACCGACTGCGAACCATAGAGAATCTACGTTCGCACTTGCCCATGTTCATCCGGTTTTTCGGGTCGTTTCCAGAGAAAACCCGGATTCAGGGAACCCCTTTTTCTTCAAGAAGGACAGGCAACCACCGGTCGCGCTGCGCCGGTTTGAAGAAAGCCAAGGCAAGAAAATGGGTTCCAAACCTGAAAAACCAATCAGTCTCGATGATGCGTTCAAGGGTGACGAAGCCCTTTCGATCGTACGACCGAATGACGAGGGAAAGGCTCTGACGGAAAAGGCCTACGAAGATTTGGTCTTCGCCATGCGTTTCTTCAACGAGCGCCTGTTTGGAGGGGAGCTCTCGGATTGCATTTTCAGTTTCGGACGTTTGCGGCATGTACTTGGCTACTTCTGCCCCGATCGGTTCGAAAACCAAAACGGCGATCTGGCACATGAGATCAGCCTGAACCCAGCCCACTTGAAAGCCCGAGGCGACCGAGACGCGCTGTCCACACTTGTTCACGAGATGGTTCACCTCTGGCGGCATGATCATGGCCCGCTAAACGCGCGGGGCGGCAAAGGCTCGCGCGGCTATCACGACAAAGTCTGGGCGGCGAAAATGATCGAAGTCGGTCTGATGCCTGTCAGCTTCGATCAACCTGGTAAAATGACCGGCTACCGTGTGAGCCACGAGATCATCGAAGGTGGGCAGTTCGATCTGGATTGCAGCGAACTTCTGGCGGGCGGGTTTCAGATCAACTGGCATGACCGGCCCCATCTTCCCGAGCCGGAAGATGATCCTGAAGCGGGTGACGATACGGCCCCAGCCAAACCCAAGAAGAAAAAAGACCGCGTGAAGTTCACCTGTCCGGACTGCGGCCTGAATGCCTGGGCGAAACCTTCCGCGAAACTCGTCTGCGGTTCATGCGGTCTGACACTGATTTCTCAAAGCTGAAATGGAGTAACGATATGTCAGCACGCAAACGCTCTTCCAACACCCGGCAGACCCAGCAGCCGAAACTCAGGCATGAACGCCCGAAAGGCAGGAGCTTTGAGGAAACAGCGCTTCTTGTCCTTGGCCTGCTTGCTGCGGTCATGCTCGGAATTTCGCTGTTCACGCTGAACACCGAAACCGGCCCGCTGGCCAACCTAAAAGTCCTGTTGATTACCGTATCCGCCAGCTTCGCCGCCTACGGGATCAACAAAGTCAGTGTCGAAAAGCTGGCTCCGCGCGCCGCACTCGGGTTTCGAATTGCTGGCTTCGTTGCTTTGACCGGGATGAGCGTTTCGGGCGCGGGAATGTTTATCGGGTCGTTTTCGGGGATGGTCTATCCGGATGTCCAGTTGCGAGTTCTGGACGAAGCGGGACAAGAGCAGACCAACTTCATCCGCGTGGTCAACGATGCGGCCCTTGTCTCAGCGCGCGTTGCTCCCGTCGTGCAGGGTCTAGCCGACGAGATCGAAACGACAACCGCGTGTGAAATCGCCACATCGTGCTTGTCCCGCCAAGGAAATGGCGGACGCGGCGATATCGCCATCGCCCTTGAAGGTTTTGCCGCACAGGCGCGCTCGGTCGCCTCGGCCTTCGAGCGCGGTACGTTTGAACGCGAACAACTGCTGGCAGACTTAAATGACCTGAATGGTGAGTATCAGGACATTTTAGCTGATACTGATCGATCAATCATGGCGCGGCGAGCGGCGCTTCAGGTGCTCCACAGTGAGATGACCCAAATGGCGTCGGCTCTGCGGGAAGCGCTACCCTTGGCCTTGCTGACGAGCTTCGCAGATGAGCTGCATACGGGCACCTCCATCGCTGGAAACGCGGCGGGCACGCAGCGCCTGAACGCCTTCCTGAGAGGCCTCGGTGATCAGTTGGAGGACGCGCTTGGCGATATCGAAGGTCATGAACTGACGCCGCCGACCTTCCCGGCTCGCCCCGGCATGCTCGATAGCCTTCGGTTCATTGCAGACTTTGCCGCCATTGCCGCCGTCATAGCGGTAGCGGAGCTATGCCTGCCGATGGCGCTCTTCGTCACAACCTATCTCACGCTCGTCTGGGAAATCGAGAAGCGTTCTCCACCACGCGACGAAAACGATGATGACGATCCGGATTTCGACGGCCTGATTGACCTGTCGCCGGTTCCCGGTCACGCCAACGGCGCGCTCGGTCAGGGGCAAGATCATTCTTCGACCTCGCGGGGTCGGAAATGACGGCCAAATCAACGAAATATGCTTGGGTTCCCCGCTTTTTGCGGGGGACGGTCTTCACGGCGCTGGGTGCTATAGCACTTGGCGGCGCGTCAATCCTCGTCCTGTGGGACGCCGATTTTTACGCCGTGCGTGAGAAATTCGAGCATCTGAAACTGGCGTTCTTCGGTGAATGGCAACCTCGGAACTGGTGTCCGCCTGGGCGCGATACCGCGAACTGCGAACAAGTCAGCGAGTTCGTTTCCGCTCTTGAAGACGCCGAAAACTTCAACTTTTTCCGCAGCCTTCCGATCGAAGGAACCGATTTAGTCGTCATCACCGGTGTCGCGTTCACGTCGGCATTGGATGTGGTTGCGGAAGCGCCGTCCCATTTGTGGTGCTACATCAATGATGGCTCTGGTGCGGTCTCCCGCCGGATCACTTTGGCGCAAATGCGAGCCGGACACCCCCCGCAATTCACTGATTTTGAAGGCCTTAGCGGTTCCGAGACGCAGGCACTGCCGTTGCGCGCTGATCGCCTTGCTGCGCTTGCCCAGAGCCACTGCCAATTCACCGAAATCGACCCTTCATCACAATAGGAGACCCTCTATGACCGTCGATGCCTCAACACTTCCCGTCAGTCCCACGATGATCCTCGCCGTCGCCGCCATTGCCGGTGTATCTGCGTTTGTCACCGGTCCCGAAATCGCCCGCCGTGAAATCGCGCGGTCCGATTGGGGCACAACGTGTGAATCTGAGCTTCGCGCTGATCTCGAAGCAACGCGCGCGCCGCGCCAGGTCATACCGCGCGGCACAGATTGCAGCTCAACGGTTGGCCTTTTTTATCCGGAGCTGCGTGAACTCTGCTATCGGTTTGGCAATCCCGATCCTGCGGCTCCGGCCAGAGAAGCTGAACGGCGTGCCCGTGAAGCGGAGGAAGAACGTATACGCCGCGCGGCGTCGCGGTCTGGTTCGCGCTGCGAATGTGCCGAGACGGTCTACATTGAAGAAGAGAGAATTTCGCTTGCGCTGTATGCGGCGAGCGGACGTTTGATCACACCGTCTTCGATCGAGAACCGACACGCAGCCTTGTCCCGCGCGCTGAATGCGCCTGCCTGCAATTTCGGACAGGAGGGTTGAGCCATGCTGTTTAGCCCGGTCACGGTCAAAGAGAATGAAGTAGAAACCCGCAACGACAACTATCGGCTGGAGAACCTGACTGTCGTTTCTGCAAGACGCCAGTTGCTGGGTGCCGGTTTAATGATCGCAATAGCACTCGCTGGGTTTGGGTTGGCCTTTGCCGATATCCTGTGGCCAGGAGAAAAAATCGGGATAGCACTCGCCTGTGGTCTCAGTCTTTACGTGGGTTTTTCCATTGGACGGTTGCGGTTCCATAGCCGCGATCTGCACGGTTCCGAACTCTCCGGTGTGGTCTGGGGCACCTATCGCTCCCTGAGCCGCAAACGCCGGGAGATCGCTGCCGCTGTCCGCGCGGCAAAGTCGGTGGACAAGTCATGAGCTTGGGCAAGACTCCAACGGCCTCCGTCCTAACAGTCAACGGGCACTTCTTTCAGGCCTTCTTGCTTGGCGCGTTTGCTTGGTGGCTTTGGCCATCGTCTCCCGAATGGTGGGGCTTTGGGCTGCTCAGCATCATCCTTGGTGTTGGGGCATTTGGCAAAACCATCGAAGCACTACGCGCGATGGTGAAAATCTATGGTCGCGAGAAAGAACTCGCCCGCCTTGCCGCGACGAGCCGCGCCCCCGATCCGTCCGATCTTGCCGATGAGAGTGCGCTGAAAAATGCGGGGATGATCGATGACTAAAAAGGTCAAACGTCTCCTTGGTATCAGCGCCGTCGATGGCAAAGCGATCTACGCCCCAAAGCACTCGCATAGTCTGTTGCTGTCGGCTGCCGGGGGCGGCAAGACCAGTTGTGGGGCCATGCCTTGGCTATTGTCGCTCCTGCCCGACCGGAACCGGGCGATCATCGTCAATGACTGTAAGGACGGTGAAATCGCCGCACAGGCCGCCGAAATGTGCGCACGATATGGACGCAAGGTCGCGATCATCGACGATTTTGGTGTTCTGGGGGATGACAACCCTTATCGCGTATCACTCACGCCGTTCGGCAGTCTGCGAGCGGCATACGAAGAGCAGAATGGCGAATTGGTTTTTGCCATCGACAACGCAAACCACGCGCTCATTCCCGAGCCGCCGAACGACGCAAAAAACCAGTATTTTCGCGACGAACCGCGCACGCTGCAAGAATTCTGCGAGAACGAACTTTTAAGCTGTGACCCCCGCCTGGCAGTGCCGGGTGGGGTATGGTCCATGTTGGCAGATCAAGATGTGTTGCTCAGCGCTGCGCGCATCGCCGCTGAAGAAGGCGATGAAGTACGAAAGGCGCTGGGTGCGCATGTACTCGACATGCAAGAAAACAACAAAGAGCATTGGGGGCAGCATCGAGCCGCTGCCTTGAAATCCTTGAGAATTTATGGGGCTGGAAGCCCGCTCCATCGTGCCGGTCGTGATGCAGTCCTTGCCCACGAAGACCTTCTCAGAGAACGCTACATTGTCTTCATCGTCGGTCCACAGCGGCACATGGCGCGCCTTGGTCCACATTATGCCCTGCACCTTCAATCGTTCATCGATGTTGTCCTGTCGAGGCAGAGAATTCCTGTGGATTTCATCCTTGATGAGTCAACGAACGCTCCGCTTAGGGTCAGGACTCGTTCTTGTCTCAAAGCCAGAACATGACGGTTGCGGCCAATGCGATGGCTGAGAGGAAGACTTTTGGGCATCGGTCGTAGCGAGTGGCCACACGCCGCCAGTCTTTCAGTCTTCCGAACATGATCTCGATGCGGTTGCGGCGCTTGTATCGACGCTTGTCATACTTGATGGCTGTCTTGCGCTGCTTTCGGCCGGGGATACAGGCTCGTATCCCCTTGTCTTTCAATGCTTCTCTGAACCAGTCTGCGTCATAGCCCCGGTCCCCGAGCAGCCACTCGGCATTCGGCAGGCTGCTCACCAATGCCCGTGCGCCGATGTAATCGCTCACCTGCCCGGCGGTGACGAAGAGATTGATTGGTCGCCCCAGGCTGTCGCAGACGGCGTGCAGCTTTGTATTCATACCGCCCTTGGTTCGGCCGATCAGGCGGCCACGCCCCCCTTTTTAACGCCCAGGCTGGACGCGGTGCGGTGTGCCTTCAGATACGTCGCGTCGATCATCACGGTCTTTTCTTCACTGTGTTCGGCGGCCAGCCCAG
>NZ_JBNAFN010000038.1:0-19827 GCF_049800695.1 Fluviibacterium sp. S390 | reverse complement strand
CATTCGTCCCGGAAGCTGCCGTTGAAACTTTCAATGAAAGCGTTCTGTGTTGGCTTACCGGGAGCGATGTAGTGCCAGTCAATCTTCGTTTTCTGGCACCATTCGAGCACCGCTGAACTGGTCATCTCTGTTCCATTATCGCTGACAATCGTTGTCGGCATTCCGCGCACCTGAATGATCGCGTCCAACTCACGCACAAGTCGCGCGCCCGACAGCGATGTGTCCGGAATAAGCGCCAAACATTCGCGGCTGAAATCATCCACGACGGCCAAAACACGAAACCTGCGGCCATCTGTGAAGGCGTCCGAAACGAAGTCCAGGCTCCACCGCTGATTGACGGTCTGCGGCACGACCATCGGGCGGCGTGTGCCCAATGCACGCTTGCGCCCGCCCCGTTTGCGCACCTGAAGCCCTTCTTCGCGATATAGTCGCCGTAGCTTCTTCTGGTTCATGCGGACGCCCTGACGCTCAAGCATGATGTGAATGCGCCGGTAGCCAAAGCGCCGACGTTCAGCCGCTATCTCCTTCATGGCCTTGCGCAAGTCAGCATCATCTGGCCGGGTGCTGCGATACCGCACACTCGATCGGTCAACGTCCAACACGTCACACGCCCGCCGCTGGCTGACCCCATGCTCTTCGCACAGGTGACCCACAGCTTTCCGCTTCTCAACGGGCGTTACCACTTTCGCGAGGCGACGTCCTTCAGCATCGCGTTGTCCAACATCTGTTCTGCCAGCAGCTTCTTGAGTTTGGCGTTCTCGTCTTCGAGCGCCTTAAGCTTGCGCGCATCGGACAACTCCAGTCCGCCGAACTTTGATTTGTATTTGTAGAACGACGCTGTGCTGATGCCGTGCTTGCGGCAAACCTCAGCCGTCGGGACGCCGCCTTCCTGCTCTTTGATCATCGCTATGATCTGTTCTTCGCTGAACCGTGACTTCTTCATATTCCGTCTCCAATGCTTGGGACAGATTCTATTCAAAAGTGGAGGAGTTTTAAGGTCTCAGGTCACCAGCCTTGATCTCCGGGGGTTGGCCGCAGGGTGGAGGTTTGGTTAGTCGGTGCGATCCGGCTTCATCAGTTGGATGAGTGGCCGAACGTTCTGCTGGATCTGGTTGCGTATCCGCACCAACTCGCGCTTCTCCTTGATCTCGGCATCGCGGCGCGCAGCGCTGATCTCAGCCTTGATCAGGGAATAGTTCGGAAGGCGCCGGCTTACTGCGACCAGGTTCCTTACGTGCTGAACAGTCGGGTCTTCGCCGTCGCCGCCGTCGCTTCCAGCAGCGTGTGATACCGGCGGGTGACCCCCGCCGCCTTGACCGGCCAGAAGCGAGAACTTCTTGAGGTGGTCTTCAGTCATTTTTTCTCCTGTCTAAGGCGCCAAACTCGGAGAAGGCGTGCTTGACAACGTCCCCGGGGCACTCAGCAAGGGTCTTGGCATCCTTGCACGCCAGCACAGCCACGACGTGCGTGCCGATTCCAGGTGCCCCCTCTGGGGAGGTCAAGGCATGCATATGAAGGTCGTCACGCGGCACTTATGGTTGCCTCTCCGAGCTGTTCCGATTTCTGATATACAACACATTTCCTGCTGATATCAAGCTCAAATATCATGAGGCAATGGCTGCAAGTGGACGTCTCCTGAAGCGTTTGTTGGCACCGCGTTGGGTGAGCTGGGTATCTCTATTGTCTGTGCTCCCCCTGCATGCTAAGAAAAGTATTGAAGTAATAAGGTGTTACTATGGAAAGTGAGGTGCGAGTGGCCCACGCCCACGCCCACGCCCACGCTGGAATCTTCGTGGCGGACGACCAGATGATCGTCGGCGTCCAAAAGGTTAGTAGCACCCAACAGTACAGTGTTGAGAGCATGCTGGTTGAAGAGATCGGGTATGCGCCGTCGTTTCACGAGACGTTACAGGTTAGCCTTGATAGCGTTGCAAGGCTCTCCAAGCGGCATGGGTTGGAGGTTGAGAATATCGCAATCGCTGTGCCAGGGCCGGTTAAGATGAGTGGAATGCGGGTTAATGACAAGAACCTAAATCTCTTGCGTAGCGAATACGGGACATTTGGTCATAATATTCGGCGTTCTGAGCTATCCAATATCAACATTCCGGAGCAAGTTGCGGAAATGTCAGAATTAAAAATATCTGGTAATGTCCTTGTGTACCACGACGCTGCGGCGTACGCCTACGGAGACTTCTTCCTAAGAAGGAATGAGATGTGTAGAGATTATGGCGAAAGACGTGAATTTAACAAGCTTGAAACACATCTACTTTTTCTAGTGGATGAAGGTGTCGGGGGGTCGATTATCGCGGCCGGGATGGTTGCGCAGGGTCCAAGTCATCCGGAGATAGGGCACTGTATAGTTAAGCGTCATCCCCACGATATTGCATTCCGGGCGCAATGCAATGTCCACAGAAGGCTTGGGTGCTTGGAGAGTCTTGTGAGTCTGCAGGCAATGCGCCGCCGTTGCTGGGTGTCCGATAAGCTAGTTGGAGACTACGAGGACTGGCGTGAAGATGATGATCGGCTCTGGTTGATCGCATACTATATCGCCCAGGCTATTGCGAATGGAGTGCTTTTTATCTCCCCCTCGAGAATAGTGCTTTGTGGGCGAGTGGTCACGTGCAATCAGTATCTCTTACCGATGATTCGCGGTTACGTCTGGGAGATGCTGGAGCCCCTTGGTGATCCCGATGGGCAATATCCAGGTTACTCGCATCAGGTTGATAGGCCTGACTTTATTGACGTTGTCCGGAGTGTTCATTGTGGTGTATTCGGGGCTGCGATGCTTGCCGCGGGGGCTGACCACATTGCGAAAGTATCCGGGCATAAAATCCCACAAACGAAACTTCAATAGAATCGGAAAAAGGAATCTGAGAGTTGGCGCGTGTTGACAATAACCTAAAACTGGACCAAAATAATTATTTTGGAGTTCGTATGCCGGATGGCAATAGGTCAATACATAATATCGAAAAGGAGGATCGGATTGTTGCTGAGCTTTTTGATGAATGCGCCCTCGCGGACTTGAATGATATTCAAGTTGTTATTTCATACCTAAAGGGGAAGAGAGCCGAGCGGGAGCAACATAAACTTAGCGACGGTGGGCAAGAGTACTTTTTTAAGGGAGAGTTTAGGAAGCCCCCAGATGAGGCTCCGGCCATGTGGCCAGGGGGGAATAATACTCCAGAATCGATAATTTCATTTATTGAACGAAATTATAGTGAATGGATAGGGTTCGGAATGACTCGAGCCCATCTGGATAAGCTTGATGATAGTGCGTTGGCGGCGCTTAGAGCTTGGGAGCGCATCAATGGAAAGTGCTCTGTTATTCCGACTTCGAAACAGCATAATGACGCGATGCTTCGTTGGAAAAAATCGGTCGACCGAGAAACATTTACGCGAGTCCTGCCAAAATTTGAAGTTCGGAGACTGGATAAACTTGAATCATCTCGAGCAAATCCTGCGTTGGAGGTGACCTGAGCCCCGACTTTCCTCCATCCTTTGGGAGAATCTGTCAAGGTTTGCTCCGCACCCCTTCTCTGGACCGCCTCGCCTGCTTCAGCACGAACGCCTTCTGCGCTTCCGTGAACCTCGATGCCTTCATCGACCTCGCTCCTCTCCCAGCCCAGGAAAAGTCTAGCCGAAAACTCCAGCTTCAAGCGGTCCAGTTTTCAGAAGGCAGAGCAAGCCAGAAATGCCCGCTCATCATGCCGCCCGTGTTTCGGAGCTTGAATCACGCAGCCGGGACAGCCTCAAGCGGATTTATGGGTCCTGACCCTAGCAGTTCTGGGACGTTTCCAACCGGCTACTCGTAGCCGCGCCGCGTTTTTTGCATGTGTAGATCGAAGCGGGCATCCTTGGCCTCGGATTCTGTGTCGAACCAGGCGGTCCGAAGCTGCCCGGAGCTGCCGATCCGCCCCCAGTTGCGTACGAGACCCCAGTCTCCGAAGAGACCGCGCACAATCTCGATCCGGTAGAACCGGAATTTGTTGGCGTCCGCGTTCGTCATCGTCAGATGCATGTCTTTACCCCCACATCCTGGCCGCGATGTCCTGCTCTTCCTTGCCCACGGCATCGGCATAGATCGCCGTGGTGCTGAGCTGGGCATGGCCCATCCATTTCTGGAGCATGTGCAGCGGAATGCCGTTCACCGTGGCGTTGATCCCAAAGCCATGTCGCAAACCCTTTGGGCTGCGGTGCGGCGCGTCCGGTATCCCGGCCTCGATCATGATGCCTTTCACGATCTGCCAAACCCGCACGCGACTGATCGGCCAGATCGGCGCACTGGCCTGCTTGCGCGATTTCTGCGCCTCCCTGATGCCGTGGGCGGTGTTCAGGGTGTCCAGGTAGTCCGGCGGTACTGGAACGCTCCTGTAGACGATCTTCGAGCTGCCAGAGGCATCCTTGCGCTTCTTCAGGCTGCGGATGGTGATCGTGCCACCAGAGAGGTCCACCCTGGCCGGAGTGATCTCCAGAAGCTCGGACGGCCGACAGCCGGTGAAGTGCAGCGTCTCGCAAAGGGTGCGGTCCCGCGCGGGCTTGCGGCGTGCCATAGCCAGGAAGGCGGCGCGCTCTTCGGCGTTCAGGTAGAGCCGGTTTCCGGTGGTGTCGGTGAGGCGCATTTCGCTCATATTTAACAGTCTACGGGAAAACTGTTAAACGCCGAAGCGGAAATCTGCCCCATGCCCTATCGATCCACAGGCTCGGCGGCGCGCGGGTTTAACACTATTACCAATAGTGTTAAACGGTCTCGATCTGCACCGCACTTGCGCACCACCCTACCCCATTGATTTTTCTGGCTCGGGTGGTGTGGTCGATGACCTATGAAATACGCACCAATGGACGGATTCCTGACTCTCGCTACTGCCGCGAACTGGCCGCGCTGATACCACCAAAGCGGATGTTGGAAGACCGATCAGACCTCTTCACATACAACGGTCTTATGCGCCTTCTTGGATGCCCCCTTCCGGCGGCATCAAACCGTTATACGTCCAGACTCACTCCGTTTCATCAATAACTTCCATTTCTATGTCGGGGTTGTTGATCGGAGATATTCGCCGTTCGAAGCGATGAATGGCCCTTGTGATATCAGGGTCCCCAACTTCCTTCTCTGCATACTTCATAGCTTCAAGAACGTCGTCAATGAACGAGTAGTCGCCAGACACCTTGTACAACTCAAGACAAACATCAGCGTGCAATTGGAGGTTTTGGCGGTTGAATTGATCGCCGTTCAGAATCTTGGTCGAAGCTGCAAACGCCTCATTTAACATTGCGGCCTTGTCTTCGAGCATCAATCCGACCGTTCCAACGGCTCTTTCCGTCAGCAGCCTAACTTTGTGCCTTCGAACAGGACCATCTGCCTTAAGATCATTTTCAAAAATCCGAATTTCTGTCTCAGCATCAGAAAAATGTCCGTTTCTGATAAGGTTGGTGATGAGGCGGTGCCTAGGAACCCTTTCTCTCGGGGCGACGGAGATCATCATCCGCAAGAGCTCGTTTTGTTGTGTAACGTCAGAAATCCGCGAAAGGCCACCATCGAAGCTGCAAAGTTGCCTTAGCGTTCGAATTTCAATGTCATAAGTAGGTGAAATACTAGAAATCACTTGCTTGAGGAGGCCAAAAATCTCCTCTTGCCCATTGAATTTATGTGTCGAAACAATCTCCGAAATTACCGGATGGCGCCCGCCCCAACCAAAAATACTCTCTCTTTGGTTAATCGGATATTCATCTACCAATCCCTCCAAGTTGCCGAGAACCATGCCGATGTCTTGAGCCGTTATTTGGAGTAACCGGACAATTAGCTGGCGATGAACCCTCACCCCAAAACTTTCTAGGGCGCAAACGAATTTGTAGACTGATTGATAGTCAGGATTGATCCCTGAGAACTCCCTTAGAATGATCGTGTCAAAACTGTCGTTTGCAAAAATGTTCTTCATGCAAACAAAAAAGTCTTTGTTGCACCTTTCCACAAGTCTGCGCCTGCGTTCTTGAAGAGTGAAACCTCTGAAACTGCGATCCACCAACTTGGAGATTTCGGGGACTCTCTCAACCAAGGAAAGAAGGCTTCCAATTTCATGAGCATCCAAAATCGACAGTTCGAAAACCTCACCATATCGAAACAGATTTGGGGACTTGACTCGTGGCTTCCAATGATTGCGAGCCGAAGCTAAGATCAAGTGGAGCCGACTTGAGCAATCGTCAGTAATGAAGTTTACGAGATTGTTGACTTCTTGGAGGTATAGGTGCGCGTCGTCTAGCACCAACACGCCATTTTTTTCACTAGACTGCAGTTTCTGTGCTACGGCTCGCCATTCGCTCGCTAAAAACTCGCGATCAGGATTGTGTTCCCACGCCAGGTAGCCTTTTCCAAGAAGATCGTATGCAACTTGGCGGGCAAGCGTAGTTTTACCAACACCGCTGGCTCCTAAGACTACTGCGTATTGCAAGTCACCTTGCAGATTTTCCAATATCTTATTTTTAATGGTCCTTGGAAAAGTGTAGCCAGTTTTTATGTCTGAGTAGCTCGGTGAACCACCGGCAAACATCTTGCCGAAATCTGGAGAGATTTGGCTGGCTTGATGCTCAACATCGACGGTTATTGAACTCAATGTCGGGCTCTGCGAAACCGGATCGTCATCAGTCTGATAGACAGGGACGACCTCCTCTGATTGCTTCGCCAACTCAAAGAAAAACTCGTCAATCCCACCAAACGCAACGCGAATTCCTTTCCGCTCCAAGAGCATCGCGCGGTTGTTATCTTCGGTGTAGAGTAGAAGAAAAATTTTTCTTGATGACGCCGAGTTCTGGCGGAGTTTTATTGCTCTCTTAACTATCTTGTCTAAATCAGGGTCTGATAGAGATTGGCCAATAATCACGACATCATGTGAATTCATGTCGTTTTTCATGCGATCATAAATTGCTTCGCGGTAATCTTCTACCGATTCGTTATCTTCATCTGTGAGTATTAACTTCGAGCGATGCCCATCGGAAACATCCAGACCAATTGTACCGTGTATCTTAAAAATGGGCGTAGAATTCGGCGGAGTGGATTCACCAAAGTCAAAATTGGAAGAAAACACTCTTATTTCTTTGTTCTTTCTTGAGAACGACCGTTCGACAAGGTCGTCGTAATTTGTGGTAAATATTGAGACCCAATCATACTCCGCAACGTTCTGGATTCCCCCAGCAGGCCGTAGTCCTTTGAACCTTTCACGAACTTTGGACACTAATTCCTTCCTACTTTTCTTGAACTCAAAGAGTGCGCATAGGTCGGCAAAATTGTAGGTGTTAGGCTGTTCGTTTATCAAAGGTGCAAGGTGTTCGCAGAGTTGCCCAACACTTGGTGCTCCAGAGGGTAGAGAGGCGCCTGCACCGAACAGTAAAACTGTTCCGCTTGGCGTTATCTCAGACACAAGGGAACTTATCGAAATCGTCATTCTTGCCTTAGTCCTGTATTGAAGGTGATTGTTGCATCAATCTTTTTCTGGTGACCAAATAACTTCAACTATAAGATTGTGGCACAGCACAGCACAGCCTCGGCGAAGGCTAAATGAAGAGACTCGAAACATCCATAGCTTGTGGTCATACGCATATATATCATGTCTGGCCTGCTAGATGGGCGCAAAGCGGGCTGCGGCCGCAGCATTCAGTATTAGCGCTGAATGTCTCGTATGGCCCGTTTGTCGCATAAGCCCTTGTATGTAAACTGCTCATCGCGGGCAAACAAACCCCTGCCCTACCCCGATGAGTGATAACGCATTGTCTGGAAAATCAGGGCAGCATGCTTGCATGCAAGGCGCATATCATGAATTGCGCCTTCGCGCTTTTAGCGCGCATAGTTGGTGCTAGGCGCGTCCGGTTGCATCACGAATGAGCCCCCTTCTTTCTCGCGGAGGTGCCCAACAACAGCAAAGAGGTTGTCAGCTCGCGGGTTGCCCTGTGCACTCAGCATGCGCATGAGGCTCTTCGGGCTTTTATCGAGCTCTTCCCCAAGTTTCTCGAAGCCTACAGTTGCATTCACGTAATCACGCAAGAGCAGCTTGCCGGTTTCGGTGTCATTACTGAGAAAGGCGTCGATAGCCTCTTCGAAGAGGCCACGACGAAAGGCAGGGTCGCGTTCTGCGCGAGCCTTCACGGTGTCTTTGAAATCTCTTGTCAGTGGCATGTGTCACCTACCTTTCTTTCTGGCTTTGTATTCGGCCCAAAGCCCCTTGGCCTGTTCGATGTCTTTATGTTGTCGCTTCTTGCTTCCACCGACCAAGAGCACGACCAACTCGTTGCCGTCCTGGCCGAAGTAGACCCGATATCCAGGGCCATAGTCGATCCGCCGCTCGGAGACCCCCTCGCCTACCGGCTTCACGTCGCCCATATTGCCGGTCTCGATGCGCGCCAATGCGGTGCGAACCTTGAGAGCTGCACGTGTTTCCAGGCGATCAAACCAATCAGCAAACGGGCACTGCCCATCTGGGCCCTCATACTGGACAACTCTCTTCATTCTAAATGGTAACACATATGGTACTATAGGTCAAATTTAACGCGAGGCGCGCTTTGCATGCAATCATGAATTCATGTTTTGCGCTTTGTATGCTTCCCACATTCTCAGAAAGAGCTGCTTCTTTGCCCCATGGGTGAAGCCAAACTCCCTGCCCGCCTGCTCGCTGAACTCTGCGAAGACGGTTTCCGGGATACGCACCTGAAGTGGACGGAGAGGAGCCTTGTCATCCGTTCTGGGGTTCGCTTCGATCACGTCTTTCGCGTCATCGGCAGGAGGCGGCGCGCCCTTTGTGCTTTTCAACTTGGAGATATTCGTCGCCATTACGCTACCTGCCTTTCTTGAAGCTCGACCATGCGATCGATCACACTTTGTGCGAGTTTCGAGGCGCGATCATTGAGTGAGCGGAACGAGGTCTCGGTGATTGCTTTGCCTTGGTCAGAGGCGGAGCCATAGGCCGTGGAGACGCTGACTTCACCTTCAAGGACCATATAGCCCGCTTGTGCAATGTATTCGCGCGCAGCAGCGTTTTCGCGATCGCTGCCAGTTGTTTTGAACATGGCAAAGGCGATCTTGTCCGGTGCCACCCCCTTCTTGCGAAGGCTATGAGCGAGAACAACACCAGGGTGCAGGTCATCGACGGTTTGACCGGTCGGGATAACCACTAGGTCGGCAGCTTTTGCGATCTCAAGGGTTTGTTCTGAGGCATTCGGTTTGCCATCCAGGATCAAAGCGTCGAAGCGTGCAACTTCTTCGAGTGCACTCTTGATGGTGGCGAAGCTCTGCACCTGGATTTCCGGCTCAATCCCGTTTTCGGCACGTCGTCCGGCCCAGTTCGTACAAGTCTGTTGCTGGGTGTCGAGATCGGCGATCTTTGTTGAAAGCCCCCCTGCTCCAAACTCTCTCGCCATCATCCGCGCAAGCGTAGATTTTCCAACGCCGCCTTTCTGGGAGATCATGCCCACAATGTATGTCATTGATCCTGCTCCTATATCCTCAATTTTCTTATTGGAATCATGCTAGCATAGAACCATGATTCACGCAAAGCATGCTCAGAGGCTTAGCGCTTTGCATGCAAGGCGCTAAGGGTGAAAGGCGCGTTTAATGATTGTTCGTTAGGGCTTGCCGCGCTTCTCATACCAACTCTTGCAGAATTTAATGAAATGCCGAGTCGGGTGCTTTGGCTCGATTTCATTGTCGCCAAGCCAAGCCCGCCACTCACCTTCGAGCATATGAACGTCCCAACCAGGAGCCACCATGCGCGCATCATGGTGGGCGTCCGCGTCAAGCTCGCCTTCCCATACACTGAGGTTCGAAGCCAAGGGCATCGTCCCACGGTTATGAAATGTCACCATGTCCGTCTCTTGATCAAAGGTGACACTGTAGTCGGGCAAGTGATCATAGTCGGCCAGGTTGCGGATCATCTGACGGAAGCGTTTGAGCGGGCTCTGCGAGCCAGTTTTCTTGAGCAGGGTAGGGAGGCCAATTTTCCAACTATCCTGTGGGCCGCAATGTTTCCGCGCGATTTCATAGACCCGCCGCTCGATGGGTTTGCGCAATCTGAAATAGTCCCGGTGCAGCGTTAAAACTTCCTTGGAACGGATCGCGTTGAACACCCAATCGGAGAGCTTTACCTCGCACCACAGAAGACGCCCATCCAGACCATGCTTGCGGCGGACAGAGGATGCATCGATCAATCCAAAACCATCCATCTGCTCTTCGTCGCCCGAGCGGATGTTTGTGCGGATGCGTGTGCCTTCCAGGCGATCAAGAGCTTCGATCAAAGCCATGTAGTCGCGCCCACTGGTGCCACGGTTGGTGAAAATCAGAAGGTCACGGGAGTTGATCCGAACACGAGGGGACACAGGTTCATCGTTCTTCAGCTTCGCCATGATCTGAGAAATGCAGTAGATCAGGATGTCCTTATCATAAATTGTGGCTAACCCTTTGACACTGGGTGTGATTTCTATCCAATTTCCGTTATGCTCATACCTGCGGACGTTGGTCTCGGGCTTCTTAGACAAGGAATAGAAGGGGTGCTCCATGTGAGCCATCATGTCCTTCAAAATCGCGTCGGCAACGTCACAAATGAAGAGATCATGCTGAGGGTGCCGATCAGGGATGAGCGGCAAACGAGGCTTTTCTTCAACTACAGAGAAGAGGTCATGATTCATGGTTTCAGTGTCCATGTCTAGATATTCGTGGTTTTAGGTACCGCTCGTCAAGCTTCGTGGTATTAGTTACCCACAGAAAGTTTCGTGGTATTAGTTACCGTAGGCAGGATTTTAGTTACCGAGATTCGTGGTATTAGTTACCGGGCGTTTCTATTTCTTTTTGTTTTACAGCATGTTACCGGCACTTATCCACAGCTTAACACATTATTTAACACAGATATAACACAAGATGCTGCTCTGCCTTCACGCGCACCCCCCAACACGTGTGCATAATTTCCAAGCTTTCTAAATGCTCACCTAAAAGGAATCCCTCCTTCGTCGGGATGCTTACGCCGCATGATGTTCGGCTTCGCCTCACGCGGCGCCCTGCCTTCAGCAGGCTGCTGTGAAACCCATGATGCTGGCAATATCAGCTCTGACTCACCAAAGATCAGACGTAAGGGGCGCTTGGCATGACTTCGGACACGCCGCATCGCCTGAGTTGATCCCTGAGCGCTTTGAGAACCTGGCACAAGGGGTGGGTGCTCGCCATGCTCGGCTTCGCCTGTGCGTGGCTCCGCTCCCGCGTACCGCGCCCTTGCACCAGAACCATCAAACCTCTCTTGACGGGATCAGGCGAAGACGGCTCCGAAGATCAGACACTGGCACCCCAACGGCAGACGTCATGCCCAAAAGGGCCAAAGAACTCTGTGGGTATCTTGAGTGACCAGGGCAAGGCTTGTCCGCGAATATGATCTCATCAAGAGCATGAGTTTATCCGATCCCAAGAAATATCTCGTCTACTGCTCCGTCACAGGGCTCTCAGAGCGCTTTGAAACTGTAGAGGGGGCAGCTGCTGCCTTTTATGAAGCAGACGCCCAGCATCGCCCCTGTGTGGTCTATGGCAACCGCCGGACAACCCAAGTTATTGCCAGGACGGTGATCGTTGGAGATCGCATCGAAAAATCTCTTCCCGTGGAAAGCCATCCAGCTTTCACAGATGCTTATCTGGTACGGCAGGGCAGGGGACCCAAGGTTTCCTGATCTCCTTTGCGTTACCGCCCAGGTCGATGGCCTGGCTCAAGAGAAATCGCCCTCAAGTGGTGCGGGCGCAGAGAGCGGAGCGATCGAGCCACGGTTGAGGGTCTATTTCACTTGAACCAGGATCATGACCGTCCACAGCGTTTCTCAGCACCCCGAAGAAAGGCAAAGCCGCTTCGGGGTCTGCCATGCGGCGAGCGGAGGGGGTGCGCGAGGGGGAGGAAATCCCCCTCGCAGGGCAAATCATGTGATCGGCCAAAGGCCGATCTCTTCAAACAAAAGGGACCGAGCGGAGCGAGGTCCCGAAACCGCGCCGCCAGGCGCGGGGAAATTTTTCAGGGCAGGAGCTAGGACGCCGCCGCAGCCTCTTCCGCCTCGATTTTCTCGATATCAATCTCGACCAAGGCTTCCAGGCATCCCATCAGGTTGACAGCCGTCCCTTCACCTTCATCAAGGGCGATGACCTCTTCCAGCAGCGCCCGATGTGAGTATTTCTTGATACTCTTGGTCTGATCCCAGACCCGCCAATGCCAGTTGGTGATGGAAACCTCTTCTTCGCTGCCATCGGGCATGGTCAGGGTGCGGGTTGCAAATGCTCTTGGGTCCTTGATCTCGTTGATATCCATTATCTGCCTCTCGATTTTTCGTTAAATTTATCCTTTAACCTTATCATATCTTTGGCATTTCCGCGAGCATCACGGCCTTTTCCCTGTTCAGAGTCGTATCGGTTCATGTTCTTCCGATAGTCCTTCTTCTGGCCCTTTGGGCCAAAGCCAGGACCGTTGGGGCGGTTCTGGCGAATGTCACGGGTATAGTGGCTGGGCGGAACCTTCGCCTGCCGGTTGAATTCACGGCTGGTATGGCCGGTTTTCGGCGCGGCCTGGTTGAATGCTTGCTTTGCTTTACCCTGGCCGGGGCGCTGTTCATCCGCCATTGGGTTCAGGCTCCGCTTGGGTGGCGTCTGCGATCTCGTCCGGGATTGGCGCAGGGAGCGTCTCGATCTGTGGTGTACGAATATCCGTGCCCTTTTCCCGCAGCACCGGGTCGTCGAACCATTGGACCTTGTCGCCGGCGATCGGGTTGTGGTTCTCGACCAGCAAGAGCTGGCGGCTTTTGTGCAGGGTCATCAGCTCGTCAGGGAAGGCCAAGTTGCGCCCGGTGTTGGAGGTCGTGGTGGACCAATTCTCAGTTGAGCTACCGCCGCCAACTGCACTTGTCACGGCACGCCCGATTGTCTCGCTGAGGGTCCAGACCGTGGTGACACCGCAGAGCTTGGAGAAGTATTCCGCCGTCATCCGGTCCCGTGATCCAAAATACTGCAACACGCCGGAATTGCCGATGAAGGTCTGCCAGCTCTTGCCGTAGATGCGCTCCAGTTGAGACAGGTCCTGGACGATCCCCCAAAGCTGGATGCCAAAGCCCGCCATCAGCCCGTAGGCCTGCTCGACCATGGACAGATGGCCCAGGGCGGGCATCTCATCGAGCATGAAGAGCACCGGCTTCTCGGGCTTCTGCTCGATGTTACGGGCGTTGACAGTGATTGCCTGCTGGATCAGCAGGCGCAGCCACCGGCCAAAGGCATTCAGCCGATCGGCGGGCAAGATCAGATAGACAGTCAGTGGGGTGGTCTTCAGGTCCTCAAATCGGAAATCTGACGTCGACAGGCTCTCGCGGATGCGCGGACTGTCGAGGAAGTGTGTTTGTGCCTGGGCCGAAGACAAAACGCTGGAGCGTTCCCGGTCTTCTTTCTGAAAGAAACGATTGCCAGAGGAGCGCACGAGGGCATGATCGCTGCCCTGCATGCGGAACATGAGATCGATCATGGTGAAGTCGTCGGGGTCTTCACTTGGACCGGCGGGCAAGGTGAGCAGATCGCGCAGCCGCCCCAGGTGCCGGGTGCGTTTCTCCCGATCATCCGTGACGAGGTAGAGCAGGAGGCCGAAGATCAGCCCCTTGGCCTCTTCGTCCCAAAAGCGGCTATCCCCGCCGGACGGCACGACAAGTGCGTCTGCGAGCAGCATCGTGTTTTCCGCGAGGTTGGGATCACCCGCGTCCAGCCAGTCGAGCGGGTTGAAGTGTGCGGCCTCCAGGTCCATCTGGCCTGCCGCAAGATCCCAGGGATCAACAAGCATGACGGTTTGTCCCATTCGGGCGCGTTCCGCGCCGGTGATCAGCGCATTCTCCCCCTTGGGATCAATGACCAGGACCGAGCCTTCATAGGTCAAAAGGTTGGGGATGATGGCGGAGACGCCCTTCCCGGCGCGGGTGGGGGCGACGGTCAGAAGATGGCGATCCCCGCCATAATGCAGGGGGGTCGTTTCATCCTCTCCGGTCTCAAAGCGGCCAAGGAAGAAGCCTTGGCCCTTGGTCAGTCCGGCCCGCTCGACATCCTCCGGGGTGGCCCATTCAGCAGAGCCGAAGGTGGTGGGTTTTTTGAAGGGCTTGATGACGATGTAGCGGGCAAGGGCCATCACGATGCCAACGACGAAGGCAATGGTCACGACAATCGGGGTCATGATCAAACCAACGCCCGGCACCAGGGAGAAGATCACGGCGAGACCCGCGAGGACCCACACGATCTGTCGCGGGTATTCCTTGATCAAGACCACACCCAGGAAGCCCACGCCGAAGGCGAGGAGGCTGAAGAGGGCGTTCATCAGCGCTTGGCCAAAGCCAAGTGCAATACCGCCTCCCAGACGGCTTCCAAAGCCGCCGCCATAGCCACCGAAGGCTTGGGCGATGGCGGGGTCAGCGAGAAGCGTAGCAGCGCTCGCAAGGGCGCAGGCCGGTAAAATTCGGAGCATGTGAAATTCCCTTGTGGAAAAAATTGAGTGAACGTTCCCACCCTATCGAGGCGAAAAACTCCCGCAATAGGTGCGCGCGCCGGTCGGATCATTTGACCCATCGAGGGCACAAATGGTCCGTTGATGGAAGCGGTCTGCCCGGTTGCTGACCGATGCGCTCAGGGGCAGGCTCCATGAAATTCCTGTGGATAGGTCGGTGCGTCACTGGAACCCGTGGCGCGAGTCAAAGAGTCTGGTTAGAAGACGTAGAGCGCACTTTTGGGTTTTGGAACAAAACCCGTGCGCAGCCGGTGCGCCAATGACCCGAAATCGCGGTCTCAGGCAGGCCGGAGCTGGTTGATCCCCGCCGCCCATCGAGGGCGACAGAGATCACATCGCATGGGTCGTCGCTGCCTCGTGTGGGCGCTCCTGACCCATGCTCTTGAAGCGGGGTTTCCCCCGCGCGGGACACCCTGTCCCGCACCCTTGGGCCGGATGAGGCACGTATCCGGAAACGTGATCCGGGGGCACTGCGAAAGATGGAGGAGCGGGGTCATGGCGATCTATTCGCTGAACCTCAAATCGATCGGACGGACCACGCATGCGGCAGGCACCGCCGGTGCGCATCTGCTCTACATTGCCCGTGATGGCGCGGCCCCTGAGCTTGTTTCCGAGCACATGCCGAGTGATCCCAATGAAGCCCGCGCCTGGATGAACCGGGCGGAAATGGGGGACCGGAAGAATGCCCGCGTCATCGACAAAGTGCGCATTGCTCTGCCGCGTGAGCTGAGCCCGGAACAGCGCATGCAGCTGGTGCAGGACTTTGCCCATGATCTGACCGGTGAGCGTGTTGCCTGGTTTGCGGCGATCCATGCCCAGGGCAAGGATGCCCATAATCCACATTGCCACCTGGTGATCCGGGACCGCGATCTCGACACCGGCAAGCGGGTGCTGCGGCTCTCGGACAGTCCCCGCGATCGGGCCAAGGCCGGGCTGGAACCCAAGGCCGTGGAATGGGTGCGCGCCAAATGGGAGGACCATGCCAACCGCGCTTTGGAAGCGGCAGGGCATGAGGCTCGTATCGACCGGCGGACCCTGGAAGCCCAGGGGATCGATCGGGAGCCGACGATCCATATCGGGCCGCAGGCGGCGCATGTGGAAGAGTTTGTCGATCGACCCCAATCCAAGATCAAGGAAACCGGCAATGGCCGGTCCATCGACTATCCGCAGATCGACGAGGGGCGCACCCGCAAGGAGCGCCATGCCGAGATCGTGGATTTCAACATCGAGAAGGCGGCGCGGTCGAAGGATTTCCGCATCCGCGAAACCGCCAAGATGCAGCGCCAGCAGAAGGCGCTTGATACCGCCCTCGAAAAAGACCTGATCCGCGAAGCGCGAGATCGGACCCAGGAAGCGCGGCAGGCCCGCAAAGCGTATCGCGCCGAGCTGAAAGCCATTCAGGAGGATCATCGTGCCAAGCAGCGGGACGTGAAGGCGATGCTGCGCGAGGATTGGTCTGCGCGCCGCTCAGGTATGACCGAGCGCCACAGGGGCGAGCGGGAGGCCATGGCCCAGGACCATGGGCGGATCAGTGCCCGCGTTCTGCGGGTCGTTGATGTCACGGGCCGCACGCGGCGTCGCCAGGACGAAGAGCGCCGCGACATGCAGGCAAAGCACCGAGAGGAGCGCAGCCACCTGGTTGCGTTCCATCGAGAGCACAGGGCCACGCAGATGGAAGGTTTGGACACGCGCAAGGAAATCATGCGCCGAGAAGTGAAGGCCGCCCATGCGCCGGACATGGCCCGTATGGCGGATCGACACAAACAGGCCGAGATCGAGGCCGACCGGCAAAGGCAAATGCGCGCCGCTGAGCGAGAGCAGGCGGAGCAGAAAACCGACCGGCTGATCAAACAGGCCGAGAAGCTCTACAAATCCATGCAGCGGGATCGCAGTCGGGATAGGGGCTTTGATCACGGGCGGTAAGGCTTGTTTTTCGTGAACTGGAAATGCTCTCTAGGATTATCGTCTTATAGACAAAATGGACAATTTAGCCATATACTGACCTTCAAGATCGGAGGCCCATATGACCAGAGTTACCGCGACGGAGTTCAAGAACAATATCGGCGCATTCAGCGATGCGGCCATGCAAGAGCCCGTCATCATCACCAGCCATCAGCGGGATCGCCTAGTTCTGCTGTCAGCCGATGAGTATCGCCGTTTGACCGGCGCGATGCAGGACGGATCGGATGACCGCAAGAAGCGGCTCCGGGAGCAGGTGGAATATCATCGCAATACCATCCAGGAGCTGGCCAATCGATGACGGAGCCGATCTGGGTTTCGGCGGCTGACGTAGAAGACATACATGAGATCGTGATCGAGATTGCCGGTGGTGCGCGTGGTTTGCGGGACGCCGGCCTTCTGGCTTCGGCACTTGGCCGTCCCCAGAATCTTCATGCCTACGGCGAAGAGGATCTCTTCGCGCTTGCGGCCAGCTACGCCGAGGCCATTGCCCGCAACCATCCCTTTGTTGACGGAAACAAGCGCACCGCATTCCAGACCGCGCATCAGTTCCTGCACGACAATGGCTGGCAACTCCTCCGGGCCAAGGGGGTGGAGCATGCCAAGATGATGGAACAGCTTGGCCAAGGCAAGATCACCCGTGAGCATGCAGCCAAGCATTTCAGGGACCATTCCCGGCCACTTGACCAATAGCGCATCGGGCGATCCGTGCGCTACCGTTTGGGTCATTCCGCACCGACCTGGACCTGTCCCGTTTTCGTGCCGCCCCAAGTGCTCGTTTAGGCCACTTTCCGTTCGAATGCGACGGGGCTTTTCCAGCCTAATGCTGAGTGCCGTCGGCGCGGATTATAAAAGCCATTGATGTACTGGAAGATCGCCAACTCGGCGTCTCTGCGCGTCAGCCACGACCTTCGCCAGATCAGCTCGGCCTTGATCGTTTTGAAGAACGTCTCGACAGCGGAGTTGTCATAGCAGTTGCCTTTGCCGCTCATCGATACCTTGAACCCATGCTGGCGCAGGAGTTTCTGGTAGTCGTGTGAGCAGTATTGCGACCCACGATCGGTATGATGAATGCAGCCTTTGGGTGGTTGGCGCAGTGCAACCGCCATCTTCAATGCCCGGATTGCCAAGTCACGTTTCATGCGATTGCTGACTGCCCAGCCGATCACCCGCCGAGAATGCAGATCAAGAATGACAGCCAGGTAGAGCCATCCTTCTCGCGTCCAGACATAGCTGATGTCGCCCGCCCACTTCTGGTTCGGTTGATCGGCATGGAAGTCCCGGTTCAGCAGGTTCGGCGCAATATTGAAAGCGTGATTGCTGTCCGTTGTGACCTTGTATCTCTTCGACCGCTCAACGCGGATGCCATTCTCGCGCATCAATCTGCCAACCCGGCGATGACCGACGTTCAGACCTATCTCTTTCATTTCTTCGGTCATGCGTGGACGGCCATAGCTGCCCAGACTGAGACGGGACTGTTCCTTGATGTGGGCCAAGACAACCATGTCAGTCCGTTGCCTTTGGCTGGCACGTCGGCTGCGATAAGCACGCAGACCGCGGGAACTGACCTCCAAGACGTCGCACATGCGCTTCGCGCAAAAGGTATCACGATGTTCTTCGATGAATCGGAACCTCATGGTTTTTGACCCGCGAAGAACTGCGTTGCCTTTTTTAGGATTTCCCTCTCCTCCTTGAGGATGCGGTTCTCGTGTCGAAGCCGCTCATTCTCACGGGCAAGGTCCAAGTCTTTGTCGGATACCACCTCGGTGTCGCGATGCGCCGTGACCCACTTGTTCAACGTCGATAGGCCAACGCCCAAATCTGACGCCACCTGCTTCCTTGTCAGCCCACTCGTCAGCGCGATCCGCACTGCATCAGCCCGGAATTCGTCCGTCCGTTTCAGTCCCATAGTTCGTCTCCTTTGCTGCTGTAAATGCTATCAAAGGAGCGGCATCAAACCGCGACAGGTCCAACCTGTGCATCACGCCTATCGTTCAGTTATCCACAGATGTCCGTCCCTCCCGATCGACCAAGTGCGGGATGGCGCGTTTTTTTGGACGGATGAAGGCGGATCGCCCGAGGACGCGATCCATCTCTATGGGTTCGCGTGGACCGATCCGGCGCCGGGCAAGGAGGCCTTCGAGCAGCTGATGCGGCAGGCGGTGTCTGCTATTGAAAGCATGATCACGGGGCAGACATGATCATGAGAGCCAGGCCGCAGCGCTTGCCCTGTGAGCTCACGGTGAAGTGCAGTTCCTGATATGTCGTTTTACTCCAGCCGGTTCTGTAACTCCATCAGCTCGCTTTGAAACACCTCAGCGGGCGTTCGGTAGCCGAGGCACTTGCGCGGCGTGGAATTGACGCGGTGGCAAATCGACCTCAAGTATCGATTTGTCAGCGCCGTCGGTTCGGTGGATCTGGGGAGATACTTCCGCAGCCTGTTGTTCGTGTTCTCGACTGTGCCTTTCTGGTACGGAGCTTGTGGGTCACAAAACCATGCATCTGCACCTATCCCGGCTTTCAGGTGCCGCCAGGCGGAGAACTCGGTGCCGCGATCAAAGGTGATCGACTGGCGTGCATCGGCGGGCAGGGGAGCTAGCCCCTGGATCAGCGCCTCCATGATCGGTTTGGATTGGCGATCCTCATTGCGCATGACAACGGCGAAACGACTGACGCGCTCGACCAGAGACGTCACGTTCACCTTTCCATGCTCCTTGCGGAACATCATCAGGTCGCACTCCCAATGGCCGAACTCGGCACGCTCAGAGATGCGCTCAGGCCTGTGGGACAGGCTTTGAACGTCGAAGATGTGGGTCCGGTTATGCTTGCGATAGCCACGCGGCCTGCGGCGGCGGCGATGTTCGGGAAGGTGCCGATAAAACTGCTCCTCGCGACCGTCCTTGGAATAGGCGAAGCGATAGATCGTCTCGTGGCTCACGCGGATCGGATGACGTTCCAATCGCATGCGACCGGCTATCTGCTCTGGCGACCAGCCAGCCTTCAGCCGATCCTCGATGGCGGCCTTGAGTTCAGGATGAGCGATCATCTTGCGATGGACAGCACGGCGCTGCTCGTATTTGTCTTGAGCGACGAGAGCGTGATAGCCGTTCAGCTCCGGTATTTCTTCGTCAGTATATCGGTTCCGCTTAATGTCCCGGTAGATCGTCGAGGGGTCGCGGCACAATCTATCCGCAATCTCTGAGACCGGCATTTTGGCTTCCAGCCACTTTGCGAGCTTGCGCCGTTCGTCCAGCTTCAGGTGACAATAGTGGGTTCCCATTCTTCATACTCCATGCAACTCTCTGTATTCGTACAAAATTTGCACTTCGTTTGTGAATCCACC
>NZ_JBNAFN010000037.1:0-21332 GCF_049800695.1 Fluviibacterium sp. S390 | reverse complement strand
TGTTGCCGGACTCTTTTTAATGGTGATGATGATTTGGGGGCGCGCATTTTTGTGTGGTCCTGTTTTCAGCGACTGATCGGGAGGATGATCGATGAAATTTGTGACTGCAGCGGCGACAGCCATGGGTCTTGTGCTGGCGGCGGGGTCTGCGATGGCGGCCTGCGATGATGGCGAGATTGTCATCAAGTTCAGCCATGTGACCAACACCGACAAGCATCCCAAGGGGATTGCCGCCTCGTTGCTGCAAGAGCGCGTGAACGACGAGATGAACGGGACCGCCTGCATGGAGGTCTATCCGAACTCGACGCTTTACAACGATGACCAGGTTCTCGAGGCGATGCTGCAGGGCGACGTGCAGATGGCCGCGCCCTCGCTGTCGAAATTCGAGAAGTTCACCAAGAAGTTCCGCATCTTCGACCTGCCGTTCATGTTCAAGAACATGGAGGCTGTCGAGGCGTTCCAGTCGTCGGACACCGGCCAGGACATGCTGAGTTCGATGCAGCGCCGCGGCCTTCAGGGGCTGGGCTTCTGGCACAATGGTCTCAAGCAGTTCTCGGCCAACAAGCCGCTGATCCTGCCCACCGATGCGGCCGGTCTGAAGTTCCGGGTGCAGCCGTCGGACGTGCTGGTGGCACAGATGGAAGCGCTGGACGCCAGCCCGCAGCCGATGGCCTTTTCCGAGGTTTACGGCGCCCTGCAGACCGGCGTTGTGGATGGCCAGGAGAACACCTGGTCGAACATCTACGGCCAGAAGTTCTTTGAAGTTCAGGACGGCATCACCGAAACCAACCACGGCCTGCTGGACTATATGGTCGTGACCTCGGTCGACTGGTGGGACGGGCTGCCCGAAGACGTGCGCACCCAGCTGCAGACCATCGTCGAGGAAGTCACCGCGACCCGCAACGCGGCCATCGCGCAGGTGGATGCCGACAACCGCCAGGCGGTTCTGGACGCCGGCGGCGTGATCCGCGAACTGACGCCCGAGCAGCGTGCGGCCTGGGTCGAGGCGATGAAGCCGGTGTGGATCCAGTTCGAAGGCGACGTGGGGGCCGATGCGATCGACGCGGCCCAGCAGATCAACGCCTCGATGTAATCGCGATCACCAGACAGACAGGCCGTCCGGCGCGACCGGGCGGCCTTTTCCTGAGGGGAGGGAGCAGCCGATGAGCGCGCATTCCAGACATCAACCGCAGACCGCGTTGGGGCGGGTCGTCGCCCGCACCGAAGAAGTCGTCATCGCCGCCATTCTGGGCATCATGGTGCTGCTGACCTTCATCAACGTGGTGCTGCGCTATGTATTCAACGAAAGCCTGATCTGGGGCCTTGAGGTGGTGCTGGTGCTGTTCGCCTGGCTGGTGCTGTTCGGCATCTCGCATGCGTTCCGGATCACCGCCCACCTGGGCGTGGACGCGGTGATCAACCTGCTGACGGCGCCGAAACAGCGCGTCCTGGCGATCATCGCGGCGCTGTGCTGCTGCCTGTACGCGATCCTGCTGATGAAGGGGGCCTGGGATTACTACGCGCCCTTCGCCGGGATGGACGCGACCACCGGGCGCTGGTTCCCGACCGGTCTGGCCGATAGCCGCGACCAGGCCTGGTACGAGACCGACCAGATCCCGATGGTGGACTGGCTGCGCTGGCTGGAGCCGATCTTCAACGAAGGCGAAGCCTACGAGAAGCTGCCGCGGATGGTGCCCTATCTGATCCTGCCCGTGGGCTGCCTGCTGCTGCTGGTGCGGGTGGTCGAAGTGACCATCGGCATCATCAAAGGCACCCATGAGAGCCTGATCGTGAGCCACGAGGTCGAGGACCAGGTCGACGACCTCAGCGCCACCCACCACGACACGCCCTTCGGCAAGGACACCTGACCCATGGAAATCGTACTTCTGTTCTTGATGGTCATCGGCCTGCTGCTGATCGGCGTGCCGATCGCGGTGGGGCTGGGCCTCAGCTCGATCATCTTCCTGCTGCTCAATTCCGACAGCTCGCTGGCCTCGGTGGCGCAATCGCTCTACCAGGCGATGGCCGGGCACTACACGCTGCTGGCGATCCCGTTCTTCATCCTGGCCTCAAGCTTCATGTCCACCGGCGGGGTGGCGCGGCGGATCATCCGCTTTGCCATCGCCTGCGTCGGCCACCTGCCGGGCGGGCTGGCGATCGCCGGGGTGTTTGCCTGCATGATCTTCGCCGCACTCTCGGGATCGTCCCCGGCGACGGTTGTGGCGATCGGTTCCATCGTCATCGCGGCGATGCAGAAGGTGGGCTATTCCAAGGACTTCGCCGCCGGGGTCATCTGTAACGCCGGCACCCTGGGCATCCTGATCCCGCCGTCCATCGTGATGGTGGTCTATGCCTCGGCCACGGATGTCTCGGTCGGGCGGATGTTCCTGGCCGGGGTCATTCCGGGCCTGATGGCCGGCTTGATGCTGATGATCACCATCTATGTCATCGCCAAGGTCAAGAACCTGCCCAAGGGCGACTGGCTGGGCTGGAGCGAGGTCGGCGACTCCTTCCGCGACGCCTTCTGGGGGCTGATGCTGATCGCCATCATCATGATCGGCATCTACGGCATTCCCGGCCTGACCGGCGCCATCTTCACCCCCACCGAAGCGGCCGCCGTGGCCTCGGTCTATGCCTTCCTGGTGGCCTGTTTCGTCTATCGCGACATGGGTCCGCTGGCCACCAAGGACGGGGCGCGCAACATCTCGCTGCTGCGCAAGCCGCAGGCGCTGATCACGGCGTTCTTCCACCGCGACACGATCAACACGCTCTATGATGCGGGCAAGCTGACCATCACGCTGATGTTCATCATCGCCAACGCGCTGATCCTGAAGCACGTGCTGACCGACGAACAGGTGCCCCAGCACATCGCCGAGGCGATGCTGGGCGCGGGCCTGGGCCCGATCACCTTCCTGATCGTGGTCAACGTGATCCTGCTGATCGGCGGCCAGTTCATGGAGCCCTCGGGCCTGCTGGTCATCGTCGCGCCGCTGGTCTTCCCGATCGCCATCCAGCTGGGCATCGATCCGATCCACCTGGGCATCATCATGGTGGTCAACATGGAGATCGGCATGATCACCCCGCCGGTGGGCCTGAACCTCTTCGTGACCTCCGGCGTCGCCGGAATGCCGATGATGGCCGTCGTCCGAGCCGCCCTGCCGTTCCTGGCCGTGCTCTTCGTCTTCCTCATCATGGTCACCTACATCCCGGCCCTCTCGACCTTCCTCCCAACAGCGCTCATGGGACCGGAAATCATCACGAATTAGGCCGCAGAAGCCTGATGTGGACGATGTTTCGAAAGCCCCGCCAATGGCGGGGCTTTCTACATGGGCGCAGCACTGTTGATTTTCAGGGTTCCAGTGATATAGTTGTATGATACAACTATATATGTCGGGGGGAACACCATGGATCAGGATGCACTTGTCACCGGCATTCGTGCCGCCTCGCGCGATCTGGTGCGGCACTGGGGATTTCTGGGACGCTCGGTCGCCGGGTCCGATCTGTCGGGATCGGCGGCCCATGCGCTGATCGAGATCGGGCGCACCGATGGGTTGTCGGCGCGCGATCTCTCGGCACGCCTGCAACTGGAGAAATCCACCGTCAGCCGGTTGGTAAAATCGCTGATGCAACGTGGCGAAGTCACGGAAACCGCCTCGCGCCACGATGCGCGCTCCAAACACCTCCATCTGACCGAAAAGGGCCGGCAGACGCTGGCCGGCATCGACCGCGTGGCCAAAGCCCAGGTGGCCGGCGCCTTGTCCCGCCTGCCGTCAGATCGCCAGATCCAGGTTCTGGAGGGCCTGTCGACCTACGCGGGTGCCTTGGGGCAGGCGGCGCCATTGCCTGCCCCGCCGAGGCCCGAGATTGAAATCCATGAAGGATATGTCGACGGGTTGCTGGGACGCGTGGCGCAAATCTGCGCGCAGCGCATCCAGAAGGACTATCCCTTCGGCCGCGCCTTCGAATGCCGGATCGCGCGGGACATGTCGGACTTCCTGCCGCGCGCCGACCGGCCCGAAAACGGCATCTGGTATGGCCGGGCCGCAGATCAGATCGTCGGCAGCATAAGCATTGACGGAGAAAGCCTGGGCGAAGGTCGCGCGCATCTGCGCTGGTTCGCGGTGACCGAGGCGGCCAGCGGTGCCGGCCTTGGGCGGCGTCTGCTCGACAGGGCTTTGGCGCATTGCGATGCCCAGGGCTTCCCGGAAACCCACCTGTGGACCCTGAAGGGGCTGGATGCGGCGCGCCGCCTCTACGAACACCGTGGCTTTACCCTGGCCGAAGAGTTCCCGGGCGACCAATGGGGCGCCACGGTGACCGAACAGAAATTCATCCGCCCCCGTCCGGTCTGATCCGCCAACACGCAGCGTCTGCCCAATCTTCTTGGCAAAAATACTCCGGGGAGAACGAGGGGCTGGCCCCTCGCTCCGACATCGCACCCACCGCGCAACACCTGCACTCCAGACCAACGAAAAACGCCCCGCAACAGGGGCGGGGCGTTCACATCCAGAAAGCAGCCGCTTAAAGGCTGTCTTCGATCCAGCTTTTCAGGGCCGCCTTGGGGGCCGCGCCGGTCTTGTTGGAAACCACTTCGCCATTCTTGTAGAGGAACAGCGCCGGGATCCCGCGGATGTGCAGCGCTTGTGCGGTCTGCATGTTCTCGTCGACGTTGACCTTGACGATCTTCACCTTGCCATCCAGCTCGACCGACAGCTCTTCCAGCGCCGGGCCGATCTGCTTGCAGGGGCCGCACCATTCGGCCCAGAAGTCGACGACGACGGGCAGGTCGGCCTGTTTGACCTCGGTGTCAAAGGTGGCGTCGGTTACTGCTTGTGTTGCCATGGGGTCCTCCTTGGCGCACTGAAACTCCTGAAGGCGGAACCTAGGTATCCGGCCCGCCAGCGTCAAGCCGTGGTGGCGCCGCAAGCCCCCGCCGCAAGGCGTCCCGAACCAGCGTATCCGGCAAGGGCATCAGGCGGGCGCCACGGGTCCACAGGATCGCGGTACGGATCTCGCGTCCGGGGTAAATCTGTTGCAAAGCATGGGCATAGGCGCCCATCTGCCGCAACAGCCCTTCGGGAACCGCCTGCGGCGTGTCGGGTACCTGCGGGTTGGATTTGAAATCAATCGCCAGAACGTGATCTTCGGCCAAAATCAACCGATCCACCAGCCCATACAGCGGTGGACCGCCGGGCAGGGCGGCGGTCAGCGGCACCTCGGCCAGATGATGGAGCGCGAACAGTTCTGCCAGGGCCGGGGCGGTCAGCACATCTGTGGCTTCGGCCAGCAATGCGGCCCGGTCTTCACCCGCGATCTCGCCCAGCAGGTGATCGGCCATGGCGGGCCAGGACGCGGGCGCATGGCCGGGCAGATGTTCCAGCAGATTGTGCAGGGCGTTTCCGCGTGCCTTTGCGGCTTCCTCATCCAGGTTCTGGTCGCCGGGCAGCGCCTTGGTGCCGCCCAGATCCGACGGGCTGCGGGTCTTTACGCGATCTTCCACCGGGATCACGGGCAGGGTGGCCCAGCCGGGAAGCCCCATACGCGCCTCGGGGATTGTAACGGGGGTGATCAGCGGTCCCTCGGTCCAGGTGCCCTGTTCCAGCCGCAGACCGGGGCCGGTGGGAAACGCGCACGACTGCGCCCCCAGCTCAGTTAGACCGTCCTGCACCTGTTCGTGCCAGGTCAGGGCGTTCGAATTGGTGCCATTCTCGGCGGCACAAACCCAAAGCCAGGTTTCGGCGCGGGTCATGGCGACATACAGAAGGCGCTGCCGCTCGGCCTCCAGCCGGGCGCGCCAGGCATCGCGGGCCTGTGCCAGCGCTTCGGGCATGTCGCCCGAGGCCGGCAGCCACGCCGGCCAGCCGTCCGCATGGGGCAGCACCTCGCCGGGCGTCGGCGCCTTGCGCTTGCCACAATCTGGAAGGATGACCAGCGGTGCCTCAAGCCCCTTGGCGCCATGCACGGTCATCACCCGCAGCCGCCCGCCCGCGCTTTCGGCCTGCCGCTTGATTTCCACGTCGTCGGCGCGCATCCATTCCAGAAATCCGGTCAGGCTAGGCACATCGGCCTGTTCATAGGCCAGTGCCTCGGCCAGCAGGGCATCGATCGACTCCTCGCAATCCGGGCCCAGTCGCGCCACCAGACGCTCGCGGCCGCCGTGGCGCGTCAGGATGCGTTCCAGCAGGTCATAGGGGCGCAGGAAATCAGCCTGTTTGCGCAGGTCGCGCAGCATTTCATGGGTCGGGCTGCCGGTACGCTCGGTGCGCAAGGCGGCCCAAAGCGTGCCGCGCCGCGGTTGTGCAAGCCGATAAAGATCGTCTTCGGACCAGCGCAGCAGCGGCGAACGCAGCGCGCAGGCCAGCGCCAGATCATCCTCGGGCAGGGCGAGGAAGGCCAGCAGCGCCAGCAGGTCGCGCACCGGCAGTTCGCGGGTGATGGTCAGCCGATCGGCCCCGGCAATTTCAAGCCCCTTGTCCTTGCAGGCGCGCAGGATCTCGCGAAACAGGGCGTTGCGCCGCTGCACCAGGATCATCACGTCGCCCTCGGTCAACGGGCGGCGCTGACCGTTGGTCAGGGGGATGGTCTCGCCCGCGTCGATCAGGCGGCGCAATTCGGTGGCGATCTTGTCAGCCAGCCGCGCGTCCTGATGGGTTTCGGACCGCTTGTCCACCGGATCGTACCACTCGGCATCGTCCTGAGCTTCCGGCGCGGGTTCCAGTGGCCAGACATCGACCCGGCCGGGCAGGGCGTCGAAAAATGCCGCATGGCTGGGCGGGCCGCCGACGCCGTCGCCCCGTTCGCCCGCGAACCCGGCATCCACCGCCGACAGGATTGCGCCCGCCGAGCGGAACGAATGCTGCAACTGTTGGTCGCGCAGACCGTCACCCTGACCAGTCAGGGCAGCAGCGAACTTGTCGCGCATCCGGTCGAATTCCGCCGGATCGGCGCCCTGAAACGAATAGATCGACTGTTTCTTGTCGCCGACCACAAAGATCGTCCGGGTCACGTCATCGCGCGCCCCGGCGCCTGCGGTCAGCTCGCGCGCCAGCAGTTCGATCACCTCCCATTGCACCGGGTTGGTGTCCTGCGCCTCGTCCACAAGGATATGGTCGATGCCGCCATCCAGCTTGTAAAGCACCCAGTCCGCCACCGCCGGATCGCGCAGCAGATCGCGGGCGTGCAATAGCAGGTCATCGAAATCCAGCCAGCCACGGGCCGATTTGCGGGCCTCCATCGCCGGCAGGAAGACCCCGGCAAAACCATGTAGCGCGGCGGACTTGCGGGCAGCGGCCAGGGCAAGGCGGCGGGGGCGGGCCTCGGCAACGCGCGCCATCAGGTCGTTGAGCGCCTCCATCACCCCGTCACCCAGAACTTTTTGCGAGGGTTTGGTGGGGAAAGACCCGATCTTGGGGCCAAAGGGCACCTTGGCCCCCGCTTTGGTCAGCAGGACATCCTCCAGCGCCGACAGCCCGGCCAGCGTGTCGGGCGCGGTCGTGAACGGGCGCAGCTTGTCGGCGGCCTTGCCATCGTTGCCGCCCTTGGCCTCCAGCACCCGAACCAGCGTGGCCAGCAGGTCGGCCTCGGCACCGTCGAACACCTCGGCCAGCAGCGCGTCCTCGCTGAAATCCGGGGGCAGATCCAGCGCGGTCAGGCAGGCGGACAGATCCATCGGCGCGGCGAAACCCTCGCGGTGCGACAGCACCTGCCGGGCGAGACCGGGCAGATCGTCGTCGGTCAGATAGGCGGCCACGGCGTCAATGGCCCTGGCACCGGGGCCCTCGGCCAGCCCGTCCAGAACATCCGTAAACAGCGCCTCGGCCGAGCGGTCGTCAAGTTCGACAAACCCCGGCGGCACCCCGGCTTCCAGCGGGAACTGCCGCAGCAGGGCCGCGCAAAAGGCGTGGATTGTCTGGATTTTCAGCCCGCCGGGGGTTTCGATGGCCCGCGCGAACAGCCGCCGGGCGGCGTCCAGCCGTTCAATGTCCAGCGCGCCGGTGACGCCCTTGCGGGTCAGTTCGGCGCGCAGGGTGGCGTCGTCCAGCATCGCCCAATCCCCCAACTGGCCGAACAGGCGGTTCTGCATCTCGCTCGCGGCGGCCTTGGTATAGGTCAGGCACAGGATGTTCTGCGGCGGCACCTGGTCCAGCAACAGCCGCGCCACCCGGTCGGTCAGCACCCGCGTCTTGCCCGACCCGGCATTGGCCCCCAGCCAGGTCGAGGCCATGGGATCGGCGGCCGCGATCTGGCGGCGGGTGGCGTCGTCCAGCGGGGCTACCATCCCACGTCCTCCGGTTCGGGCATGTCCGAGAATTCCCATTCGCCCCGGCGCGACAGATGCGCGTAGTCGCTTTCATAGGTGATGGTCTTGGGCGCGGGCTGGGCGGTGTATCCCTGTGTGGGATCGTCATAGGCCGCGATCAGTTGCGCCAGTTCCGTCAGAACCTGCGCGGTGGGCAGATCGTCCAGCGGGGCAGGCGATTCATCCAGCTTGGCATTGAGACCAAGGTAGACGGCCCGTGACACCGGGGTCGGCGGCAGATCCTCGAACCCCGCGGTTTCGGCAATCGCCACTTCCAGCAGCAACTGCTTGGCAAAGGCTTTCTGCACCTTGTCGGTGGGCGGCGCGCCGGTCTTGTAGTCATAGATCCGCAGCGTGCCATCCGCGACGCGGTCGATGCGGTCGGCCTGCGCGGTCAGGGTGAAGCGCGCCTCGGGCAGCTCCAGCCGCCCCTTGCATTCGCCGGGGATCGGGTCGGCGTCGGCTTGCCGTGCGGCCTCGGCGGTAAGGAAGCGGTCGGCGATGCGGGCCAGCCGCCCGCGCCACAGCCGCCGCGCTGTAGGCCAGGGAAGCTCGGCCAGCGCGCGGTCGGCGGCGGTCATCATCGCATCGCGCCGGGTTGCCGGGGGCAGGGACTTCAGGTGCGGCACCACCTCCTCCATCACCTTGTGCAAGACGATGCCGCGATCGCGCATGTCGGCGGTGGCGCGCAGCGGGTCCAGTCGCCGCAGGCCCAGAATTCGGCGGGCATAGACCGCGTAAGGATCACGGATCAGGGTTTCGACCATGGTCACCGGCAGTTCGCGCGGGCGGTGATCCAGCGGCGGGCGCGGCGCCGGGCGTGGGGCGGCAGGCACCGGGGCGGCGGGCCGGTCCAATGCGGCGGCCATGGCCACCCAGACCGCACCCCGGGCGCGCATCGCGGACAGGGCCTCGGCCCCGTTTTGATCGGGCAGACCCGCCATCAGATTGGTCAGCCGGTTCAGCCAGCGCGAGGGTACGGTTTCGGCCTCGCCATCGCGGCGGGCGCGGCTGAGGATCGCCTCGGGCGCGGCGATAGCTTGCTGGAAATCATGTGCCGACAGGCCGATGCGGCGTTCGGGCAGCAGCAGTCCCGCCTGCGCCCGCATCCGGCGGTTCAGCCATGGATCGGGGTCGGGAAGCTCGGGCCAACTGCCATCGTTCAACCCGGCCAGCACCACAAGGTCAGCGCCCTGCACGCGGGCCTCCAGCGTACCCCAGATCATCACGCGCGGATCGGGCCGGGTGGCGCTGCGCACCTCGCCGCCCAGCAAGGCATTGACCAGAATGTGAAACTCGCCGGCATCCATCGTGCCCCCGGCTTCGGCTTCCTGCGCCAGTTCGGTCAGCACCCGGCGGGCTTCCTCGCCCGCGTTCTCGTCCCAGACCGGGGCCGGGACATCATCAGGCGCGCCGGGACCAAGGCTGAGGCGGGTCACGAGGGTTTCAAGCCAAACGGTGTGATCGGCCAGCGGCATGGTCCCGCGGCTGTCATGGCCAAGGCAGGTGTCACAGATCCAGCCGACCCACAGCGCCACGTCCTCGGCCTCCCGCACGCGTCGCGCGCCATAGGTTTCGGCCCAGGCGGTCAGGGTTTCGGCGTCGGGAAAGGCATGCCCCTTGCGGCGCAAGTGCAGTTCCAGCTCCCGCGTCCACAGCAGGTGCTGGCCCCGGTCGGCGGCGTCATGCACCAACGGGTGTTTCAGCAGCACCAGCAGGGCCTCGGCGGTCAGCTTCTGTCCGGCCAGCCCGGTGACATGACGGATCAACCGGCCGGGTGCTGTTTGCCGCAGCGGCGCACCGGCGCTGTCGTCTGGCTCGATCCCCCAGCGGGCCAATGCCGCCGTCACCCGCCGCGTCAGCATCCGGTCGGGCGTGATCAGCGCCGCGATGCGCCCGTCCTCGACCGCCTTGCGCAGGCACAGGGCCAGCGCATTGGCTTCGCCGCGCGGATCGGGGGCCTCGATCAGCGTCAGCCCCTCGGTCGCACCCCGCAGATCCCCCAGATCGGGCCCGTCGCGACGCCAGCCATCGGTGACCGGAGCCGGACGCAGCGCCAGCGACACCAGCCGGTTGCGCGATTCCGAAGGCGCGGGACAGTCGGCCCAGTCGGGGATCGTGGCCGGGTCATGACCGAAGGCCTCGGCCAGCGCGGCAAAGCGGTATTGCGGGTGGTCCTGCTGCGCCACCGGGTCGGTCAGGCTGCGCCACAGGTCGGGCGGCATATGTGGATCGACCCCCGGCAGCACCACCGCGCCCTGGGGCAGATCGACCACCGCCTGCATCAGCCGCGCCGTGGTGCCGCGCGATCCGGTCGAGCCTGCGATGAGGACCGGCTCCAAGGGCGGGGTGCGCTGCCAGTCCCGGATCAACCCATCAACGATCAGCCGCTGCCGCGCCTCCTTGTCAATCCCGCCCGCGGCATCGGGCGTCAGGAACTGCCCGGCCAGTGCGATGAACTTCTGGCTGCGCGCCCAATGGCCGGACTGGTCGGTGACATCCAGCGTTTCGATGGCAGACAGGGGCACGCCTTCGCTTTGCATCTCGTCCAGCAGCGCGGTCAGGCTGGTGGCCAGATCGAAGGCCGCACTGTCCGGGGCAAGGTCAGGTTCGATCTCCAGCAGGCGGGCGACCAGCTGGCGCAACTCCAGCCGTCGCCGCAGGGGCGGGATCGCGGGCGGCAAATCAGTGCTGGCCGTCTGCCCAAGCTCGGCAACCAACCTGATGCGGGGCAACAGACAGGGCGGGCCTTCGGTAAACAGGGCGGTGATCCGCCGCTCCATCCGCCGGGTGTTCACATACAGCGTCACACGGGCCAGCGCCTCGGGCGGTGCCCCGGCATAGCGGGCGCGCAGACCAGCGACCAGTGCGGCCGGAAAATCCACGCCCGGCGGCACGCGATACAGACCGGGGGCAACGCGACGGGTCATGGCAAAACCTGCGGTGGCGCGGCCAGCATTGCCTCGGCCAGCGGAATGGCCTGGGGATAACCCACGTCGCACCAGCCGCCGCGATGCACCACGCCGAACAGGCGGCCCTCGGCGCCATAGCGGTTCCACAGCAGGTTCAGCGAAAACACCCGGTCGGGAATGTCGGACAGGCCTGCGGGGTCGAGGATCTGCACCCCGGAATAGACGTACTCGGCGCCACGCGTCAGTTGGCCATCGGGCGCGCGGCTGAAATCCCCCACGCCCTTGTGGCCGGTTGCGCGCGCCGCCGGAACAAGGCACAGCAGCGCCGACATGCGGCTCGGCTCCCAGGCCGCGCGCAGGGTCTCCAGCGGGTTCGGCCCGGTCCAGACCGCATCGGTGTTCATCGTGAACACCGGCCCCAAACCCAGATGCGGCAGCGCGTTGCGCAGCCCGCCGCCGGTGTCCAGGATCTCCGGCATTTCCGGCAGAACGGTTACGCCGCGCCCGTCCAGATGCGCCGCGATCATCTCGGTCTTGTAGTGAGCGTTCACCACGGTGCGCGCCACGCCTGCCACTTCGGTCAGCGCCAGCGCATGATCCAGCAAGGACCGGCCCGCGACCTCGATCAGCGGTTTGGGACGGGTGTCGGTCAGGGGCGCCATGCGGGTGCCGAACCCCGCGGCAAACAGCATCACGGCGTCGGGACGGTTCCGCATCGGGCTCTCAACTGGGTCAGGAATTCAGGGGTCGGGGCGGGCAGGGCCGCCGTGGCCGCGCGCAGATCCTGCAGGGCGGGGTGGGCCAAATCGCCTTGCAGATGGTCCCAGACGCGCGGGATCAGGTCGACATAGCGCGCCTTGCCCACATGCAGGCACAGGCGGGCAAAAATGCCAAGGATGCGCAGGTTGCGCTGTGCCCCCAGCACCGCCAGCGCGGTGGCCAGCGCATCAGGCGGCGTGCCTGTGGCGGCAGCAAACCGCGCCTCCAGCCGGGCGCGAAGCGCTGGGGCCAGATCGCGGCGGGCGTCTTCCAGCAGCGACACCAGATCATAGGCGGGCAGACCGGCAAAGGCGTCCTGAAAGTCCAGCAGCCCGACCCGTGCGGGGCCTGTACGGTCCGGCAGCCAGACCAGGTTCTCGGCATGGAAATCGCGATGCACCAGCACTGGGGTGTCCCAGCCCTCAAGCGCGGCCAGAACCGGGTCCAGCGCCGCGGCAAACCCGGCGGCCAGTTCGGGTTGCGGGGTGCCAAGACCGACGTACCAATCTGCGGCAGGCGCGGTCATCTCCGCCAGTGTCGACGGGCCATAGCGCGGCACATCATCCGGCACCGGGCAGGTCTGAAGGGCCACCAGAAGATCGACGGCGGCCTCGTACAAGGAGGTCTCACGCGCAGGATCGGCAAGGATATCCTGCGCGAACATGGTCGCGCCCAAGTCTTCCAGTAAAAGCAAACCGTCCTGTGGCTGACCGGCCAGAATCCGCGGGGCGCTCAACCCGTGGCGCACCAGATGTCCCGCAAGGGCGGCGAAACGAACCGTGCTGTCGTCCGGCTGCGGCGGTGCAATCATCAGCACGGCAGACTGGCCGTCGGGCTTGCACAACCGTTCATAGCGGCGGCTGGAGGCGTCCCCGGCCAGCGCCTGCCGCGCGGCCAGGTGCCACTCGGCCGCCCGCAGAAAGTCCGTCACACGGTCAGTCATCTGCAAACCCGCCTGTTTTCAGTATCTGCGCCAGCCGCGCAGGCCAGGCCGGGCCCCCCGATGACAGGGTCACCACCCGCCGATCACCCTCTTGCGGCGCGAAGGTCAGCAACAAGGCACTGGACGGCAGGTCTTCTCCCATCCGGTCGGGCCATTCGATCAGGCACAGCGCGGTCTCGAAAGCCTCTTCAAGCCCCAGTTCGAACAATTCGTCCGGGGTCGAAAGGCGGTAGAGATCGCTGTGCCAGATCTCCAGATCTCCGGCCTGATAGGTCTGGACAAGCGTGAAGGTCGGCGAGGGAATATCCTCGTCCTTGCCGACGGCATTCAACCGGTGCCGGATCAGGGTGCGGGCGAAAAAGCTCTTCCCGGCGCCGATGGGACCGGCCAATGCCAGCGTGTCCCCGGCGCCCAGCTCGGGCGCCAGCGCGCGGGCCAGGCGGGCGGTAGCCTCCTCGTCGGGCAGGGACAGCGTCAAGGGCAGGGGTGCGATCATGGCCGGACTATGCTGCGCCGCGCATGGGGCGGCAAGTCGGTTGAAACCAGTATCGGGCCGCAAGAGCGATCTTTGGCAAACGAGCGACCCCCACAGACCACGGGCAAGGGCGCGGCATGGCAATTTCTTCTTGGAAAAAATACTCAAATGGGCGCAACCGCATCCACCGGGATCCCGCGTGCCAATTGTCACGATGCGAAAGCCAAGGGCGGTTTTTCAACCGGACACCCGCAGCGCGACACGCGCGGGTGTCCGGCCCCGGATCAATCCGCGCGGGTGCTCAGCGCGGCCAGTCCATTCAGAACGTCGATGGCATAGGCCAGCTGATAGTCCTGCTTGCGCAGGTCGGCTGCGGCCTTGGCGCGGGCCTCGTCCTCTTCCAACTGGCGCATCTCGTCATCGCTGATCGAGTCGTTGCCAAGCGAGCCGCGCAGGTCGGCTTCGCTGCGGGTGTGCGCATCGTCCTCGGTCTGGTCGTCCAGTTCATCCGTGCGCGGCGGCTGTTCCACGATGATGTCGGGCGACACGCCAAGCGCCTGGATCGACCGGCCCGACGGGGTGTAGTAGCGCGCGGTGGTCAGGCGCATGGCACCGTCGCCGCGCAGCGGCATGACCGTCTGGACCGATCCCTTGCCGAAGCTCTTGGTGCCGACGACGATGGCGCGGCGATGATCCTGCAACGCACCGGCGACGATCTCGGACGCCGAGGCCGAACCGCCGTTGATCAGCACCACAAGGGGCTTGCCTTCGGCCAGATCGCCTTCGGTGGCGTTGTAGCGTTCGCTGTCCTGGATGTCGCGGCCGCGGGTCGAGACGATCTCGCCCGCATCGAGGAAGGCGTCGGACACGCGGATCGCCTGGGTCAGCAGGCCGCCGGGATTGTTGCGCAGGTCCAGCACGATGCCCGAGACATTGTCGATCCCGCCCAGTTCCGCGACCGAGTTCTGCAGGCCTTCCTGCAGGTTCGGGAAGGTCTGGTCGTTGAAGGTGGTGATCCGCAGCACCACCGTGTCGCCCTCGGTGCGGGCGCGGACGGCGGTCAGTTTGATGGTGTCGCGGGTGATCGACACGTCAAAGGCCTCGTCCAGCCCTTCGCGCACCACGGTGATGATGATCTCGGAGCCGACCGGCCCGCGCATCAGTTCCACCGCCTCGTCAAGGTTCAGCCCCAGCACGCTTTCGCCATCCACATGGGTGATGAAATCGCCGGCTTCGATGCCCGCCTCGTCGGCGGGGGTGTCGTCGATGGGCGAGACCACCTTGACAAAGCCGTTTTCCTGCGTGACCTCGATGCCCAGCCCGCCAAACTGGCCGCGGGTCTGCACGCGCATGTCATCGGCATCCTCGGGCGACAGATAGGAGGAATGGGGATCGAGCGAGGTGAGCATGCCGTTGATCGCCGCTTCGATCAGATCGGTTTCATCCACTTCTTCCACATATTGCGCGCGGATCCGTTCAAAGATGTCGCCGAACAGGTCGAGTTGTTCATAGACCGTGCGCGCTTCACTTTGTTCCTGTGCCAGAAGCGGGCCGGCCACCTGCGTGGTCAGAACGGCCCCGGCCAGGGTGCCTCCGATCGCGGCCATCACGAAAGATCTCATCTGTGGGCGGTCCTTTCCTGTCCGGCTCCCTGCGGGAACCCTTTCGGATCATATAATGCCTATTCCAAAAGGGGGCGCCAGTTCCAACCGCGCCCCGGGTCACAATTCCGTGGATTTCCGCCTCACGCGCGGCGGATCAGGCTGCGGCCGGTCATTTCCTCGGGCTGCGGCAGGCCCATCAGCTCCAGCAGGGTGGGGGCCAGATCGGCCAGGCGGCCGTTTTCCAGCCGCGCGCCGACCGGGCCGCCGACCAGGGCCACCGGCACCGGGTTGATGGTATGGGCGGTGTGCGGGCCGCCGGTTTCGGGATCCACCATGGTTTCGCAATTGCCGTGATCGGCGGTCACGATCATCGCGCCACCGGCCTTGTCCAGCGCCGCGGTGACGGCGGCCAGGCCCCGGTCCACGGCCTCGCAAGCCTTTTTGGCGGCATCCAGATCGCCGGTGTGGCCGACCATGTCGGGATTGGCGTAATTGGTGACGATCAGATCATAGCCCGCTTCGATCGCCTCGACGAATTTCGCGGTGACTTCGGCGGCCGACATTTCCGGGGCAAGATCATAGGTGGCGACCTTGGGCGAGGGCGGCATGGCGCGCTCTTCGCCCACTTCCGGGCTTTCCTTGCCGCCGTTGAGGAAGAAGGTCACATGGGGATACTTCTCGGTCTCGGCCAGGCGGAACTGGGTGCGGCCATGCTTTGCGACCCAGGCGCCCAGCGTGTTGATGATCGAGCGTTTGGGAAACACCGTGGTGAACCACGCGTTGTGATCGTCGGAATATTCCACCATGCCCAGCAACGCGGCCCAGTCGGGGCGGGTGCCGATATCGAAGTCGGTGAAATCGGGTTGGGCGATGGCGCGCAGGATTTCGCGCGCACGGTCGGCGCGGAAGTTCAGGCAAAAGAAGCCGTCACCGTCGCGGGCACCGGCGAAATCGCCGATCACCGTGGCCGGGATGAACTCGTCATTGGCGCCCGCGTCATAGGACTGGGTGACGGCGGTGACCGCATCCGGGGCGGCCTTGCCCCTGGCGTGCACCATGGCGTCATAAGCAGTGGCGATACGTTCCCACCGGTTGTCGCGATCCATGGCGTAGTAGCGGCCGATGACCGTGGCGATGGTGGCCCCGTCGGGCAGCGCGTCAGAAAGCTGTGCCATGTACCCGGCGGCGGATTTCGGCGGTACGTCGCGGCCATCGGTGATGGCATGCAGCGCCACTGGCACCCCCAGATCGGTGAGGGCTCGGCAGGCCGCGACCACATGATCGATGTGGCCATGCACGCCACCGTCCGAGATCACGCCCATCAGATGCGCGGTGCCGCCGCTGGCCTTCAGGGTTTCGGCAAAGGCTACCAGGGAGGGGGTCCTGGTGAAAGAGCCATCCTCGACCGCGAGATCGATCTGGCCCAGGTCCATGGCGACAACCCGGCCCGCGCCGATGTTGGTGTGGCCGACCTCGGAATTGCCCATCTGGCCGCTGGGCAGGCCGACATCGGGACCGTGGGTAATGAGCTGTGCGGTCGGACAGCTGGCCATGATCCGGTCGAAGGTGGGCGTATCGGCGAGGGCCGGGGCGTTGGCGGTGCGGTCAGGATTTGCGCCCCAACCATCGAGAATGCACAGGACAACGGGTTTCGGGGTGGGCATGGGGGCACTCCTTCGATCGGCACGCGTTGGCGTTCATATAGCGGTCAGGCGCGCATAGTGCGAGGGGCAAGGGGAGGCTCCCGCCGCCTGGACGACCTGACGATCGCAAGGCGTTGGGCCGGGCAGGCGCGGGCTTTGCCCCCGCCTGCGGGCGCGCGGAACGGGTGAACAGGGTTTTGGTTGGCGGCTGTGCGGTTCGTGCTGGGAGGCCGTTTGCGGGCAGGTCTGCCGCAAACAGGCCATCGCAAGGGTGGGGGCGAGTCGCGCCCGCCTCAAGGCCGCTCGTGCCTCGGGCCTTGACCCGGCCCCGACTCACTGGCCCCGACCCACTGGCCCGGTCAATCGGCGGTATCGGCGCGGCCCAGGTGTTTTTCGCCGCGCGCCTTGGCGAGCGCGATCTGCTTCTGGCGTTCGCGGAAGCGAGCCTTGTCAGAGTCGGACGTTTCCGAAAGGCACTGGTGGCAGGAGACGCCCTCTTCGAACTCGGGGCGGTCGCGATCTTCGGGCAGGATCGGGCGGCGACAGGCATGGCACAACTGGTGTGGGCCTTCTTTCAGGCCGTGGCCGACACTGACCCGCCCGTCAAAGACAAAGCAGTCACCGTGCCAGAGGCTGTCTTCGGCGGGCACCTCTTCAAGGTATTTCAGGATGCCGCCCTTGAGGTGATAGACGTCGTCCACCCCTTCCCCCAGCAGGTAATTGGTGGATTTCTCGCAGCGGATGCCGCCGGTGCAGAACATGGCAATACGTTTGTTGTGGAACCGATCCTTGTTGGCCTCCCACCAGGCTGGAAACTCGCGAAAGCTGGTGGTTTCGGGATCGACGGCGTTTTCGAAAGTGCCGATGGCGACTTCATAGTCGTTGCGGGTGTCGATGACCGCCACGTCCGGGGCCGAGATCAGCGCGTTCCAGTCCTGTGGGTCCACGTAGTGGCCGGTGCCGGCCAGTGGGTCGACCTGCGGCTGGCCCATGGTCACGATCTCGCGCTTCAGGCGCACCTTCATGCGGCCGAAGGGTTGGTCGCTGGCGGTGCTTTCCTTCCAGTCCAGGTCGGCGCAGCCGGGCAGGGCGCGGATATGGGCCAGCACGGCGTCGATTCCGGCGCGCGGCCCGGCAATGGTGCCATTGATCCCCTCGGGCGCGATGAGAAGGGAGCCGGTGACGGCCTTCTCGGTGCAGAGGGCCCGCAGTGGATCGCACAGCGCAGAGGCATCCTTGAAGGGGGTGAAGTGGTAAAGCGCGGCAATTGTGTACATCGGGGCGTTCCGGCATCGGGGTTTGCCCGGAAATAGCCTTGACCCCATCCGAAATGCAAATGAACCTTGGCGCGGCAAACAACAAGGAAGCCTTGATGCGACAACCCCTTCTTATTCTCCCGGTTCTTGGCGGTCTGGCCGCGCTGTCCGGGTGTAGTGCGACCGAAACCGCGGCTGTCATCGAAGACCCCGGTGCGTTCACCTGCCGCGAAACGGCCGCAGCGCGGAACAACGTCAGCTTCGATGAAACCAGCGCCGACCTGATCAACGTCGATATCTCAGAGCGAAAGCACTATGTCGTTTCAGTCAAGGGCAAGCAGATCAAGTGCTCGGTTGACGACGAAGGCTCGTTGTACGAGTTCACGACGATGTAAACCGCTGGCGGCGCCTTCGACGTCGCCAATCTTGCGAAGATGGAAACACCTGCCATGCGCCCCAGCACCGACGCCCTGATCGTGATCGACGTGCAAAATGATTTCTGCGAGGGCGGCGCACTTGCCGTGTCCGGCGGGTCAGAGGTCGTGGCGCCGATCAATGCGCTGATGGCCGAGTTTCCGGTGGTGGTGCTGTCGCAGGACTGGCACCCGGCGGATCATGCGTCTTTCGCCAGCCAGCACCCGGGCCGCGCGCCGTTCCAGATGATCGACATGCCCTATGGGCCGCAGGTGCTGTGGCCGGATCATTGCGTGCAGGGGCGCAGCGGCGCGGCGTTTCACCCGGATCTGGATGCCGACCGGGCGCAGATGATCGTGCGCAAAGGATTTCGACGCGGGATCGACAGCTATTCGGCATTTTTCGAGAATGATCACACCACGCCGACCGGGCTGGACGGGTATTTGCGGGCGCGCGGGGTGTCGCGGCTGACCTTCGTCGGGCTGGCGCTGGATTTCTGCGTGCAGTTTTCAGCGGTGGATGCGGCGAAAGCCGGGTTCAGGGCCGAAGTGCGGCAGGACCTGTGCCGGGCCATCGATCTGGACGGCTCGCTTGCCGGCGCCCGTGCTGCGATGGCTGCTGCCGGGGTCGCGCTGATCTGACGTCAAGGGACGCCCCTTGCGCTATCCCCTCAGGATTGCTCTAGTATTTCAAGAGACAGGAGGGTCGGTCCATGGTGGATATCGCCACGCGCGTCTACAATCACAAATGGAAGATCGACCCGATCATCCGTTCGTTGATCGACACCGATTTCTACAAGCTGCTGATGTGCCAGTCGGTATTTCGCAACAAGCCTGATACCCATGTGGAATTCAGCCTGATCAATCGCAGCCGGAATATCCGGCTGGCGGATGTGATCGACGAAGGCGAATTGCGCGAACAGCTGGATCACATCCGCAGCCTGTCGCTGAGCCGCGGCGAAAGCACCTGGCTGCGCGGCAACATGTTCTATGGCAAGCGCCAGATGTTCCGCCCCGATTTCATGGAGTGGTTCGAGAATTTCCGCCTGCCGCCCTATCACCTGGAAAAGCGCGACGGGCAGTACGAGCTGACCTTCGAAGGCCGTTGGCCCGAAGTCATGCTGTGGGAAATCCCGGCGCTTTCCGTGCTGATGGAATTGCGCGGACGGGCGGTTCTGAATGCCATGGATCGCTTCGAATTGCAGGTGCTCTATGCGCGGGCCATGACAAAGCTGTGGGAAAAGGTGGAACAGTTGCGGCCCGAGCCGGATCTGCGGATTGCCGATTTCGGGACCCGGCGCCGGCATTCCTTTCTTTGGCAGGATTGGTGCGTGCGGGCCATGCGGGAAGGGCTGGGAGACCGCTTTGTCGGCACTTCGAACTGCCTGATCGCCATGCGCCGCGAACTGGAGGCGATCGGCACGAATGCCCATGAACTGCCCATGGTTTACAGCGCCTTGGCCGATACGGACGAGGAATTGCGGCAAGCCCCCTATCGGGTTCTGGCGGATTGGCACGAAGAACACGAAGGCAATCTTCGGATCATCCTGCCAGATACCTATGGCACCGAGGGATTCCTGAAAGAGGCGCCCGACTGGCTGGCGGGCTGGACCGGGATCCGCATTGACAGCGGCGATCCGGCGGGCGGTGCGGAAACGGCCATCGACTGGTGGAAGGACCGCGGCGAGGATCCGCGACAGAAGCTGGTGATCTTCTCGGATGGTCTGGACGTCGACAAGATGCTGGAACTTCAGGCCCGGTTTCGCGGGCGGGTCCGGGTGTCCTTTGGCTGGGGCACCCTGCTGACCAACGACTTCCGCGGCCTGGTGGCCGACGACGCGCTGGCGCCGTTCTCGCTGGTGTGCAAGGCGGTCAGTGCGGATGGCCGCCCAACAGTGAAGTTGAGCGACAATCCCAACAAGGCAATGGGACCGGCGGAGGAGGTAGCGCGCTATAAACGCGTGTTCAACGTCGGTCTACAGAAGCCGCGCGCGGTCGTGGTCTGACCGCGATCAGGCGATCAGAAGATCATCAACCGAAGCGCCGCCGTCGATGGCGTCCTTGAACCACTGAGGCTGGCGGCCACGGCCACTCCACGTCAGGTCCGGGTTTTCCGGGTGACGGTATTTTGCCGGACGGCTGACGCCCGATTTCTTGGCGTGATCCACGACTTCGTTGAGGGAAAATCCGAATTCCCGCACCGTGGCTTCAGCCGCAGCGAATGCTTCCTTGCGGCGACGTTCTTCGAACGTCTCAATCGCCCGTCCCACCTTGGTGTGCAGCGATTTCAGTTCTGCCAGAGAAAGTTCGCTCAGATCGATATCCATGTGTCAGCCTTCTGTTTTCAGGATCACTTCAATTACAGGAGTGAATTGGAGTTTGGCAAGGTACTAGTTAGATACATTGGTGTTGTTTTCCACAATACAATGAATCCCGCGTTTAATCGGAATTTTCAAATGGATCGGGAAGAGCCTTGATCTAGGGTCAGGACTCGTTCTTGTCTCAAAGCCAGAACATGACGGTTGCGGCCAATGCGATGGCTGAGAGGAAGACTTTTGGGCATCGGTCGTAGCGAGTGGCCACACGCCGCCAGTCTTTCAGTCTTCCGAACATGATCTCGATGCGGTTGCGGCGCTTGTATCGACGCTTGTCATACTTGATGGCTGTCTTGCGCTGCTTTCGGCCGGGGATACAGGCTCGTATCCCCTTGTCTTTCAATGCTTCTCTGAACCAGTCTGCGTCATAGCCCCGGTCCCCGAGCAGCCACTCGGCATTCGGCAGGCTGCTCACCAATGCCCGTGCGCCGATGTAATCGCTCACCTGCCCGGCGGTGACGAAGAGATTGATTGGTCGCCCCAGGCTGTCGCAGACGGCGTGCAGCTTTGTATTCATACCGCCCTTGGTTCGGCCGATCAGGCGGCCACGCCCCCCTTTTTAACGCCCAGGCTGGACGCGGTGCGGTGTGCCTTCAGATACGTCGCGTCGATCATCACGGTCTTTTCTTCACTGTGTTCGGCGGCCAGCCCAG
>NZ_JBNAFN010000036.1:0-24058 GCF_049800695.1 Fluviibacterium sp. S390 | reverse complement strand
GGAACGCAACCAGGTGGCTGCGCTCCTCTCGGTGCTTTGCCTGCATGTCGCGGCGCTCTTCGTCCTGGCGACGCCGCGTGCGGCCCGTGACATCAACGACCCGCAGAACGCGGGCACTGATCCGCCCATGGTCCTGGGCCATGGCCTCCCGCTCGCCCCTGTGACGCTCGGTCATACCTGAGCGGCGCACAGACCAATCCTCGCGCAACATCGCCTTCACGTCCCGCTGCTTGGCACGATGATCCTCCTGAATGGCTTTCAGCTCGGCGCGATACGCGCCGCGCTGCTGCCGGGCTTCCTGGGTCCGATACCGCGCTTCGCGGATCAGGTCTTTTTCGAGGGCGGTATCGAGCGCCTTTTGCTGACGCTGCATCTTGGCGGTTTCCCGGATGCGGAAATCTTTCGAGCGCGCTGCCTTCTCGATGTTGAAATCCACGATCTCGCCATGGCGCTCCTTGCGGGTGCGCCCCGCGTCGATCTGCGGATAGTCGATGGACCGACCGTTGCCGGTTTCCTTGATCTTGGATTGAGGCCGATCGACAAACTCTTCCACATGCGCCGCCTGCGGCCCGATATGGATCGTCGGCTCCCGATCGATCCCCTGGGCTTCCAGGGTCCGCCGGTCGATACGAGCCTCATGCCCTGCCGCTTCCAAAGCGCGGTTGGCATGGTCCTCCCATTTGGCGCGCACCCATTCCACGGCCTTGGGCTCCAACCCGGCCTTGGCCCGATCGCGGGGACTGTCCGAGAGCCGCAGCACCCGCTTGCCGGTGTCGAGATCGCGGTCCCGGATCACCAGATGGCAATGCGGATTATGGGCATCCTTGCCCTGGGCATGGATCGCCGCAAACCAGGCAACACGGTCACCGGTCAGATCACGCGCGAAATCCTGAACGAGCTGCATGCGCTGTTCCGGGCTCAGCTCACGCGGCAGCGCGATCCGCACCTTGTCGATGACACGGGCGTTTTTCCGGTCCCCCAGCTCCGCCCGGTTCATCCAGGCGCGGGCCTCGTTCGGATCGCTAGGCATGTGCTCGGAAACAAGCTCAGGGGCCGCGCCATCGCGGGCAATGTAGAGCAGATGCGCACCGGCGGTGCCTGCCGCATGCGTGGTCCGTCCGATCGATTTGAGGTTCAGCGAATAGATCGCCATGACCCCGCTCCTCCATCTCTCGCATTGCCCCCGGATCACGTTTCCGGATGCGTGCCTCATCCGGCCCAAGGGTGCGGGACAGGGTGTCCCGCGCGGGGGAAACCCCGCTTCAAGAGCATGGGTCAGGAGCGCCCACACGAGGCAGCGACGACCCATGCGATGTGATCTCTGTCGCCCTCGATGGGCGGCGGGGATCACCAGTTCCGGCCCGCCAAACACCGCAACTCCGGGTCATTGGCGCACCGGTTGCGCACGGGTTTTGGAACAAAACCCAAAAGTGCGCTCTACATCCTATAACTAGACTCGCCGACTCGCGCCAGCCTTACCAGTGACGCACCCACCTATCCACAGGAATTTGGCATGTCTGCATCTGGGCCATGCACAGGATTTGAGCAGACCGCGTCCTCAAAACGGATCAATTGCGCCCTCGATGGGTCAAATGATCCGACCGGTGCACGCACCTATTGCGGGAACGCTTCGCAGCGTTAACGTGGCGTCATTGACCAAAATGAATTCCAGAAGGAGAGTTTCGCGGCCATGCAATTTTCTGATCTGCCACGTGGACTGCCGGGGACGCCCGTCTCTTTCGACAAGGCCCCGCGCGCCCTTTGGGTGCCACCCGAAGACCTCGCCGCACATGACGACTGGGCCTATGGGCCGGGCAAGATTTTCCTCGGGGCCTGCGGTGACGCCCTGATCGGAACCCGCGACAACCGCCACCTCCTGACCATCGCCGGATCGCGAGCAGGCAAGGGCACCTCTGCGATCGTGCCCAACCTGCTGCTCTATCCCGGCTCCGTGCTGGTGATCGATCCCAAGGGCGAGAACGCCACGCTGACAGCGGAACGCCGTGGCAAGGGCCACGGCGTTCCGGACGGGGGGCTCGATCACGGTGTCTTCGTCATCGATCCCTTTGATGTGGCCAAGGTCGATGACGCCTACCGGGCCGGGTTCAATCCGCTCGCGGGTCTTGATCCGAAGAGCGACGATTTCATCGACGAATGTGACGCCATTGCCGATGCGCTCGTCGTCCAGGAAGGCAAAGGCGACAACAGCCATTTCTATGATACCGCCCGCCTGGTCCTGCGCGGCTATATCGCCTGGGTCGTCGCCCATCCCGATATTCAGGACAAAACGCTGAACGAGGTTCGGCGGCTCGTGTTCGTGCCGCGCATCATATCTGACGATGACGAGAACCCGCAGATACCGGACCTCAATGATCAGGCGCTCACCTTCACACAGCTCAATGTGCTGATGAGACTTGACGAGCGCTTTGCCCACGGCATCCCCTATGAGGCGGCATCGACGCTCGCCAGCATGGGCGAGCGTGAATTTGGGAGCGTGATGTCCACCATCCGCAATCAGATCGGGTTCATCTCCTCCCCGCCCATGGCGCGTATCCTGACCGGCGGCGACCGGTCCCCTGATCTCATGGCCTGGAAACATGGCCAGCAATCTGTCTATCTCTGCCTGCCTGCCGGGCGGCTGCATCGGCATTTCCGGTTCTTCCGCCTATTCATCAACCGGCTCATGAACGCCATTGAAGCGGATGAAACCGTCCCCGAGACCCCTGCCCTCATGATCCTAGACGAGATGCATGTTCTGGGTCACATGAAGGCCCTGGAGACGGCCGCCGGGCTGATCGCAGGCTTTGGCGTGCGCATCTGGTCCTTCTTCCAGGACCTCTCACAGATGAAGCAAATTTACGGCGAGCGATGGGAGACCTTCCTCGGCAACGCGGCGATCTTCCAGACCTTCGGCCTGAATGATCTGGGCTCCCTCAAGTATGTCTCGGAACGGCTCGGCCAGTCTGCGATGCTGAAAGTTTCCCAGGGCGAGCAGAGCACTGAGCAAGCTGCGAGCGGGTTTTCCGGCGAATCCCGGAGCATCGACAGTACGCCGCTGCTTGCGCCGGATGAAGTGGCAGCGTTCTTTTCGCGCCAATCAGACAACCAGTTGATCATCTACCCTGGCACAAGCGGAATCTTCCTGAAGCGCGTGCCGTTTTACGATGACCGATTTAGTGATGTGAGGGTGCAGAAATGATTTCATCTCTAAAATCCATACTGTCCGCTCTTCGCCAAAACCCGATAAAATCTACGATCACAGTATTTGCTCTAGTCGCGATTGCCTTTGCCGCTTTGTATCTCTTCGCGTTTATTGTGGATGCATTTTTCCCATATAATTTCGCCGAATGGTATCTTTCGAGATACTTACCTGTCCCTTTGACATTTCTGGGTTTGATTGTTGCTGTATTTATACTATCAAAGCGTGTTTCTGCCCTATCTTGGTTTTGGCACGGCAGCGAAGTCGCTTCACAGTGTGATGATACGGCGAAGCCAACGGTGTCTGAGGCACCGCAATCAGCTGAAAATTCTCAGACACACGCCTCTGGCGAGCGATATGCCGAGCCCTCTCCGACCCGGATTCCGTACTGCAAGGCCGTTCGTGACGTGCCACAAGGCACAATGATCGTCTCTCGAACGGCAGATCAGGCAGTTCTGAAGGTCAAATCCGCCATCCGTTTCTGGTGCTGGTTTCTGCCGACGACATTTTTTGTTCTGGCCGTCCTGAGCGTGCCGGTGGGATCAGCGGTCGGCTTCATGATCTATACCGAACAAGGCAGAGGGTTTCGGGGTGATCCTGCGTCGTTTGTGATGTGGGGCGCGCTCATACCTGCGGGGATATGCTTGCTCATTGCCTTCATGACCTATGGCTCGACCCGCCCTTGGGTGCTTGTTGCGATTACACCCGACACAATCCGATATGGCGACGCCACCTATGACCGTGACCACTCCCGTGGCATGAGGATCGGATACACGTCCGATGAAACGCAGCTGAAATCATCCTTTCTGGCACCAAGTTTCGGAGTACAGACCCTGCGCCTGACCTATGGCCGCTGGGGGGAGGATCTTAAATACATGGTCGACAAGTACCATGCACCCGAGATCGTCATCTGGATGAATGAGATCATCGATTCCGTCGGGGCACCGCCCCCCAAGCGATATGATCCCTATGCCGGTCAAAAGATCGAGCTACTCTAGATCGAAGCCTTTTGATTGCTGTTGCTGCTTTTGGCGCTCCTGCTCACCGACAGCCTGGCGGAAGGCCTTCGCATAGTCGCTCTGCGATACCTGAGGGCCTTCTGATTTCTGGGACGCATCCTCGCCATGTGCCTTGGCTTTGATGTCGTCCATGGACATAACCTGCTGACCGTTCTCTTCAGACTGTTTGTCGATTTGCTCATCACCGGTTTTCACGGCGATCGGGCGGGTATCTTCGACAGGCTGCGCCTGCTGCCGCCCCGACTGTTCCAGCTTCTGTGTTACCGTGCGGGCCTGTGTCGTACCACCAGGCGCGGGCGACGCAGGTTTGTGTCCTAAATGCCCTTTGGGTGCGGCACCGGGCTGTTGCACCCCCTCAGGCTTTGGCTCCAGGCCAGTATTGTCTTTAGCCTTCTTGGGTTCACTCTCGCCGCTCATTGGAAATCCCGTTGTGAGAATAGCAATGGGGCCAGCCTAAGGAATGCTGATCAGATGTCCACGAAATCACACGGGTTGGCGGGAGGGCACCACTCGGGCCGTGGCAACCCTTTGCGCTCGCGGCGGAGATAGGCGGTTCGGACAGCGCTTTCCATCCAGTCATGGATGCTGCCGTCGCTCTCTAACCGGATGAGATCATTGTCGATGAAGAAGCCTGCCACGTCGCAGCCTTCAACTTTTTCCAGCCAGTCGAGATAGGCCCAGGACACGCGGGGCATGTGGACAATAGCACGGCATCCAAAGCCGTCCGTCACATAGCGTCCGAGCCGCTCATAAGGGTCTTCGTTGAAATGCATCCACCAATTCACCCAATGATTATAGCATGTTATATGGTGTTATTGCAAATTTTCCCGCGCCTAGCGGCGCGGTTTCGGGGCCTCGCTCCGCTCGGTCCCCTTTGTTTGCAGAGATCGGCCAAAGGCCGATCACATGATTTGCCCTGCGAGGGGTCTTTCCTCCCCCTCGCGCTCCCCCTCCGCTCGCCGCATGGCAGACCCCGAAGCGGCTTTGCCTTTCTTCGGGGGGCTGAGAAACGCTGTGGACGGTCATGATCCTGGTTCAAGAGAAATAGACCCTCAACCGTGGCTCGATCGCTCCGCTCTCTGCGCCCGCACCACTTGAGGGCGATTTCTCTTGAGCCAGGCCATCGACCTGGGCGGTGACGCAAAGGCGATCAGGAAACCTTGGGTCCCCTGCCCTGCCGTACCAGATAAGCATCTGTGAAAGCTGAATGGCTTTCCACGGGAAGAGATTTTTCGATGCGATCTCCAACGATCACCGTCCTGCCAATAACTTGGGCTGTCCGGCGGTTCCCATAGACCACACAGGGGCGATGCTGGACGTCTGCTTCATAAAAGCCAGCCGCTGCCCCCTCTACAGTTTCAAAGCGCTCTGAGAGCCCTGTGACGGAGCAGTAGACGAGATATTTCTTGGGAGCGGATAAAATCATGCTCTTGATGAGATCATATTCGCGGACAAGCCTTGCCCTGGTCACTCAAGATACCCACAGAGTTCTTTGGCCCTTTTGGGCATGAAGTCTGCCGTTGGGGTGCCAGTGTCTGATCTTCGGAGCCGTCTTCGCCTGATCCCGTCAAGAGAGGTTTGATGGTTCTGGTACAAGGGCGCGGTACGCGGGAGCGGAGCCACGCACAGGCGAAGCCGAGCATGGCGAGCACCCACCCCTTGTGCCAGGTTCTCAAAGCGCTCAGGGATCAACTCAGGCGATGCGGCGTGTCCGAAGTCATGCCAAGCACCCCTTACGTCTGATCTTTGGTGAGTCAGAGCTGATATTGCCAGCATGATGGTTTTCACAGCAGCTTGCCGACGGCAGGCCGCCGCGTGAGGCGAAGCCGAACTTCAAGCGGCGTGAGCATCCCGACGAAGGAGGGATTCCTTTTAGGCGAGCCGTAGGCGAGCTTAGGTTCTGGATGATTGAGCTTCGACCGAGAGGGGAACGATCTTCGTTAGCCGGGTTCGTAGTGTTAAATATGTGTTAAATATAGTGTTACGCTGTGGATAAGTGTTAGGAAGATGCTGAAAAATATAGGTAAATAGAAACATGCTGTGTGTAGAGTCACGAAAGAGCGTGTGTGAAATCACGAAAGAGCGTGTGTAGAGTCACGAAAGACCTAGTTGCTGTGTGTGAAATCACGAAAGCGCTTGACCGCGTGTGTGAAATCACGAACCATGAGGTATGGTGTGTGAAATCACGAAAGAGTCAAAGTCCCCCCTACTCCCGGATCGTTTTGGTCAGGGCGATCTCTTCGTATGCGATATTTTCGATGCTGTTCCTAAAGGGGATATGGCCTCGATGGCCCACCCGATCTTTTCCCTTTCAACCAAACCGGATCACCGCATAAGGCGCTACGAGGATGAAGCGGGAAAGAACTTCGTTGAGGTAAAGCCGTCTGCGGAAGGTCTTGCCACAGTACATGATCGTGATGTTCTGATATATTGTATCAGCCAGTTGATCGCAGCGATGAACAACGGCCAGACGCCATCCAAAACGCTTCGAATGAAGGCCTACGAGTTTCTAAAGGCAACGAACCGCGTCACGGATGGTCGTGGATACGATGGACTGAGAAGTGCCCTTGTGCGTCTCCAGGGGACACAGATCGAAACCAATGTGGTGACGGGCGACACAGAGCAACTCGACATCTTCAGCATCATTGATCGCGCTCGGATTGTCCGCCAGACGCGAGACGGACGGATGCAGGAAATCGAGATCACGCTCTCCGATTGGGTTTTCAACGCCATTCAGGCAAAGGAAGTCCTAACCTTTCACCGGAAGTATTTCCGCCTCAGAAAGCCGATCGAGCGCCGCATCTACGAGCTTGCCCGCAAGCATTGCGGCTCAAAGAGCGAATGGCGGATCTCCCTCCCTGTTCTTCAGCGGAAATGCGGTTCGGCATCGACCCTCAGGGAGTTCCGCCGCTTGGTAGCCAATATCGTCACCCATGATCAGGAACACGCACACATCCCGGATTATTCTGTGGGGATGGACGAGGACATGGTCATTTTCACGAAGCGCGGCACTTTGAACAACGCGGACAAACCGGACACTGAAACCTCGCTGATACCCACGATCATCCGTCTCAAACCGGACACCTACACAGAAGCAAGAACGGTCGCGCCTGGTTGGGATATCTATCACCTTGAGCAAGAATGGCGCGACTGGATGGCCGATGGGGGCCTGGATGCGCCCGCAAACCCAGACAAAGCGTTCTTGGGCTTCTGCCGCAAGTTCTTTGAAAAGCGCGGGCGCCCATAGCCTCAAGACTATCGCATCATGAAACTCTGCCGAGTGGGCATATGAACAACAGTGCGATCTACCTGGAGAACCTGCTCCATGGTAAGGTACCGTATAGTACCTTATGGTACCTTATGGTACCTTACCATGCCATACCATTCCCTATGGTATCATATTCAAAACTATGCTATTTTTCAGCTTGAGGCGTGCGTGAATGACACGCCCATCGAGCCAAAAAGAAAGAGAAACCATGCCTGTAATAGCCTTCGCAAACTCGAAGGGTGGCAGCGGGAAAACCACAAGCGCACTGCTACTTGCCTGTGCCCTCGCTGAGACCAAGCCCACAACCATTATCGACGCTGATCCACGACACCCAATCTCAACCTGGTCAGAGATGCCAGGCAAGCCTGAACGGCTGAGTGTGGTGACAAACCAATCCGAGAAGACAATTCTCGATGAAATAGAGGCTGCGGCTACAAAGGACCCATTTGTCATTATCGACCTCGAGGGAACAGCTTCTCGGTTGATGAGCTATGCCATCAGCCAAGCTGACCTGGTGATTGTTCCCTTGAAGGAGCAGCAGCAAGACGCACTTGCCGCCTTGGATGTCATCCAAGAAATCCACCGCGACATGAAGGCCACACGCCGTAAAATCCCCTATGCCGTGTTGTTCACGCAAAGTCGCGCCGCCGTAAAATCTCGCACGGCTCGCCACATTGCCGCGCAGTTTAGAGACAATCCGAAGATCGACACCTTCAATGTAGAAATTCACGAACGCGATGCATTTGCAGCCATCTTCTCGATTGGCGGGGCAGTGTCGCAGCTAGATCCAAAGAAGGTCAACGGCTTGGACAAAGCACTTGAGAACGTGGAAGGCTTCCGCAGTGAAGTGATTCTCAAGCTGCGCTCTTTGACATCTGACGGAGAGGGGAGGGCTGTCGCATGATCGATCAAGATCGCACTGCCTTGAACATTCCCGATTTTGAAGAACCTGCCGACACACTAGATGACTTCGCACCTCGGCAACGAGACGGGCAGGGGGACAAGACAGCGGCGCGGGCCATTGATGCCGTGTCATCGTTCCCTAGCCGTGAAGCTTCACCAGATGGCCAGCTGAACCTGAAAGGGCCGCGTCCGATCCTAGAGCGCTTCAAGGCAATGTGCAAAGCTGACCGCCGGGCCTACTACGACATGCTGGAAATTCTCATGGATTCCTATGAGGGAAGGCAGTAACGCCCCCTCCACTTTCCAGACAATGCGTTATCACACAGCCCGATAGCGCCAGTCGGGGGCCAACATAAAGCGCCCGCGACGTAGAGACCTTCTTTTGCCTGTGGATAGATGTGGTCATCCGTTTTTTTTGCGGATGCGCCACCTGTAAGCATTTGGTAATATTTTGCAAAATCAAAAATTTCGACCGGGCGAGGAGACACAGGCATGAATGCTGTTGAGATCGAGGAAGCAATATCGGCACTGGCCGATCTGCCGTTCGATGGCGACGAGTTCCCCTATGCGTTTCTTCTCGCCTTCGGGAACAAAGCCACGACGATCAAACGCTTGCGAAGCGGGTCATCCAACAAGTCCGACCAGGGCGGAGTCCTTCAAACCAACAACATCCATATGAAAGTGTGCGGGGCAGGGGAGGTCACAACCACCCTGGCGCAGCTCAAGGCCAGTCCTGCGACCACCAAAGCCAAGGCAAAGTTCGTCCTGGCCACGGATGGCACAGATCTTGAGGCTGAAGATCTGACAACGGGCGAGACGATCGCCTGCGCCTACACCGACTTCCCCGATCACTTCGGGTTCTTCCTGCCGCTCGCAGGGATCAGCACCGTCAAGCAAATCCGTGAGAGCGCCTTTGATATCAAGGCAACGGGACGCCTAAACCGGCTTTATATCGAGCTGCTGAAGGACAATCCGGAGTGGGGCAGGGCAGAGCGCCGCCACGACATGAACCACTTCATGGCGCGACTGATCTTCTGCTTCTTTGCCGAAGACACCGACATTTTCAAAGCCACTGACCAGTTCACAGGCACGATCGAGCGGATGAGTGACAAGGATAGCTCGAACACCCATGAGGTGATTAGCGAGCTTTTCCGCGCCATGAACACTAAGTCCGATGATCGCACAGCAGCAGGCATTGCCCGGTGGGCAAACGTCTTTCCCTATGTGAACGGTGGGCTGTTTTCGGGCTCAACCGATGTGCCGCGCTTTTCCAAGATCGCGCGCTCCTATCTGCTGCACATTGGCAATCTGGACTGGACAAAGATCAACCCGGATATCTTTGGATCGATGATCCAGGCCGTGGCCGATGATGAAGAGCGCGGCGCACTTGGCATGCACTACACATCCGTGCCGAACATCCTGAAGGTGCTCAATCCGCTGTTTCTCGATGATCTGCGCGAAAAGCTGGAAGAAGCAGGGGACAACCCCCGCAAGCTTTTGAACCTGCGCAACCGCATCGCCAAGATCAGGGTCTTCGATCCCGCCTGCGGATCGGGCAACTTCCTTGTCATCGCCTACAAGGAAATGCGCGCCATCGAGGCCGAGATTAACGAACGACGAGACGAATCCGATCGGCGCACGGAAATCCCGCTGACCAACTATCGCGGGATCGAGTTGCGTGATTTTCCCGCCGAGATCGCGCGGCTGGCGCTGATCATCGCCGAGTATCAGTGTGACGTGACCTATCGCGGGCAGAAGGAAGCCTTGGCGGAATTCTTGCCGCTCGATGCCATGAACTGGATCACCTCAGCAAATGCTCTGCAAATAGACTGGCTCAGTGTTTGCCCGCCAACCGGAACTTCCGTTAAATATCAATCTGATGACCTTTTTCGAACGCCGCTAGATCAAGCTCAAATAGATTTTGAGAATGAGGGGGGCGAAACTTACATTTGCGGAAATCCACCTTATCAGGGAAGTGTTAATCAAACGATAGAGCAAAAAGAAGACATGGCGGACGTCTTCTCGAGGTATCTGCCAAGATACAAAGACTTGGACTATGTTGCGAGCTGGCTTGTGCGCGCCGCTGAATATGCAGAGGCCACCCAAGCTGCAACAGCATTTGTTACTACGAACTCAATCTGCCAGGGCGAGCAAGTTGGAATGCTTTGGCCAATCATATTCGCTAAGAAACAGAGAATAAACTTCGCGCACACGTCTTTCCTATGGAAAAATAACGCTGCCAATAACGCGGGCGTAACGTGTATTGTTATCGGCATTAGTGACGACAAGTCATCAAATGCGAAGATTTTTGATGGAGAAATTGTCCGTTCTGTTCCAAACATCGGACCATATCTCACACCGTCTGACAGCACGATTGTGAGGAAGTCTAACGTTCAAATTTCTGGCTTGCCGCAGATGGTTTCTGGAAACAAGGCGACGGATGGTGGAAATCTAATTCTATCAAGTGAAGAGCTGGATTCGTTAACTTATGAGTTTCCCCAGAGTTCGAAATTCGTTCGGCGGCTTGAAGGTGCAAAAGAGTTTATCAGGGGAGATGCTAGATGGTGTATTTGGCTGGAAGATCAAAACCTTCCAGAAATCTCGGACATCCCGCCCATCGCCAAACGAATTGATAGCGTAAGGGTAGTGAGGTCCGAAAGTCGAGGAAAGCAGGCAAATGAAGCATCTGCCTTCCCGCATAGATTTGTTTACGCTCCTCACGTTGAAGGCCGCTCAATTCTTATTCCAAGCGTTTCCTCAGAGCGCCGTGAATACTTGCCTTGCGGTTTCTTTGATGACCGAACCGTGATCGTTGCGCCTAACCTAGTGATGTATGGTTCGCCGCAGTGGTGTTTGTCTCTAATAGCATCCAGAATCCACTTGGTCTGGATCGCTACGGTCTGCGGCAAGTTGAAAACCGACTTCCGCTATTCCAATACCCTCGGCTGGAACACCTTCCCCGTTCCTAAACTAACCGAGAAGAACAAGGATGACCTGACCCGCTGCGCTGAAGATATTCTTCTGGCGCGTGAAGCGCATTTTCCCGCAACTATCGCTGAGCTCTATGATCCCGACAAGATGCCGGCCGACCTACGTGCCGTCCATGATCGCAACGACGAAACGCTTGAGCGTATCTACATCGGTCGCCGCTTCCGCAATGACACTGAGCGGTTGGAAAAGCTCTTTGAGCTCTACACCAAGATGACCAAGACGGTTGGAGGGCGGAAAAGTGTTTGAACGCGTCCCATACAGCAAACTCAATTCACGCCAGCAAGAAAACTACAACTTCCATAAGGTTGCAGGGGAGCTTGCCGACTATGGCTTCAACTGCTTGCGCTTGAATGATGATTGGCAAGGGGCAGATTTCCTGGCCTGCCATGTTGATGGCGTAGTCTTTTTGAAGATTCAGCTCAAAGGTCGGATGACCATCGACAAAAAGTACCTGGGCAAAGACATCCACATTGCGTTTCTCCATGGGGATGATTGTTATGTCTATCCCCACGACAAGATGGTTGAGAGAATTTTGAAGCTCGACAAGATCGGCCAGTCCAAATCCTGGGTCGAAGGTGGCGCCTACTCGTGGCCACAACCACCTGTTTGGGCAACAGATATTTTGAAAGATTATAAGGTTTAGAGATGAAAAACAGGAATATTCCCTCAGTTTCAGTGACTTACGCCCAGAATGGCAGCTCCACCAAATCGAACGAGCTGGGCATGCGGGAGATGCAGGAAGGTGCTTATGAGAAGCGGGGCGAGCAATACCTTCTGATCAAGTCACCACCCGCCTCGGGAAAGAGCCGCGCGCTGATGTTCATCGCGCTCGACAAGCTGCACAATCAGGGGATCAAACAGGCGATCGTTGTGGTGCCCGAGAAGTCGATCGGGGCGAGCTTCAATGACGAGCCGCTGAGCAAGTTTGGTTTCTGGGCGGACTGGACGGTCGCACCGAAGTGGAACCTGTGCAACTCGCCGGGAACGGACGGGGGCAAGGTCAAATCGGTTGCCGCCTTCTTGGAAAGCAACGACCAGGTGCTTGTCTGCACCCATGCCACCTTCCGCTTTGCCGTGGAAAAGCTTGGGGTCGAGGCATTTGACGATCTGCTGATTGCTGTGGACGAATTTCATCATGTCTCAGCAGGCGATGACAATATCTTGGGCAAGCAGCTCAACGAGTTCATTTCGCGCGATCGCGTGCATGTCGTGGCGATGACCGGAAGCTATTTTCGCGGCGATGCCGTGCCGATCCTGCTGCCCGAGAACGAGGCAAAGTTCGACAGCTACACCTACACCTACTATCAGCAGCTCAACGGCTACGAGTACCTGAAGACGCTTGATATCGGGTATTTTTTCTACACGGGCTCCTATGCGGGTGACATCCTGAAGGTGCTCGATCCGAACGAAAAGACGATCGTGCATATCCCGAGCGTCAATTCCCGAGAAAGCACAAAGGACAAGCACAAGGAAGTCGAGCATATCATCGACTCCCTGGGCGAATGGCAAGGCACAGATCCGGCCACCGGCTTCCAGCTTGTGAAGACGCCCGAGGGACGGGTTCTGAAGATCGCCGACCTGGTGGATGATGAAGCGGTCAAGCGGGACAAGGTATCGAGCGCACTGAAAGACCCCACGCAGAAGAACAACCGCGATCACGTGGACATCATCATCGCCCTGGGGATGGCCAAAGAGGGCTTCGACTGGATCTGGTGCGAGCATGCGCTGACGGTCGGATATCGGGCCAGCTTGACTGAGATCGTCCAGATCATTGGCCGCGCGACACGCGACGCCAAAGGCAAGACCCGCGCACGTTTTACGAACCTCATCGCCGAGCCTGACGCAGCCGAGGCAGCCGTCACTGAGGCCGTAAACGATACACTGAAGGCAATCGCCGCCAGCTTGCTGATGGAGCAGGTGCTTGCCCCGCGCTTCAACTTCACGCCCAAGAAGCCTGATAGCGGGCCGGTCGAAGGCTTCGACTATGGGGAAGGGGGCTATGACCCCAACAAGGAGAATGTCGGCTTCGATGAAGCCAGCGGACAATTTCAGATCGAGATCAAAGGGCTGGCAGAGCCGAAGAGCAAGGAGGCAGAGCGCATCTGCCAAGAAGACCTGAACGAAGTGATCACTGCCTTCGTCCAGGACAAGACGACGATCGAGCGAGGGCTGTTTGATGAAGAACTGATCCCGGAAGAATTGACCCACGTGCAGATGGGAAAGATCGTGGCCAAGAAGTTTCCTGAGCTTGATGCCGAAGATCAGGAGGCTGTGCGCCAGCATGCCATCGCTGCCCTGAACCTGACCCAGAAGGCGAAAGAAGTCGCGTTGTCTTCTGAGGAGGACAATCAAGCAACGGCGAACACAGCCCTGATCGACGGTGTACGCAAGTTCGCTATGGATGTGCGAGAACTCGATATTGATCTGATTGACCGGATCAACCCGTTTGGTGAAGCCTACGCAATCCTGGCCAAAACCATGAGCGAGGAAAGCCTCAAACAAGTTCAGGCTGTCATCTCCGCCAAGAAAGTGCAGCTTTCGCCCGAGGAGGCGCGGGATCTCGCGCGGCGGGCAGTAAAGTTCAAGCAGGAGCGCGGACGGTTGCCGTCAATCACCTCCCCGGATGCCTGGGAGAAGAAGATGGCCGAAGGTGTGGCCTACCTCGCACGGATGAAGCAGGAGGCAGCCAATGGCTAAAGGATTTACACAGGAAGATGACGCCCTCCTTGCAGAGCTTGGGATTGAGGTCGAATCCAAGAAGGTCGTCAGCCGCACCCCGCGTGAAGAGCGCATCATTGCCGGTTTTGAAGAGATACAAAGGTTTGCAGAGGAACACGGACGTGCACCGGAACACGGGGAAGGGCGTGATATCTTCGAACGCCTGTATGCCGTTCGCCTAGATCGTATTCGCGAGCAGAAAGACTGCCGTGACCTTGTCGAGCCTTTGGACCACCAAGGACTGCTGACTGGCGCAGTCCAAGCCCCCTTGGCTGACGCGGAGGATCTTGATGACGATGCTTTGCTGGCCGAGCTTGGGATTGAGGTCGAGGCCCCCCCGATTACCGAGCTGAAGCATGTCCGATCGACAGCGGAGAAAAAGGCGGCTGAAACCATCGCCAACCGTCAGAAATGCGAAGATTTCGACACTTTCAAACCACTCTTCGAGCAGATTCAGAAAGAGCTCGATAGCGGGCTGAGGGAGACACGCAAATTCGAGCTGAAGGCCGACATCGAACCCGGTCGCTTCTTCATTGTGGGTGGCCAAAAAGCCTATGTCGCTGAGATGGGCGAGCTGATCCTGACCGATCAGGGCCGCACGGACGCACGCCTGCGGGTAATTTTCGACAATGGCACAGAGAGCAACATGCTCATGCGATCCTTGCAGCGGTCACTGAATGCAGACGGTGAAGCAGGGCGTCGGATCACTGAGCCCAATGCAGGGCCATTGTTCTCGGACCAGACGATCGACGGGGACGAAGCCAGCGGCACAATCTATGTGCTCCGCAGCAAGTCAGACCACCCGCTTGTCGCCGAAAACCGTAGTCTGGTGCACAAGATCGGTGTCACCAACATGAGTGTTGAAAAGCGCATCGCCGGGGCGCAGCTCCAACCAACATTTCTCATGGCAAATGTCGAGATCGTGGCAACCTACGAGCTCTACAACATCAACCGAACCAAGCTTGAAAACCTGATCCATCGCATCTTCGAGCCTGCGCGGCTTGATATCGAGATTATGGATAGGTTTGGGCGACCAGTTGTGCCGCGCGAATGGTTTCTCGTGCCGCTCTTTGTGATCAAGGAAGCGGTTGAGCGGATCAAGGACGGGACGATTTCGGGGTACAGGTATGATCCCCAAGAGGCAAAACTCAAGCGGAATTCTGGATAGGAATGCCGATGAACCGAGACAATCACACTCATCGAGGGAAATGGTCGGAAGCTGGCGTTCCTAAGAAGGGATGGGCCTGTGTCGGGATCGAAGATTTGGAAGAGCCTAGCCAGCTCTGCGAGATGTGCGATAGCGCTGAAATACGGTATGCTCATATCATGCAGCACCCCAGCTATCCCGGCTCCCTTCAGGTCGGCTGCGTTTGTGCAGAGCATATGGAAGAAGATTATAAGCGGCCACGGGAGCGTGAGAAGCGTCTGAAAAATTCCGTTCGACGTCGCGCTGCCTGGCCTTCTCGAAAATGGCGCACATCCAAACAAGGTAACATTTACATCAATACTGACGGCTTCAATCTCACGGTCTATAGCGCGGGATCAGGATGGTCGGTGCGCGTATTAAGAAGATCATCGGGTGCGGTGCAAGTTGGTAAAAAAGTCTATCCGACAGAAACCGACGCCAAGCTGGCGGCATTTAACGCGCTACTGTGGGCCAAGGATCATCTATAGCCATGCCATTTCCGCTGTCACCCCAGACTGTAGACGCCATAGCCGACATCATAACCGGCGGCGGCGGCCACGACACAACGCCTCCCATCGGCATCTATCGCAGTGGGCCAAAGATCGAGAAGTTCATGCGCGCCTGCAACGTAGCTTTCACAGTGAACGGTTCTCGCGTACCCTCTCTGGTGCAGTGCCTCATCAATCTCAACAATCGCTTCGAAGCTGAAAAGGTATTTCCTAGGATCATTGAGGCTGCCGCCGATCCCCGCGACTTCATTCATGAGCCTGAGCGACATACTGCCGTGCTAGACCACCTCAATCGCGCGTTACGCTTCGACGGTTTTGAGGTTCAGCAACAGGGCGGGAGGATGCGTCTTGTTGAGGCGGGAAAGAGTGTGCCGGTCCTAGCAGAGCTGGCCGGGCTGTCCGAGGTGATCGACTTCGACACGGTGAGCCGCGACCTAGATCGCGCCCTCGCTCACAGCCAGACTGACCCAGAGGATGCCGTCACCGCCGCGTGCAGTACGGTTGAGAGCGTGTGTCGGTCGATCCTTATCGAGCTGGGGCAGCCGCTTCCTGCCAAGAAGGATGTGCAAGGTCTCTACAATGCCGTGAAGCAACCGCTTGGTCTGTCTCCTGATCGCTCCGATATCGACCCCTTGATCGCGGATGATGTGCGGAAAATCCTTTCCGGCCTAGCTACGGTCATCGGTGGAGTAGGGGCTCTGCGCACCCACGGCGGTGACGCTCACGGTCGCGAGAAGGGCTTTGCCCGTATCGACGCCCGGATTGCCCGTTTGTCGATCCATGCCGCGAGCACGGCAGCGCTCTTTCTTATCGAGACCTGGCAACGCAAGTTTCCCGCCCGTCCGCTCCCCAAAGCCGATGACCCAGAAGTATGCGTTTAAATCGTAACCTATACACGCCGCACGGTCTTCACGCTGACCTTGAAGAGACGGGCGATCTCGGCCAATGGACGGTGCTCATCGTCGCGCATGCGCTTCACCTCTTCACGCTGTGCGGGTGACAGGGCTGGGGGTCTACCCCCGACACGGCCACGCTTACGGGCCGCTGCGAGCCCTTCCTTGGTACGTTCCGAAATCCGCTCCCGCTCGAACTGCGCGATCGATGCGAAGACGTGGAACACCAGACGACCGGCGGGCGTCGTTGTGTCGATGTCTTCGGCCAGTGACCGAAAACCTGCACCGCGATCGCGGATGGCCTCCACAATGTCGAGAAGGTCCTTCAGGGAGCGGGCCAGACGGTCATACTTGGTGACGGTAACAACATCCCCGTCGCGGAGCTGGTCGATCATAAGATCAAGCTGCGGCCTGGTCCTAGCTGATCCGGTGATCTTGTCTGAGAAGATGCGCTCTGCACCAGACGCTTCCAGGGCATCGAGCTGGGCATCAAGGTTTTGGTCGTCTGTCGAGACGCGGGCATATCCAATGATCATAGATCAATGGTGCCAGAAACGTCCCAAAACTCAAACGGTTTTGGCTAGGGTTTTTGTCCTTATCAACAGCTTGATCTGCCGTGGGGTAGGGGAGATGGACTAAAACGACCGTTTATGGGATCCCATTCCAAGCGCCCTATCCTAAGTTTCTGGTTCCATTATCCCCGCGACATGCAGCTCAATATAGATTTCGTCTGGGTAATTATCATTTCCACTCCCCTCCCCTGTATTAGGAACCATAAATGTATTCCATCTATCCAGAATAATTGACCACTTTCCAATTGGGGATACGTTTTCTAGGTCCCCATTGAAATCCGGAGATTCTTTAATTCTAAAATCCCTTATATTGAGATAAGAAGTCTGCGGCCGAACATCCTGACCAAATTCTCGGGCAAGACTTGGAGCTTTTACAATTCCAGAAAGTGAAGAGAATAAGGTTTCATCACGGTGCGTCCTTTGATTGTCTGGTGTCACGCCCTTTCCTATATAAGGAGTTCGATCAACTCCGGCGTGCACGCTGTAATGGGATAATCCAAAACCCAGCAGCCGCGGAAACTTTATATCGTTCAACAAGTTGGCAAAAACATAAAAGTGGACTTCATCACCCGCCCGAATTGATCTACGCCAGTTGCCATCAGGACCCAAAACAGGTTTATCAGGGGACTCACCAAGGTCTTTTATGCTTAAACGTCGCACCACCACCGTTTCATGACGGCGCAATCTTTCAAGAACAAATGCTGCGTGGCGCGCCCAACGCAAAAGACAGTCGATAAACCCAACGTCGCTTCCATTTTTGAGTTCTGGGAACGGTAACAAGGAATGGGTGTTGAACAAATTAGTAGAGCCACCGCCTTTGTTGGCTTGATGAGGCCATGCGTGTCTATAAAATTTACGTACTGCGGAATCAACCACTTTGAGACGATAGAATGCTTCCACGACGCTCTGGATGAAAGACGATCGGAGGTAAGAGATGCGTTGCCCGTAATTTAGTGCAGAGCCAGATAGGTTTCTCTCCGCCGCACGAAATCGCAAAGCCATCTCCTCCGATTTTCTCACAGACTCCGCTTCTTCTTTGACCTTATTGTGAGCTTCCAGTTCTCTATTTAGGCCTGCAATCTTTGCTTCCGACTTATATTTGTCGAACGGCTCAGTTGCTGCTTCAGATGCTTTCTGAAGCCCTGATATCTTCTCCCTCAGCCCTTCGCCAATGATATACGAAGACCCACCTTGCTCCCACGATTCTCTTGCGATGTTCAAATTCACCCAGGCCAGCGTTGAGCTTGTGTACTCTTCAATCAATGCACGGGCCAAATCATGGCCATCGTCACGCAAAGATATGGCAGCCGCAAGTAAACTCGCCGCACTCGACAGGAGTTCTTCGTACCTAAGAATGTTGTAGTCATCCAGCGTTCTTTGGTTATCTTCTTTTTGCAGCTCTTCGAGAAGATTGAATTCAAAATTCCTAAAATCTTCAAAATCTGGGAGTGTTAAGTCCAGTGCGCTATCGGCTTCACTTCGAGTGACAGAAATTTTATTGAAATCCTCAAGTTGCCTTAGAAAGATATCGATCGAATCTGGTCCGTCGGTTTCGCCAGCCACCCTATTATCCTCTTCAGATGTGGTTTCTATTGTTTATATTTGAACGACTATTTCCGGGCGACTTTGATTTTTTCGCCGGAGCCTTTTGACCTGACTTACTTCTGTTGAAAGGATCAGATTCGGCGCCTTCATTTATAGCCTTTTTTAACTCCTCTTTAAATATCCGCTCAACCTCCTTCGCCGCCCTCTCATTGAAATCAGTTCGGTTGCTTTTACTTTGTTCAATTTTCGGCTTTATTAGCTTGTCATACACAACATCAACCGTGTTTCCCGGAACATCCTCCATGAAGTCGCCAAGGCTTTTGTGCTTACCAACCTCTTCTGTGTGCTCAGGTGCATCTACTGATTCAATAATCAATAGCAAACTCATAAAGTTTCCGCTCTTTAATTTCCCTACAACACCCAGAGATTTCTCCACATCCTTCTTTAATTGCTTAATTTTGGAAACGGTTTGTTGGATTTCCTTACTATTTTCGAGAACTAGAGCGCCAAGATCGGCAGGTGCATCAGGCTTAATAAATGCTCTGTATTGCCTTTCTGTCATTTTCTTAATAGCCGGAGAATTTCTGCCGTATTCAGCAGAATTGCAGACCTCCCGTCCCAGTTGAAAACTCATATTACCGCGGCTTGCTGAAGCTTTCAAAATTGAAACGACCGCTGGTTCTGGACTATAGTTTGTGCTCGGGCTTGTCGTGTGCCCCAGTGAATGACTCCGTGCAAGAGCCGGTGTAGTAGAAAACAAGGTCGCAGTTGTTGCAATTCCGACATTGAAAGCACGTCTTGAGAGATGAAATCCGTTCTTCATAAAATTGCCCACACTATCCGTCGCTAGTTTTTTTGGGGGACAGATGTGTCACATGGTTGCGCCCCGTCCCGAACTCCTCTCAGGACTGATCTTACCATGAAGAGGGCAGATCGCCGAGATCTGATGCGATCATCCGGGATGGAACCCTTGCGTAATGAACACTACAATCCTCCTATGATCGAAGCCTCGATCATGAACACAACGCGCGCCATAAGTTGCTCAAACGCCTCGCCCCCGGGCACCACATCTTCCCAAGCAAACCCATAGAGATGGATCGCATCCTCGGGCGATCCGCCTTCATCTGTCCAGAAGAACGCGCCGTCTCGCACCTGGTCGATCGGAAACTCCCCGGTCGTCCATCGCGCCGTGAAACGCGGCACTGCAAGATGCTCGATCATGAGACCGCCATCGGGGAGGTTGTCGATGCGCCAGCTCATGACGGACGCATCCCAATCGGGGCCGGAGCCTGATTGTCGATCACCTCCGGAGCAGGCTCTTCCGGCTCAGCCGGTTGCAGATCATGCAGGAATGTCGCCGCACGCTGTGCATGGCTGGCGGCGGAGAAGATCGCGCGCTTGTCATTTTTCAGGACCTTCAGTTATCGCGAGGAGGGCATAATGCGGAGGAGAATTTCGTAGCCCGTTTGATTTCAATGTGTTGGGTCGTGGCTGTGCCGTTCTTGCTGCGCATTATTTCAGGCTGGATGTTTCTTGGGTTGATCAATCAAACCAAGGAGGAATCGATGTCCCAATCGCCTTTCAAGGAAATTTCAGAACTTCGCGGCACGCTGCGCCGGCAGCGCTATAGTCCAACTGTCATTCACAATTATTGCCTCTACGCGGGTCAATTCCTCGCTTACCTGGAAGAGCATGCGATTGACCTGCACGACGTCACTCCGGAACTTGTCGCCGAATATCTGCGCTACGCGGTCCGGCAGTTTCAAATGGACCGCGGGCGCGCACCGGGGTCCAGCTGGGCATCGATACCGCGGTCGGGGATTTACGCTTTGCTGCGCTCCGCTCTGCCGAAATGGCCGCCGGCTCTGCCTGCTGCAAACGAAGCGGAGCGTCTCACCCGCGAGGTTTGCGACCAATATGAGCGATGGCTGCGACACGAACGCGGTTTGGCCGAGCCTTCGATCACGGCGCTGATGTGGGAGGCGCGCCACTTCTGCAAATGGCTCATCCAGCGATACAGAAAAGCCGATTTTGCCGATCTGAGCGTGCGCGACATCGATGCTTATATGGATATCAGGGCGCCGGGCCTGACACGCAAATCGCTCAAGGATGTCGCCGAACGGTTACGCGGCTTCCTGCGACATTTGCACCGGAGCAAGCTGCATGCGGACGATCTCTCGGGTCATGTGATTGCCCCGCTTCTCTACGCCCATGAGGGCATTCCGTCGATCCTGACCGTCAAACAGATCGCGGCGGTTCTTGAGCTTGCGGGGCAGGACAGCTCATCCTTGGGGTTGCGTGATCACGCGATCCTGCAGCTTCTTGCCAACTACGGCCTTCGGTCCGGCGAGGTCGGCCGCCTGCAGATCGAGGATATCAACTGGCGGGCGGATACTCTTCGGGTGCAACGCTCCAAGACCAATGCCACGGCTATGCTGCCCCTGATGGAACCCGTGGGGGAAGCGATCCTGCGTTACTTGCGGGACGGCCGTCCGGACGCGGATGTCCGCACCGTATTCCTGCGGAGCCGTGCACCCTATCAGTCGATGAAGGCGGGCGGCCTCTATGGTGTGGTCAAACGGCGCCTCGCTGCCGCCGGAATTGAGCTTGCTGGCAAGCGCGGGCCGCATATCTTTCGCCATGCCCGTGCGGTCAGCATGCTGAGGGCATCCACCCCGCGCAAGATCATTGGCGATGTACTTGGCCACCGATCCCCGGAATCGACAGCGCCCTATCTGAAGCTCGCCACCGAAGACTTGCGTTCGATTGCCATCAACCTTCCAGACCGGGAGGTGAGACAATGAGAGGTTGGCCCGAGGATGGCGATGAGATCATCGAGCACTACATCGCCCGGCTTCCATTGAACTGCGCGATAACGCCAATCTACTATCGGCAAGCGCTGAACAGCTTCCGGCAGGCGGTGTTGCGGTTTGGCGCAACCGGCCGGCAAGCACTTGAATACTGGTTGCGTGAGCGCGGTGAGGTTTGGGCCCGCTCAACGGTGCTGCACCGCGCCCGGATTGTTGCCCGCTTCCTCGATGCCCTGGCGCATGAAGGAAGGATTGGGAGCAATCCGATCTCCGACCTTCGCCGTGACTATAATGCCCACAGTGACACGGGCGTAATACGGGCTTTGATGGCCCCTGATCCCAATCAGGCACTCGAGGCGTTGCGGCAACCTCGACCGTTCGAAAGTTCATTGGGAGAGCTGATGCGCAACCATGTCGAGCGGATGCAGCGCCGAGGTTACCGGTATGAGGCGGCCGACGTCATTTGCCGCCGGTTCGACCGCTTTCTGCAGCAAAGGCCCGATCTTGATGGCAAGCCGTTGGAGACGCTGCTTGCGCAATATCGCCAGACAAAGTCCAATGTAAATCATCCTGTCGAATGCGAGAGACTGGCACGTATCCTGAACAAGGCACTGTGTCATGACGACCCAACTCGCCCCAAACGGCGACCGAATAACCGGCCCGAAAAACAAGTCGTGCGCAGCTGGCGGCGTCCCTATATCTACAGACCCGAGGACATCCAGCGGTTACTGGCAATTGCCCGGACCTACCCATCGCCGCGCGCGCCCTCGCGTCCGATCAACCTCTACACGATGTTGGTTCTGGCCTATTGCGCCGGGCTGCGAATCGGCGAGATCGCAAGGCTGACGCTTGGCGACATTGACATGCAGGCCGGAACAATCGCGATCCGGGAGACGAAGTTCTTCAAGTCCCGCATTCTGCCGCTGTCGGACAGCGCGATGGATGCTCTGTGCGTGCTTCTCGAAGCGCGGCAGAAGGCCAAGGTCTCTCGCAGCCCAGACGCCGGTTTGTTCTGGCACGATCAAAAGAACCGCTATTACTGTCGGGCAACTATCAGCACCCACCTTGTTGCCATTCTGCGCATGGCTGGTCTCAAACCGGCCACGGGCAAGACCGGGCCGCGCATCCATGACCTGCGACATACCTTTGTCGTTCACCGGATCCTCGAGTGGTACCGACAAGGTGTGAACCCGCAGGAAAAGCTGCCGTATCTTGCAACATATCTCGGCCACCGCGATATCAACTCCACGCTGGTCTACATCACGGTGACCCAGGAGCTGCTGTATGAAGCGAGTGAGCGGTTCCGGGCCTTCACCTCGCCCGGCAACGCTGAACCGGCGGAGGTGGCACCATGAAATCTGATCCGCTCCCCCAATTGCTGCGCATGTTCTTCACTGACTGGATGGTCCAGCAACGCAACGCCTCTGTGCATACCATCAAGTCGTATCGGGACACCTGGAGGCTCTTTCTGCAATTTGTCGCGGCCCGGCATGGCAAGCCGGTTGTTCGCCTAGCGCTGAGCGAATTGACCGCGGCGAAGGTCATCGCCTTCCTGCAACATCTTGAGGTCGAACGCGGTGACACAATCGGCACCCGGAACTGCCGCCTCGCCGCCCTGCGCAGCTTCTTCGGCTTTGTGGCAACGCGCGAACCGGAGTTCATGGCGCAATGCGCGGAGGTTCTGAACGTGCCGACGAAAAAGGCACCGATCCGCGCGCCAGATTACCTCGAACCCGAAGAAGTGCAGGCGATCCTGGCTCAACCCGACCGCTCCACGTTGATCGGCCAGAGGGACCATGTCTTGCTGTCGCTGCTCTACAATACCGGCGCGCGCATCCAGGAAGCGCTTGATCTTCGCCCCCAGGCGATCAGGTTCGATGCTCCGGCCTGCGTGCGATTGTACGGAAAAGGCCGGAAAGAACGGATCAGCCCGCTTTGGCCGGAAACGGTCGCCTTGCTGAGGTCGTTGCTTGAGCGAATACCGAGGCCGGCCGATGAACCTCTCTTCGTAAACCGCTACGGCAACCCTCTCAGCGCCTCGGGCGTTCGGTTCAAGCTGGCGGACTATGTCAGGGCGGCTGAAAAGACCGCGCCGACGCTGGCGAGAAAACATGTGACGCCGCATAGCTTCCGGCACGCGACGGCCGTACACTTGGTCGCCGCCGGCGTCGACGTCACGGTCATCCGAAGCTGGCTGGGTCATGTCAGCCTTGAGACCACCAACCACTATGCACAGGCCAACTTGGAGACCAAACGGAAAGCACTGGAGCGGGTCGAAAGACCAAAGACCGATAGTCCGCCATCATGGCGGCGCGACCAGGGCGTGCTCGACTGGTTGGATACGCTCTGACGCGCATCAAAAATTATGCGGAGGAAAGTGAACAGACCGCCAGGGAAACAAAGGCATTGGCGGACTTCCTCCGCATTATGCCGTCCTCGTGATAA
>NZ_JBNAFN010000035.1:0-24674 GCF_049800695.1 Fluviibacterium sp. S390 | reverse complement strand
CTGGGCTGGCCGCCGAACACAGTGAAGAAAAGACCGTGATGATCGACGCGACGTATCTGAAGGCACACCGCACCGCGTCCAGCCTGGGCGTTAAAAAGGGGGGCGTGGCCGCCTGATCGGCCGAACCAAGGGCGGTATGAATACAAAGCTGCACGCCGTCTGCGACAGCCTGGGGCGACCAATCAATCTCTTCGTCACCGCCGGGCAGGTGAGCGATTACATCGGCGCACGGGCATTGGTGAGCAGCCTGCCGAATGCCGAGTGGCTGCTCGGGGACCGGGGCTATGACGCAGACTGGTTCAGAGAAGCATTGAAAGACAAGGGGATACGAGCCTGTATCCCCGGCCGAAAGCAGCGCAAGACAGCCATCAAGTATGACAAGCGTCGATACAAGCGCCGCAACCGCATCGAGATCATGTTCGGAAGACTGAAAGACTGGCGGCGTGTGGCCACTCGCTACGACCGATGCCCAAAAGTCTTCCTCTCAGCCATCGCATTGGCCGCAACCGTCATGTTCTGGCTTTGAGACAAGAACGAGTCCTGACCCTAGTCGAAACCGAGGCGAAGGTGTCATCTGTCGCACTCGATAGTGGGTTCGCGTCGCTATCCGCCTTCTACGAAGCGTTCACCAAGGAACATAAACAATCCCCTGCAGAGTACCGTCGCCAGTCACAGCGCAGCAATCCGTTTCTGGCATTTCACGCGCAGCCCTAGCAAGCTATTGCTGCTCTTATGAACGTGGCAATATGTACCCGATCAACATGAAACTCCACGTGGCGTTCATCAAGTAAACGGCAGCTCGCCGATGCACCTTAAGATACACAACAGGATGCAAACTTAGGGCCAAGGAACCACCATGGCGTCGACAGATTGCCAGAGGCTGATGTCAGCTCGTGCGTCAATTGATAACCCGGCGACTGTTCGGCTTCGATCCTCCCTTCCAGACCAATCCCGTTCGCACAAAAAGCCACACCGGCTCAAAGGTTCTGTTTCACCGTCAACTCCAACTCCTCCAAACCACCCACGGCATTCCGTAAGGGCTCTTTGTCCGACTCTCTTTCTGAATCGGTCGCAGGCACCTGCGCGGCAAACTCCATCTCCATCTGTCGCTGTTCCTCGGCGATAACGGCTTGAACGACGGGCGCGGTTTTCTTTGGAACGCCGTCAGTTTGTCGTGACAGTTGACCCGCCGAAGCCTGGCTTGCCCTCTCCACATCGGCTTCTGTTCCCCCTGGCCCGTCTGGCGGCGGTGTCATCGGCATGGCGCGCACACTCAGCGGCAGATTGCCCTGCGGCCCCCCTCCCCCCGGCTCCGGAAACGGTAATTCGCCTGTCTGCGCCGCATGGATCGCCTTGAACAGTCGATCGTCGAAGTACTGGATCCGCTTCGCCCGGACCGGCATTTGCGCGTCGATGACCATGACGATCTCGTCGAGCGGCAGGCGGCGCGCGTCATCTTCAGGCAACAATGAGCTTTCTTCGGTCCGGCTGGATTGGCTGCGCCCTTCAAAGGGGTTCTTGCCGATGGACTGGGATCGCGTGATTACGGTCTTCGTGGTCTTGCCGACCGCCTTGCTCAGTTCCTCGACTGTCTTATCATCGGAGGGCGTCAGATAGAGCTTCACGCCCGCGTTGCCCTGCAGCGCGCGGCGGGTGTTCTCGCCGTAGATTTCATCGAGGGCGGGGATGGTCTGAGTGACGACGGCCAGGTGCCCACGATAGGTGCGCAGGGTCTCGATGCTTTCAACCACGATGGGCATCTTGCCCAGGCGGTTGAACTCATCGAGCATGATCATCACCGGCCAAGGCTCATCCGGCCCGGGGTCCTTTTCCTGCATGGCCGAGAGAAGATCGGAGAAGAAGAGGCGGATCAGCGGCGCAAGCGGCTTCACCATCAACGGCTGGACCACGAGGTAGACCGAAAAGGGTTTCTTACGGATCGTGCGGAAATCAAAGTCCGACACCGCCGTCGCTTCGTCGATGGCCGGGTTTTGCCACTGGTCCAGCCCCGAGGTCATCAGGAGCGAAACGTATGAGGTCAGCGTGTCGTTGTTGGTCGAGGCCAGACGCGTGAAGATCAGCTTGGCGGCCCTGTTGTCCACCTCGTGGCCGCGCGCGAAATACTCCTTCTGCTTGTTCCCGCCCGAGGCCGCGATGCGGTAGATTTCGCCCAAAGTGGGGCGCTTGCGCTGGAAGGCCAGCAGGCCTGCCGCCACGAAGAGATCGATCCCGCCCTTGAGGAGGCCCTGCACCCGGTCGTTGTCACTCTGCAGGAACAACGTCGCTAAGAGCTGCAATTCCATCTGCTGGCGCGCGGGATCTTTCAGCTCGAAGATACGCAGGAGCGGGTTATAGCGATGGGTGCGCTTGCCCTCCCAATCGGTGGGGGCAAAGCGATAGACCTTGTCGCCCTGAGCTGCGCGGTGCCGGGCCGTGGCCTCGAAACACTCGCCCTTCACATCGAGCGTCACGGCGGAGCCCTGCCAAGTCAGCAGGTTCGGAATGACAAAGCCCGTGGTCTTGCCGCGGCCCGTGGGCGCCACAATCAGCGCATGGGGGAAAACCTTCGAGCAAATGTATTTGGCGCGGGAGCCCGGCGGCCCCAGCTTGCCGAGGATGAACCCGGTCCCGGGCGCCCCGAAAAACCCGTTGGCCTTCATCTCGCGCGTGCTCTGCCAATGGGTCTGGCCAAACCGTGTGAGGGCCGATCCCGAGAGAGCGAGGCTCAGCATCAGGCCGACGGCGGCGAAGCTGCCGATAATCAGGTGGATGAGTTGCGCGTCCTCCGGGCGACGATCGAGGATCACCAGATAGTTCTGCGCGATATAGGCAAAGTCGATCTCGGCCCCGAAGCCGAGATCCTGATAGGTCAGCACCGCCGAGGCGATGGTGTAGCCTATGGCGGCGGTCACCAGCGTTACCAGCAGGACGCCCGTGGCGATCCGCGCTTTTCCCATGGAGGCGCTCAATGGACCTGTCCCCGCTCGGTCTCGCCATCCACATCGCCAGTGCGGTGTTTTTCGTATTCGGTGTCGGCAAGATCATCGACCACCTGGCGCAAGGCCTCCGTGTTGGCCGTCGCTGCATCCGATTGCAGGTAGACCTTGGCGACATAGAGCCGGTCGAGGCGGTCCTCGAGAACCTTGTCCAGCGCATCGGCATCGCCGGATGTGAGGCGGCCCAATTGGCGGTCATCCAGCACGCGCGCGATCTCGCCGCGGAAGGCGTCCCGCTCCGCCTCGGTCTCGAAGGGCGCGGACAACTCCCCCGCCCGCTCATGGTCCAGGACACGGGCAATCTCGTCTGCGAGGCGATCGGTATTGTCAGACTGCGGCGCAGTTTCACCGCGGGCTGCGAGGAGTGCGTCGCGCGTGCCAGACCCGAGCCCCTCGCGCATCTCGGTTTCGCGGCGGACCTGGTTGATGGCCTCCGTGTCGCTTACCTCAACGACGGCCGCATAGGTCGCGCCGAGCCCACGGGCGAGATGGGACGGCATGTCCGGATAGCGCGCTCGTAGGTCATCCGCGACAGCATCTGCAACGGGCGTGCGGACATCGCGTGCCTCCATGATGCGGTCGACCTCGCGGGTGATCTCACTGGCACGGGAAGCATCGGTGATGGTCTCCCTGTAAAGTTCAGACCGGTCGATCACATCGCCAGGGCGTGCGAGCAGCTCCGGATGTGCCTCAAGATACGCGCGCTGCTCCGTCTCGATCCGGCGCTCCGCCCGCGAGACCACCTCCCAGTCCCGGTCCTCGATTTGCCGCGCTGTCAGACCGTCAGCGCGCATTTCCTGACGGATTGTCCCTTCCATCGCCCGGACCGCGACCTCATGATAATGGAACCGCTCGCTGACCGGGTCCGCTTCCATGACACCATCCCGGCGCAGCACGTTCTCCCGCTCCAAGAGCGTGCCAAGTTCGACGTGCACATCGTTGAGAATGTCGCGCGCCTGTTCCAGATCGGCGCGGCGTTCGAGGTTCAGATCGCGCGCCTCAGCCACTTTGGAGAGATCATTGGCGATCCATTGATGCTCGAGCGCTGCATTTGAGGCGCCCGTCTCGATCCGGGCCACCACTTCCGATGTTCTGATCCCGGTGCCCCTTAGTGCTACGTCAATGCGTGATCTCAAGTCGGGCTCGGCCAGTCGCTCGCGCTGGCTGGCGTCAATATTGGCTTCGGAATAGATCCCGCCCTCCGAGGGGGTCTCTGACAGCGTGGATGATCGCAAACCGAGAGGCTGCATGTGCTGGACCTGCGTCTGGATCTCGATGAGGCGCTTTTCCAGCACGGGACGTTCCGCGTCAGACTTCTCGGCGATCATGCCCTGCACCCGCGCGAGCTTTTCCGCATAGAGGCTTCTCAGATCCTCGAAGCTTTGATCCTCGGCCATATAGACATCTCCTGTTCGGTCCACCTGCCCGCCGCGCGCCAGCACCTCGCCCGCGCGGAAGATTGCTGCCGCGATATCCTCGCGGGCCTCACGGGAGGCTTCCGCAGCAAGCGAGTGGTAGGCGGTTCTGGTATTGGCGATCTCCGCCAGCGTCAGGGTCAGGTCAGCCCCCACGCGTTCGCGCTCGCGGGGTGCGCGACCTTCTTCCTTGGCGGCGTAAACCTCGCGGGTCCGGGCGGGATAATGCACAACCCCGCGATCGACGCGGCGCGTGGCCTCCAGGCGCACGCCATACTTTTCGGCTTCCTCGACCATGGCGAGGCGGAAATCGTCATAGTTGAAGCGGTGGTTGCGGCCGAGGAAGAAGAACTCGCCTTCTTGCGAGCGGCGGTTCAGAACCAGATGCGCATGCGGGTGATCACGGTCCTCATGCACCGCAATGATGTAGTCGAAATGCCCCGCGTCACTCTGGAAGAACCGCTCGGCCACATCCGTCGCGATGTCGCGCACATCCTCGCCGCGCGTGCCAATCGGGAACGACATGAGCATGTGGGTGGTCTGGCCCAGCTTGGGTTTGAAGCCTGCATCCCACCGCTTGGCAAAGCGCTCGGTCAGATCCTTCATGTCACGCGCCTCGAGCTTCGCTTTGCCATCGAGGAACCCGCTACTGTCCACGATATGGGTGGACTTGGTGGTGAGGTAATCGAGCTGGTTTGCGAGCTGCGATTTGGTATGCGTGCCCCCGCCCCGGATCGCCTTGAAGACCGCTGGCCGATGCCCTGCCGCCGCGCGCACAAGCTGGGTCTGCTTGGCCACGTGCAGACCTTGCATCGAGCCCCGGACGCGGCTCCAGCCGTCCCGGAAGACCTCGCCCGTGACGGCATCAACAGCATCATTCAGCCGCATGGGCAAACTCCCTCAGCGCGGCCGTGGCCTGCAGCTGCATTGCGTCCCGACGGCGGCGCAGAAGCAGATCGATCTCGTCAGCAGAATCCAGGATGAACCGCGCCAACCCGCGCATCTGCGCAAGGCGCAATTCCGAGAACGCGGCACGCGTGCCACCATCTGCCCCCTGCCCTTGCCGGTTGACCTTCGTCATCTGCTTGGCGATCTGCGCGACACCATTGCCAACCTCGTGCAGAGAGGCGCGGTAACGCGCCATCTCGGCTGCCATCTGCGCATCCGGAACGAACACCCCGCCTGCCGCCTGGATGAGCCGCCGCAGCCCCTCGGCCCGGCTCTCGATCCCGGCCTTCGCCAACACCTCGTCGAGCGCCTCAAGCTCCGCGGCCGTGACCTTCACACTGACCGCTGAAACCGGGATCGCGGCATCCACCTGACGCTCGGCATCGGCTTTGAGCGTGTACTGGATCGCACGGGGCGACACGCCAAACCGCTCCGCCAACACGGATGTCGACACACCTTCCGCAGCCTCGCGAACGATCTCCATGCGGTCCGCATCTGTGAGACGTCTTGAACGAGACATGCGAAGAAAGACCCCCTATTTCCTGCCACCTTCCACCAAGGCTGCCCCTACCTTACGATAATATACCCATCTGTCAATAATATACTTACGTTGCATTTAGGCTCAGGCAGCCTTGGTGTCCGCTTCCCCCGCGGCCCGCAGGGACGCGGCTCTGCCCCCTCACCACCGGGCGACCCACCTGTCCATTGGGTCCCCTTCCCCAACACCGCCCGAGGGTCTGACCGAACACGCATGTGTTCGGACGGAACCGCGGGCGGGCGCAAACCCCACCGACAGAGCGGACAGGCAGGGTCAAGGAGGGCCAGATTTGGCTCCGCCAAATCTCTGCCGCAAAAACCGGGAGGCCCTGGCCGATAGGTTTTTGTGGATGGCCCCCTTGAGGCTGACTGGCGGCTCTGTCGCGGCCTGATCATTCCGGGGGAAGTGCGTCCCTTGAACGCGCAGCGACCGGCGGCTTCGTGAGGTCGCCTCGGGCGATCTGACCGCCGGACCCGGCATCCCTGGAACAGGGATCGGGCCGCCTCGAGATCGTCTCGGGGCGGCCCATCCTCGTCAGAGGATTTAGTCCTGGGGATCTTTCGCGCTCGGTGGGAACATCACCAGCTCCGAGACCGCGACCGGGAAGTCGAGCTTGAGGCTGAAGAACTCCGAGCCATCTCCATTGCGGGTGTTGCGGAACATCGCACCCACGCGCTGAAAACGGGTGCGCTCCTCGCCATCGGTATCGGTGAACTTGACGGGGACGGTGGCGACGTAGTGGTTGGTCATTTGGGTTACTCCTTTTTGCGATGGGGATCACCCGGCACGGGGGCAAGAGGCCCGGTCGCAAGTGCAAATGCGGAGGGTCCGCGGCTCCGCCATGGAAGCCGTATTTGTGCTTGCCGGAGCGAAGCGCAGGGCACGATTGGGCCGACCCCGTGCGATCCACATCAATGAGCAAAAAGGAGAGACCCAAATTTGTGCCACCACTTTAAAGCCGCCATCAAACCCGTCGATCGTGACCGAAGATGGCCTGGTTCGTTCTGATCCAATGCATCTGGATAGCGATCCGTCACGCTCGCGATGCGGCGGGTCAGCGTTCCGCCGCGCGCGAAGACCCGTCGTCTGTGTCGAGTGGGGATTCCTGCTATCGGCACCAGGGTTGAGGGCGTGGGGGACAGCTGGTGCGGCCGCATCGGTATGGCACGGCCAGACCTTCAGCAATGAGCGTACTGCCCACGTCCCGACCGTCAACGAACAATGAGCCGCAGAACCGCCCGAAATTGCACTGATCCGTACCCTCTGTCCCAGGTCGACAGGAACAGGCCACGCGCTCAAATTCAATAGACGCCGCACCCCGTACCAATTGACTGAGACGCGCTGTCGCGCGCTCCCCGACCTGCCGCTCCGCAGTGCAGGACGGCCTCCAAGTCTCAGGCGCGTTAAACCCGACGAGACGCACGTTCGCTGTCAGGCCTCGAACATCGATTGTATCACCGTCAATGATCCGCACATCGCTGGCGCGAAGCGACCGGTCCTGGGAGGCGGGTCGCTCTGTAGCTGGCTCCTCCGACGACAGGAAACTGGTAGACATCCAACCCGTCCCCAAATTGGACCGAATTTCTGTCCACTGCCCTTCTTCGCGAAGCTTTTCGACGCGGGTCCCCTCACTCAAGACACCCATCACGGCGTTCGAGGTAGACGGCCCAGCACGTTGGTTGACCCGTGTCCCTGTCACATAGACGTAAGCGGCGTCGGCTGTTTGCGATGAGGGAACCGTTGGCGGACTGTAGGGTGTGGATCGCGAGTTCGATGATTCAAATACTGATCCAACCAATGCGAAGAATCCGACAACGATCACCAACGGCACCATGATTTGGCGTTGAGCCTTGCGCACGGTACGTCGAGGGGCATTGATCGCGCGGGTCACGGATGCCGGACGGGGTCTTGCCTGACCGGTTCTAGTATTGCGCTTCGGTGCTGGTTGAGAAGTCCTGTCGTCGGTCGCTGCCCTTTTCTCGGCGGGATTTTCCCGTTCCAGTTTCAGGACTTTGTGCAGGCTTGCATACTGAGCCTTGCTCAGGCGCGTCTCCGTCCCATACCGCCGAAACCGTTCAGCCATATTTGTGAGGAAGGACACTTCCCAATCGTTAACCTGGCCGGACCGCAAACGCGCATCAATGCGCGATTGAATCTCTTTGGTGCGTTCCGGAGAAAAAGGCATCTAGGCAAAACCTGGGCGGGTGTTGATCTGTGCAACAAATTTCTTCTGCCGCAGGGCCACATTAAGCTGTAATCGCATAGAGATACCATCCAACCATTCCCAAAACCAGATTGGCCGGATTGCAATCACCAAGCCTGTCGATGCCCCTAGCTGGAGTACACTGCGACACCACCGATGTTCACACAGTTCTGGGAAAACGACGAAAGGGCCGCCTGAAGGCGACCCTCTCAGTTCATTTCTCGGCAGTTCTCTTATCCGGATCGGCAACCCGCATGACCGTCAGGCCTTTCGCTTCCGCCTTCTGCCCGAGGTTCAGCGCGACCCCGTTGCCGCCGAAGAGCACAACCCCCGTCGCCGCGAACTTGTCGTCCAGCATCTCGTCGTTGCACTTGAACGGTGCCGCACGCCCGTGCGCGGACCAGCGCGGATCAAAGCGCGCCTGCGCTACTCCGCGTGCCCGGGCCCACCGGGCGGCGATCATCTCGGCTCCGTGCTTGCCACCCTTGTGACAGAGGAAGATCTCTTGGTTGCGGTTCTGCTTGATCCGTTCGCGAACCTTGTCGAGCGTGTTGAAGATCACATCGACATCGATCCAGTCGGTGGCGCCTGAGACGATCAGAGGTACCCCCTCTACTTTCGACTTCTCAGCAGTCTCGCGGTCGTGCTGCTCCAGGAGCTGCCTTGCCTCGAAGACAGCACCTGTCTCTTGCGCCCGGACGCTTGCGCGCGACCCGGCTGCCGGGATGAAAGCGTGGCCCGTCTCGATCTCGTAGCATTCCGCCGCAGCCTCGCTCATCACCTCGATGGCGCTGACGATCTCGCGCAGCTGCAGGAAGCGCGCCTGCGCCTCTTCGAGCGCGGTCTCGGCGATCTCTGATCCGTCGTGGGATTTTGCCAGCGCGCCGATCTTGTCGGCGGTGCGGTCGACCTCTTTGCCAAGCGCCACCTTGCGGCGCTGCAGGATCGTGGCGAGCCCATGGGCCAGCGGTTCGATTTCTGCCTCAAGCCCGGTCCCGCGCAGCGGACCGAGCAATGCCTCAAAGCTTTCGCGGATGATGCGGTCGGTCAGGATGTGATCCTCTGGGATCGGCAGCTGCGCGTCCTTCTCGGTCAGTCCGAAAAGTTCGATGGTCTCGTAGGTGTTTACGGTGTCGTAAGCCATGTTTGGTCTCCAGTGTTCGGTTCCAAGGCCGCCACGTGAGTGTGGGGGCATGGCCGAATGCCTGGTTTCCGAATCTGCCCGGGTCAGGGACGGCGCAGCCGCCGGCTTGCCGGGCGCAAAAGTTTTCCGCGCGCAACACCCGACACATGCGCGCGCTCACGCACGGGACCGCCCCGCACCACTGGCGCCGCCCTCGCCGAAAAGTTTTGCGATCCTTGACGCGGGCTGATTTGGGGGCCATCCGGAGGATATGCTTCCGCGCTCATGTGTGTGTGTTTTGACGGTAGGTTTGCCCGACCCGAGCAGGCAAACGGCCCGACCGGACGCGGGAGACGGATGGAGCGGCGGGATCGTTTTGGCCTCGGGCCAAAACAGACCAGAGCGCAATCCGGCGGAGCGGCCGGGGAGGAACGTGCTCGCGAGGCGGGCAAACCGGGATGCCAGGCGCGACGCCGCGGTGAGGCCGCATGGCCGAATGCGCGACGGACCGAAGGGCCGTTCTCCCCTGCGACTTGGCGTACCGAGCTGGGGAGGCCGACAGGCTTAGACCAAGGTCGATCTGCAGGCGACTACGCTGGCGATTATATGAATTACTTTTCGCAGCATTCGAAGTGATGGCGGAAAACACCAGTTTTCTGCATCACACAAGAACTGTAGCAATGCGCGCCTACGAACGTGATGGTCCTCACTCGCTTGCGGCATGCAAAATGCTATATTCGGCCGCATTCCCGCTATATCTCGGCTTATAGCTGAAGACCCTTTTTTCACGCTATAGGATCGGCCCAAATTGACTATCCAGGTTTCAACCACCGTGAAAAAGGTCCTTGAGCGTTGCACGCCCCTGCTGACCAGCTGGAACGGTTACCCGGTCGCTGCGTGCGATAACCCTGTTCCGCAGTCCCGATATCGGATCATACCGAATTTGCGTCGTTTCGGAGATGACGGCCCGAACAATGCCCGGTGACACGTACCTCTTCTATCCAGTCTTTTCAGATGTGATGCCCTTCTCGGACCGAATGCAAAGATTATGACCCGCACTTGCATCCTGCGGCGATGCGCCCTGACTGAACCTACCCAACAAGAAAAATATACGGGTGAATCCACCCGCAATATCTGGACATTTAACCGCATAGCCGAGTTCAATTTATATTCGACGCCCGTTATGGATGGTCAGATAGAGCGTTAAACAGGCGCACTGAACAAGAAAGTAGTTAACCCGATGGCATTTCTCAACTTCGCGGCGATCGAGCCGCATCGAGCCGACATATTGATGAAGAACGCGTTTTTCGGGCTCAAGGCTCCCTATGAATTCTTGTCAGGCGCGAAGAAGCGGTTGGAGGATCCCGACAATCTTCCGAACGTCGCATGGACCGCCGAAGATGCCCCCTATGAAAAAAACCCGCAGCACTCCAATGGTCGCAAAGGAAAGAAGCCGGGGAAAAAGAGCGACGGTTTCTGGGTGCGCCTGCACAAGAGTGGCGGCGATGAATTGTCCGAGGCCGAACTGCGGCTCTTTACCGACCCGGAGGTCGAGAGGGTTGCCTGGATCGAGAAGCAGCAAACCAGAAACGGTAGCGAGAGACCGACCTTTCGTGAAATCGACGTACTCGAGCATGATCCCGATGCTGGACGCCTACGCCTTGCCGATTTACCGCCCGAAGGCAAGCCGCTGACGCTGCGCCCGAACGGCTATCAACTGCGCAAGCAGCTCGACGCGATCTCGGCGCTTCAGAACCAGCCGCATCCTGCCCATCGCCCACTGCTACGACTGCTGCAGCAGAAAGCCTTTGCCGCCTGGCCTACCCACATGCCTGTGCCGGAGCCCGAGTGGTTGGTCTTGACTGATCCCAACCGCCCCGGCGCGTCCGAGCAGCGCGACTTCGTGCGCTACGCACTCTCCACCCCCGATTTCGCCTTGATGGAAGGCCCGCCCGGATCAGGCAAAACCACGGTGATCTGCGAGCTGATCTTGCAAATGGCGCGTATGGGCAAGCGGGTGCTCCTTTGCGCGTCGACCCATGTCGCAGTGGACAACGTGTTGGAAAGGTTGATGGCGGAAGGCAGTGCGCATCGCGACCTTGTCATTCCAGTGCGGATCGGCCGCGATGCAAGCCTTTCCGACGAAGCAAAGAAATGGACCCTAGAACGACTGACGAAGCAGGAACGGCAGCGCCTTCTGGCCTATCTCGGAGGGATTGGGACGCCCGATGCCGCCCAGCAGAAATTGCTGGACGAACTGCGGGCGGCCCATGGGGATCACATTGTCGAACGCCTGTTGCTCGACGGGGCCAATCTTGTCTGCGGATCGACGATCGGCATCCTGCAACATCCCGATATCAAGAAGGGCCGCCAAGCCACGCCAGTCTTCGACATACTGATCGTGGACGAGGCCTCCAAGACAACTTTTCAGGAATTCCTCGTGCCCGCACTTCTCGCGCAGCGTTGGGTGCTGGTGGGTGATCCGAAGCAGTTGTCGCCCTATGTCGATGATGACGGCGTTGCCGCCGCGCTCGACGATTGCCTTCCCGATGAAGACCGCCGCAATGCCTGTGTCGACAGCTTCTACGCACAGACCGGCAAGCGCGGCGCGGCTGCGGTGGTCGCGAATGCGAAGCAGGATAGGATCTGGCGCGAGGAGGCCGAGGCGCGCGGCGTCGCAATCCGGGTACCCGAGGACCCTGACGCTGCCCTCGCCGATATCGTGATAGGCCCTGCGGCGGCCCTCGAGGCCCGGCCGCAGGCGCTTCGCCTTGATCTGGAAACTATTCGCGCTTCTGGTGATGCGCTGACCACCCTGCGCCGGCGCCACGCGGCCAACGGCGACAAGACGCCACCCAGTTGGGGTCATGAGCTCGCCTGGCGTCAAGTGACGCTTTACAGCCTCCGCGACGAGACCGGCGTCAAGGCGGAAATCCTACGCCAAGAGACTGAAAAGCTGTTGCCTGCTGCGGCGGATGACAAGTTGAAGAACGCGATCGCGCTGACCCGTCGAATCGCGCTGCCTTCGGTGCTCGAAACTTTGCGCCAAGGGTTTGAGCGCAGCGGGGATCGCGATCGCGGCAATGCGCTGACAGACGGGCTGCCCGAAAAAGTTTTGAAAAATCGCCATGTGCTGTTGTCTTGGCAACATCGGATGCACCCCGAAATCGCCGACTTTCCTAGCAAGGCATTCTATGGCGGCCAGGCGTTGCATACCGCCGACACGATGTCCGACCGCCCCTGGGGCTGGCGGGAGGACGAGCCGCGCATGACTTGGAGCCATGTTCCCGGGCGCTTCAACGCACGAGAGGGCGGCAATCGTGCTGAGGTCAAGGAGATGCTGCGCGAGTTGCGCGCCTTCGTCGACTGGACGAAGACCAATCCACCTCCGGGCGGCGGGGCATGGGAGGTCGCGCTCCTGTCGCCCTACCGGGTACAGGAACGGGCGCTTCGCCGTGCGGTACAGAATTTGGCGGGCGGAGCCGCGCGCTCGCGCCGCATCGAGTTCGGGCCGTATTGCGTCGCCGATATCTGCACCGTGGACCGATTTCAGGGCCAAGAGGCCGATATGGTTCTGCTGAGCTTTGGCAATACTCACGGCACGCACTTCCTGCGCGCGCCCAACCGGCTGAACGTTGCCCTGACCCGGGCGCGCCATCGGCTGGTGATCTTCGGCCATCGTGCTGGCCTCAAGAGGGCCGGCGGCGCGCTCGGATCTCTGGCCGAAGCCGCACCTTGGGGCCGCAGCATCGCAAAAGGAGAGAAAGAATGATCCCCGCCTTTACCCTGACACGGTCCATGGAGATCCATGTCACTCGTTTCGCCGGTGAGGTCGCCAAGGAGGAAAAGCGGCCCGAATTGATGCCATTCCTGCTGATGGCGCGCGACACTGACGGGATTACTTCGGCTTCAGCAGCAGGCCACCTGCTTGGCGCACGCGAGGGGCGCAGGCAGATCGCCCAACGGCTTCTGGAACAACTCGAGCGGTCCGGCACATTGGAGGCGCAGGGAAATGAGGGCTTCAAACTCACCGAGGCGGGCCACGAGGCCCTGAAGAAGGAAGCTGTGTTCATCGCAGAACGTGGTAGCTGGGAGGTCTGGCATACCAGTGATCCGCTGCTGCCACACAATTTGATCCAGTTGACTGATTATTCGGAATCGAAAGCGTTCGACGAGGTCCGGTATGACGCACCGAAGCGTAATACGGAACGTCCGCACACCACGCTCGACGCGCTTAAGGGTCTGCCCCTCGCGCCGATCATGGGCGGCCAGAGGCAGCGCATCGACGATTTACCGAACAATGTGGAACGGCTCACGTCAAAGACCGGGACGCTCACATGGGAAGTCGCAAAAAAGAGCCTCAGCCTGAAGGTTGGCGAGAAGAGCTTCGATCTTCCTGCTCCGGAGCTTTCCCATAAAGCGACCTTCGAGGCGCTTCTGGAAACAGCAGGATTGACCTCCGACTGGGATACAGAAGCTGAAGTTTTGCACCGAGATTTCGCCAACCTGCCAGACGAGTCTCGGCGCGATATGAGCGAGGATATCACTTTTGCGCGTCCCGTTCAGTTGCTTGACTATGGGAATTTTGACCAGACGACTGTGCGTAGGATCGAGATTAACACCCGCAACCACTTCGATGCTGATGCTTGGGCTGCCTGGCGCCTTGAGGACAGCATCGATGAGGTCGCCTGCTCAAGGCGCTTTGAAGCGTGGTGCGCACAGGCCGCCGCACCCTTCGCGGCTTTTGCGTCGCTCAGGCTCCCTTCCCGGGCAGTCCTTGCCGCCCGCACCCGTCCCGTCCAGACGGGCGCACCGCTGAGCGCTGTCGCTTGGAACCTGACCGCCGCCGAAGATTGGAACCTGTGATGCTGGTAGACCGCCATATCGATTCTGAAGCTCCCCGTACCGAAACCGTTTCACAGATCGGTCGCCCGCTCGGCATGGCCTGGGTGCCGCAACCACGATCCGTATCAAAACAGAGCCTCGGGAATGACGACCTGCTGCCCGCCGATTCCAGCCGCTGTCTCGAAGACGCGCTGGTGAAAATGATCGGCGCTGCGCAAGAGATGGTCGTGCTGTGCAGCTTCCTGCTTGCCTCGGACCGTATGATCGCGGCGCTGGAGGCTGCCGCTCATCGTGGCGTGCGGGTTTACATGATGCTCGCCTCGGAAGCCCGCCTCGGGCAGGAGAGAGAGGAGGATGACTTCTCGAAACACTGCCGCGAACATCATGAGGAGATGCTGCGCCGCCTCGCCCCGCATGCCATGATCCGCAGCGCGGCGGACTATCACGCCAAGTCAGTGTTGATCGACCCCAAAGGTCCGAATGCGCAGGGTTGGCTACTGACCGCCAACATCACTGACGAGGCCCTGACCCGCAACGAGGAGTTGGGGCTTCGCCTGACGTCCGATGAAGTCCGCTCAGTCTTCGTCGAGTTGCGTCATGCTTTCTGGGAACGCGCCGAGCACCGGATGAGCGGCACTGATTTCAGACCCGCAAAGCCCCTCGGAGCCGTCGAGTCCCCCGCTGCGGGTCGGGCCCTTGTGACTTCCCCGCCACGCCGCTCGATTCAGGACACCGCCCTTGAACTGATCAAAGAGTCAGAAAGGCGGATCATAGTCTCCTCCTTCGGCTGGGCGCTGGATCATCCGGTCACCCAAGCCCTGATTGCCCGCGCGAACGTTGGGGTGAAGGTCACTGTACTCGCGCGGATCAGACCCGCGGCAATGCCCGCGCTAGCCGCTTTGGCCGAAGCCGGCGCTGAAGTGTACGGATTCAAATGGCTCCATGCGAAGGCAATCTGGACCGACCGCGACCGCGCCATGATCATGACGGCGAACATTGAACGTCATGGGATGGAGGAAGGCTTCGAACTTGGTCTTTCTCTGGATGGCAACCGCGCGGAGAGTCTGCGGCAAATCCTTGAAGGGTGGGCCGGCACAGCGCAGGCCTGGCTTGATCCCGAAGCGAAGGTCACGCAGGACATGGAAAAGGTGACGCTGTGGAAGGACGGATATCTGAAGGATCTGGAAATCCCAGCCAACCGCTCTGTTAATCTTGGCACCGTCACGATGCGCTCACTCACCGACCCGCTCCCCGATCGCCCGGCTATGCCCGCCGAACTGCCGCTGGCACGTGCGCTGAGCGTGACATGGCGCATCGATCCGCCCCAAGTCGCCACACGGGCGATCCATATTGACGCGAATGGCAAGGAATTGAAGAAGGAAAAAGATGATAGAGCGCCTACGACCTTCCCTGCCTTGATGCGCGAGCCTTCGGGGCGTCGGGTGGTCGTGATCTCGAATCTCGCGCAACTCGAGGCCGCTGAGCGTCTGTTCGAAACGGCCCGCGCAAAGGCCGTGGTTATGACCAGGAGTGCCACATGAGCGGTGAAACCCTGCTGTGCTGGGCTTCGGTCAATCACGGCACGTCGGTCCTGACCGGGGCGTTGGAGGCCTTGGCCAGGCGCGGCCATTCTATCGAGCGGGTGCTACTGTTATTGCAAGAAGGGCGAGAGGCCCCCGAAGACCTACCACAGCACCTGCAGATCGAGACTATGGCGCTCCCTGTCGCCGACCCTACAGACCATGCCACGCTTTACCTGACCCTGCGGGCGAAGCTTCTGCCGCAGATCTCGGCACTGGAAGAACCGCTGCATGTGAATGTCTCGCCCGGCACGCCTGCGATGCATGCGGTCTGGCTTGTGCTGGCGGCAGGCGGTGCCTTCCCGCCCGGCACCCGGCTGTGGTCCTCGCAGCGCCCCGATCCGGGAGCGCCGGCACGGATCTCTCCGGTCGAATTCGCGCCAACAACCTGGCTCTCGGCCCTGCGTGCAGATCTGGCGCAGACCCCGGAACAGGCCACCTACGACCCTGATGCGCTCTCGGCCGACCGGCGCGCTGCGCTGGATCGGCTCGCGCGCTATGCCTTGGTCCCGGGAGTGCCGCTTCTGATCCTTGGTGAGCGTGGCGTGGGCAAGACACGGGTAGTTGAAAGCCTTGTAGCGAGGCTAAAAGGGGGGCGACACGTCGTTACGGTCTCTTGCGGCCACCTGAGGGGAGAAGGTGTCGAAGCGTTGCTGTTCGGCCGTGTGGCGGCCACCAATGACAAGGTGTCTGCGGTTGGCAGAGGACTGCTGCACGAAGCGGACGGCGGGATCCTGTTCCTTGACGAGGTGCAGGACCTGCCGAGGGACACCCAGCGCATTCTACTACTCGCGCTGCAAGGCGGGGTGCGCCGCTGGCGACGGCTCGGCGAGACCGAGCACCAGGATGCACAATTCGATCTTGTCTGCGCCTCAAACCTTCCGATCGACGAACTGGAGAAGTCGCTCGATCCGGATTTCTTCGACCGCATCGCCCATCTGCAGGTTGAATTGCCGCCCCTGCGCGACTGCCCTGCGGACCTGCAAGCCGACTGGGGTCGCGTCTGGCGCGAGATCGGCTTTCCCGGTGATCCGCCCTGGAGCCCGACGCTGGAGCGCGCTCTCACAGAGGCGCGTCTGCCGCGCAACATCCGCGACCTGCAGCGCCTTGCCGCGATCATCGTTTCGACGCGGCCCGATGGGCCATGGAACGTCTCCTTACAACGCCAGGCACTCGAAGAGTGGCGCGCTGTCGGCGCCCCCCCGCCGGGAGATTTTGGAACCGGCACCCGCAAGCAGCGGCTTCACTGGTTTCAGACACGGCTCGCACTCTGGGCAAAGGAGCGCTACGGCACGTGGGAGGCGGCGGCGTCCGAACTAGCCTGCAACGAAAGCACCTTGCGGGTCGATGCGAAAAGCAAATTTCCTTTTGAAAATTAATGAGGTGACAGATCTGAAAGGTTGAGCCAACTGAAGTTAAGGCCTTCTTGTAAGGCGCTGACTCCCCGACAAGCGACGATGATGTCGACTTATCCGACGACTGTATCTGATTGCTGCATCGTGATCCAAAGGTCTGCAACAAACTAGGAGCGGGCATGCGCCGCGCCAAAAACTACTGGCTACTTTGGGTCGAGTGGCCCGCTTCAGTCCAGATCGACACCGCCGAGGCGCGGCACATGAACATGCGTCCGGACAAGGGCTGCAGCGGCCGCGCCCGCGATGGCGCTGAAGAGATGCGCCTCCCACGAGACGCCGGGTTGGCCCGGAAGAACGCCCCAGAGAATTGAGCCATAGAGGACACCGACCACCAGTGCCGCGCCCAGCGTGATCAATGAGCGATCCACGAAGCCGCGCGCGACGAGGAAGCCAAACCAGCCGAAGACCAGCCCTGACGCACCGATATGGATGGCGGAGCTTCCGAACAGCCAGACGAGAGCGCCGCCGAGGCCGATCACCACGGCGTTCACCGGCAACAAGGCCCGCGTGGTCGTTGCCACCAGCAGACCACCCATCACCAGAAGCGGCGGCGTATTGGCCATAAGATGCGCGAAGCTTCCATGCAGGAGGGGCATGGCGATGACACCATCCAATCCGCTGCCGTGCCTGGGGATCAGGCCGAAGGCCGGGTTCAGGCCGTAGCCGGTGATCCAATTGACAACCTGAACCGCCCAGAGCAGCGCGACAAAAGCGGCAAGCGCCGCGGTGCGCCGGAAGAAGACGCGCATGTGATCCCGGTTCATCATGTTGGCGACAGTAGTCGTCCCCACAGCGCCTTCAACGGCTTTCGCGCGCTGCACAGGGTGCCACCTCCGGGAAAGGGGGTTCGCGGCGGCCAACCTCGGTAGGGCTCAAGCCAAGAGAATGGCTCCGATCTTACACGGTGTTCCCAGGCCGCAGCAGCATGATTTCACGCTCGGGGCGCTTCAACGCTTCGGCATATTTGCGGGCATTGTCATCGATCGTGCTGTGCCAGAGCTTCGAGACGAACGCCCGGGCGTCTTGCACCGTCATGTCCTTCAGCGAAGAGGACAGCGCCATGAAGAGCTCATCCTCGCTGATCGCGGCGGCATAGTGCATGGCGTCCGCGTAAAATGATGGATCGTTCAGAACCTGCTTGCTCAGGGGCATCCGCGCGAGGTTCTGTTCCGGGATCGCCATGAAGATCGTGTCCTGCAGGACGGTCAGATAGGCGCGGCGCGATGTGGACACCGGCTTTCCCGCCGCCTTGGCCTCCAGATATCCCTGCCTTGTCCGGTCGAGCTTTGCCCTTGCATGGGTCATGATGACATCACGCTGTCGTTCAGGCAGCGCAAATCCGGTGCAACGCTGGATATGAGCAAGAAGCTCTTCAACCTCGGCGTCTACATCAAAGCTCTCGAACCACGGAGCTTTTCCCAGTCTCGCCACCATGTGCCTACCTTCGTCCATTCGATAATATATTATCGTATATCATATTCAGCAGATCGCAAGCAGATGGCGCCCGTCATGCAGCCAAACATGGAAAAAGGGGAACCGTGATCCCACGGCTCCCCTTTGGGTTCAGATCGTCTCGCCCTCGCGTACCAATTAGGCGACCAACGACAGCCCCGTGCCTGCGTCCTGCGGCTGCTCACCGCTGTCGATGAACGGGATGATGGAGAAGGCCTGCCCGCCGCGCTGCTCTTCGTTCTGCACGGCGTTCACGCGCAGGTCGCCATCGGGCGTGTTGATCAGCAGCGACAGGTAGTCATTGCCCGTGCGGCTGCTTTTCGCCATCCAGGCCGAGCCGACGCGGATCGGTGTGCCCCGGGGCGAGCTGACCTCGATACGGTAATCGGGGTGGGTTTCCTCGGATTTGTAGCTGTTCTCGATCAGCATGAACTCCAGATCGAACATCATGTTGGCGATGTAGCCGGTGAAGGCGTTGTCGGCGTCCATGGCGGTGAGCTCCCCCGAGATCGAGCCGGATTTCATCAGGCCGTTCGAGACCAGCGGGATGATCTCGAATTCGCCGCTTTGGGCCGCGCGCGCCTCTTTCGTCTGCACCGCGTTGACCCGGAAGGGGCCCAAGCCGACATCGATCTGCATCGAGATGTAGGGGTTGCCGCTGGTGTTGCCGGTCTCGTTCCAGGCCGTGCCGATGCGCACCTTGCGGCCTGATTTGTTGACTGCCGTCACGTCAAAATCCGGGCTGCGTTCGGACATCTTGGCCCGCGCCTCCAACTGGATGGCGATGTCAAAGCGCGTCGAGTGGATCATGCCGGTGTACTCGGCGGCTGCGGTCTCGACATTGCGGGTGAGGGTTCCTGCGAACATGGGATGGTTCCTTTTGGATTGGCCGGTGCCTGACGTTTTTGCCAACGCATCCGGGATTGCTTTCTCGACCCCTTGAGGGATCACAAATCAGAAAGCCTGCTTTCCTTTCAGCCCCGCCCACGGGTCAGAGCTGCCGTCCGAGTGGGAAGGCCCCCGCGCCTCCGGGTGCTACGCCCCTCCCCTGCCCGTCTGGTCTTGATTGGCTGCTTGGATTTTCTGCGGCGTCCTTCGATTGCGCGACGAAAAACTCCGTTTCTTTTCCGTTCAACCGGTGCCCGCCCCGGTCGGTCAGACCGATGCAGCTACCATTCGGCACATAGGTGATGAGGTACTGACCGAGCCGGTCCTTGTGGACAACGTAGCCGGTATTGGCCCAATGCACGGTCTGGCCGGCATCAACGGCCGCCTTGATGTCATCGAGTGTCATGCGAACCTCCTCAAGAAGAATGGTGGGGAAACCACGCAAGAAGCCCGGTCGTCCAACCGGGCTTCCGCGCAGCATTCGTTTGGCAAACGGCCGAGAGCTGTCAGGCGCTTTGCGTGACTTGCGTCGCGCGCGCCGCCATCCAATCCTTCAGGCCAAGGATCGTCTTTCCGGCCGCGACCTCGGAGGCCCAGGCAGACCTTGGGTCGCCGCAGGGTTCCCTGCTGACATGGCTATCGATATGGCCATTGGCCATCCATGGTTCGGGCTGGATTCGGCGCAGCCAATCCGCCATGCTCGGAATACGGCCCTGACAGTCTTCGCGGACATGCTGCTCACCGATCCAGCGCACGGGGATCTCTCGACCAGCGCTATTGGTCAGGGTCAGGCCGAAGGCGCGTTCAGCCTCAAACAGGCCTTGGGCATGGTGGCGAAGCGCCCTGTGCGTGAACAGCGCGAGGTGCTCTTTTGAGGCGTCGAACCAGTCGTGCACTGCCTGATAGTCAGACGGCACCCCGCCGAATTTCCGGGCAGAGCTTTCAGCATGATGAAGCGGATGGGCCATCTCACAGCCCCTCGTCATAGCTGTGCGAGCATTCGACATAGCGGTCGGCATGATCCAAGGTGACACTGTCGGCGGTGATGTCCCAGGTCAGCGTGCCGTAGCCGCCCTCGTTGTTTTCGAACCCCGGGTGATGGTGATAGGCGAGCGACCAGGCGAAGTCGCCAACCTCTGTGGCAAGCGGCTCCGGCAGTTGGACCTCTGCAGGCTGCACCGTCACATCCTCGACATTGCCGGAGTCGCCATAGCCTTCGTATTCGACAGCGACCTCGCTGATGCCAAGCGCACGTAGTTGCGCGAGCAGCTCCACTCTGGATGCCTTCAACGTGGTTTCGCGCTCTGCACGCCACTGAGCCGCCATTGCGGCATAGTCGATCTGGGGATTGGTCATGGGTCTGTCCTCTTATCTGAATTTGGGGGGGCCGGGCCTGGCATTGGTCAGCGCGCGCCCGGAAAGCGCAGATCGGCCAAATCCCATCCACGCCGCCCGACCGGAAGCTCGCTTTGACTTTTCAGGCGGCTTGTTCTGCCACCTTGGCGACTCGCTGCCCCACGATCCGGGCCAGAATGCTTCCCGTGTCGATCCCGTCCCCATGCGGCAGGAACACACGCAACTGGAAGGCGATGATCTCGGTGAAGCAGCCGAGCGCCTTGAGGCCATCGATCATGCCCCGATCCGCACCGCCCAACTCAAGGCGCATCTCGCCTGCGACCCGGCGACGGGTCAGGGTCAGACCCCGGCCCAGATCGACAGGTGCGGTGGTGCCGAGGGCGGCGGTCAACATCTCCTGCGGTGTTTGCGGGTTGGACACGAGGAAGCGGGCGCGCAGCGCGGCCGCGCCTTGCTCGCTCAGAGTCCGCCCGATCATCGCGGTCGCCCCGTCGGGCGTGACCCGGTAGATGCGCTCATTGGTGGTCGGAATGTCCTTCCAGATCGGCAGCAGCAGCCCGGTCAGCAGGTAGAGCTTGGTCGTGGTGGTTTTTGGCAGGGACGCAGCCTCGGCCTCCCAAATCTGCGCAAATTCGGGCCTGTCGATCTCTTCCCAAGCCGAGGACTCAAACCGTGCCTCTTCGAGATAGCTCGACCCGTTTGGCCGCACCGCCTTGCGCATCAGCGTGACAATGTCCTCGTCATACATCTGCATGGGCCGCGCCGAGATGAGCGCCGCGCGACCGGAGGCGCGATTCACCATCGGCAGCTTGTCGGGATTGCGCGATATGGCCTCTTCGGCGACCAGGACATACACTGGGTCCGTCACCTCAAGTCCGATAATCCGCGTCACGGCGCCGGATTTCGGGCAGGTCCAGAGATCCTCGGTGGAGACCTGCTCGATCTTTTCGCCACGCAGGGTCTCCACGCCGAGATCGAGCGTGCCCGCCGCACGCGCCCGTTCCGTCTGGTCGGATATTCTCGCCATGAACTCGGTAAAGAGCGCGTTCTGCATGTGGATGGGCAACGCCAGCACTCGGTTCAGAAACCGCTGGATCGGGGGAAGCTCTTCGAGCAGCACCCCGTTCTTGTCGATCAGCCGCAAAGCGGTCCAGTCGGAGAAGCTCTCATAGCTCATCGCCTCGGCGCGCCCGGCGGCAAGATCGGCGAAATACCCACGCAGCGCCGCCCGTGCGATCGGGCTTTCGAGATTGTCCTCCTCGCGGAACATGCCCTGCGAGCCGGTCTCGCGCTGACCCTTGGTCAAGGCCCCCAGCTGGTCGAGGCGTTTGGCAATCGTCGAGGTGAAACGCTTCTCGCCATGCACATCCGAGGTGCAGACCCGGAAGAAGGGCGCGCTGACCTGAGCCGAGCGATGCGTGCGCCCGAGCCCCTGGATGGCCGCATCCGCGCGCCAGCCGGGCTCCAGAAGATAGTGCCGCCGCCGTTTCTGGTTCTTCGCCGTTTGGGCCGCATGGTAAGATCGGCCCGTGCCGCCTGCATCGGAGAAGATCAGGATATCCTTCTCGCCGTCCATGAAGGCTTGGGTCTCCGACGAATTGCTGCTGGCGCTGCGCTTTTCGATGAAAAGATGGCCGTCCTCGGCCCTGAGGGGCCGGATCGACCGCCCCGTGACTTCAGCGACGGCCTCGTCGCCAAAAGCCCAGAGGATCTGATCCAGCGCCGAAGGGATCGGGGCCAGCGTCATCAACTCCATCATGGCCGCATCGCGCAGGGCAAGCGCTTCGCGGGAGACAACTAGCGCGCCAGTTTCATCGCGGAGCGGCTCGGCCACCATATTGCCGTCGATCTCGACAAGCTTTTGCGCATGGATGGGGAAGGCCTGTTCGAGGTATCCCAGGACGTAGTCACGCGGCGTCAAGGCACCCTCGACGAGCTCGTCCTCCGGATCCATCGTCTCAAGTCGCCGCTTCAGCAGGCTCTCGCCTGTCGAAACCACCTGGATAGCGCAAGCATTGCCCGCCGCGAGGTCGTCCTCGATGGCGCGGATGATGGTCGGGGCCTTCATGCCCATCAGGAGATGGTTGAAGAAGCGCTGCTTCGTGCTCTCGAAGCGGGATTTGGCCGAGGCGCGTGCGGCCGAGGCATTGGTCTCGCCCGAGGCATCGTTGACGCCAGTCGCGGTCAGTGCAGCTTCGAGATTGTGGTGGATCGTCCGAAACGCACCCGCGTATGCATCGTAGATCTCGATCTGGGCCGGAGTGAGTGCGTGTTCGAGCACGTCATACTCCACCCCATCGAAGCTGAGGGCGCGCGCCGTGTAGAGCCCGAGCGTCTTGAGATCGCGCGCGACCACCTCCATGGCGGCAACGCCGCCGGCTTCCATCGCCGACACAAAACCCTCGCGGCTCGGGAAGGGATATTCGGGGCCCTGCCCCCAGAGCCCCAGTCGCGCGGCATAGGCGAGGTTGTGCACGCTCGTGGCACCAGTGGCCGAGATGTAGAAGACGCGAGCACGCGGTGCGGCCAGTTGCAGCCGGAGGCCCGCAAGGCCCTGCTGGGAGGGTTTGACCCCCCTGCCCTGCTCGGACCCGGCCGCATTCTGCATGGCATGGGCCTCATCAAATGCGAGGACGCCGTCAAAGTCTTCGCCCATCCAGTCGAGGATCTGGCTCAGCCGCGTGGTGCCGCATTTGCCCGCCGAGCGCAGCGTGGCGTAGGTGACGAAGAGGATACCGTCACCCATCGGGATGGGCTGGTCCGGTTTCCATTTGGAGAGCGGCTGGATGTCGGCGGGCGAACCGCCAAGATCGGTCCAGTCGCGGATCGCGTCCTCGATAAGCGTGGCGGATTTGGAGACCCAGATCGCCTTTCTGCGTCCGGCCAGCCAGTTCACCAGGACGAGCCCTGCGCATTCGCGCCCCTTGCCGCAGCCGGTGCCGTCGCCGAGGAAATAGCCGAGGCGATACGGCCGTGCGTCCGGGTCGTCATCGGCGCGCGTCAGCTTGGTTTGGTCCTCGTCGATGGTGAAGCGCCCCGGGAGGTCACGCCCATGGGCGTCATGCGCCATGATGATGGTTTCCAGCTGTGCCTCGGAGAGATCTCCCTCCTCGATCAACCGGGCGGGCAGGCGCAAGTCATCACTGCCCGTGTTTGAGGGCATGGGCGGGGCAACCGAGGCCATGGCGATGCTTTCAACGAGCGGCGTGGGATGTTCCTGCGCATCCGCAATCTCGATCCGTTGCGGACGGTAGCGCGCATAGATGTCTGAGATGGGCATGTTGTTGCGCGGGGTCTGAAGGCTCGTGAAGCTGAGCGGACGGACGGCATTGGCCCTGGCTGTGGGGGCGGTGATAACACCGGCAACGGTCTTGCGCGGGACAGATGATCGAACGGTCGGCCGAGCATGAGGGATCGCTTCAACCCGTTGGGCCGGGCTCATCTCGGTCCGTGTTGCGGCCACGGCATCGACAAATGGAAGGGCTTCATCCAGATCGCACAAAGTGGCGCGGATCATCTCGCCGTCTTCCTGCACCTTGTCGAAGACCATGAGCTGGGTTTCGACCGAGGTGCCGAGCTTGCGGTAGACCTGCCCCGGCATCGTCAACGCCAATCGCGGCGTCAGGAGACCGCAGGCGCGTGACCAATGCGCAGCATCGCGCTCAGACGTGAAACCCTGCGGCATGATCGCCACAAGCCGCCCACCGGGCGCAAGACGCTTGGCAGCCGCGATGAGATGCTTGACGGCGATGTGCTTGTCTCGGGAGCGATCGACCGAGGAGGCGAAAGGCGGGTTCATCACCACGACGTCGGGCAGGACCGGCGTCTGCAGCAGATCGTCGATATGCTCACCATCGTGACCCGTCACCTCGCCGCCGAAAACCACGCGTAGGAGGCGCTGGCGAAAGGGGTCGA
>NZ_JBNAFN010000034.1:0-24757 GCF_049800695.1 Fluviibacterium sp. S390 | reverse complement strand
CCAGCCATCATCCTCGCGAAAACACCTTTGTCACTCCACCGCTTCCAGCGGTTGTACAAGGTCTTGTGCGGACCGTATGCGGCGGGCGCATCCCGCCAACGTAAGCCATTGCGGTTGATGAAGATAATTCCGCTCAACACGCGCCGATCATCGACGCGGGGCTTGCCGTGAGACTTGGGAAAGAAAGGCGCAAGCCGCGCCATCTGCGCGTCGCTAAGCCAGAAGAGATCAGACATGTCACCGCTCGTTTTTCGAACGGTGAATCACGCTGATCGCCGGAAATCAATGGGTCCTGAGCCTAGATGGAGGGCATCTGTGCAGCGGGCTTCGGTTTCGCGTTTGCTTTCAGGGGCTTCAGGGCGATGCAACAAGGGCAAGCCACAACTGCTTCTCAAGCCGACCTTCGCTGTCTGGTCTCGCCCGCTCATCTGAGATGCCACGCCGAGTGTTGCGGGCGGCCTTGCAACGGGCGAAGGACAAACGCTTGCAGATCAACTCTCGATCCCTGGTGAAGTTTCGGAGCAAATCCCGCGCGTTTTCAGTGTTTTAAAATCACACAAGCAGCCTGGGTTGTGTTACATCTGACAATCCGTGCCGGGACATTTGTTGACGGATTGGCGGCATTCGTGGTCCGATGTCGTGGCAGGCGGCGCATGCAAAACGGGTTGTTCAGGTAATGGATACTTTCTATGGGATCGAAAGGTCTACCATCCTTGATTTTGCGGGGTTAACCGGGGTGGTCTTTTACATCGGCTCCTACGCAGGTTTGCAAACTGGGCTGCTGAAAGGCAATGGCTACGCCTATACGATATTCAATCTTCTGGCTGCCGGGCTAGTCCTGTTGTCTCTGACGAACGACTTCAATCTCTCCTCCGCAATAATTCAGGCGACCTGGATCGGCATCAGCATCATTGGTTTGACACGTGTCGGCTACCTGAATGCTGTCACACGTCTGAATGCAGAAGAAGCCTATTTGATCAAGGAAAAGCTGCCGGGCATGCCCAAACCAATGGCGCGCAAGTTTTTCAATGCGGGGGTCTGGCTGGATGCGGAAATAGGCACAACCGTTGCATCGGAAGGCAGCCCCGTCGGCGCGCTTTATTTCTTGTCCGATGGAGAGACATCCGTCACCATCGGTGATGAACATATTGGCACCAGCAAACCCGCGACGTTCATTGGCGAGATGACATGCTTTGATGCAGCGCCAGCAACCGCGACCGTGACTGTCTCCAAACCGGCGCGCTTTTTCCGAATAGGCACCGAATCCCTGAACATGCTGTGTCGGAAGGACTCTGATCTAAAGATGCTGCTGGAAAACTCTCTGGCCGCAGACACCCGGCTGAAACTGGTTGAGGCAAATGCACAGATCACCGGAAAAACGCAAGCCCACTGACCAGTGGCGCAACGGTACAGCTAGCGCCGCCCAACCAGATAATATGTTGTCATTTTGCCCCGGCCCTTAATGTCGGTCAAACCTCTGTCCTTGAACTCATACCGATCCTTCAGCAGCGAATAACTGGCCTCGGTCACTTGAATACATCCCGGCTCACCAGAAGACTCCATCCGGCTGGCAATATTCACGGTGTCGCCCCAGAGGTCATAGATGAACTTGCTTTTTCCGATCACCCCGGCCACCACAACGCCACTGTTTATCCCGATACGAAGCGATAAGTCTTGGTCAACCTGTTCTGCAACCTCCCCGATAATCTCCAGCATCCCAAATGCCATTTCGGCAATCATCTGTGCATGGTTGGCGTTTTCCGAAGGCAATCCCGAAGCCACCATGTAACAATCCCCGATGGTCTTGATCTTTTCCAAACCAAGATCCTGGGCCAGATCGTCAAACCGGCTAAAAATTGTATTGAGCATCCGAACTATTTGCGCGGCATCCTTTTCAGAAGACATTTCCGTAAATCCAACCATGTCTGCAAACAGAATTGATACCTCGTCAAAACGCTCGGCTATTGTACCCGGATCGGTCTTGAGCCGGTCTGCAACGGATTTGGGAAGAATGTTGAGCAAGAGGTTCTCGGCGCGATCATGTTCGGCCGCCAGCCTGTTTCCGGTGATTTCCAACTGCTCCAACATCCGGTTGGTTGAATTTCCCAACACTGCCAGTTCATCTTCACCGGCAACCGCAACTCGTTTGCTAAGATCCGACGTCTTTCCAATGTCCTCCACGTCTCGTCCAAGCACAGACAGCGGGCGCAGCACGATCCGATCCAGCATGAGAGACACCGCCACGATCAGAAGTGCGCCCCCAACCAAGAGCGCATACAGCAATGCATTCAGACTGTTCTGACCTGCCTGGTATACAACGCGGGGAATTTGCGCCGTGACCAACAAGACCGGACCGCCATCGACATCGGGGAACAGAACATGGCCTACCATGTTTTCCTCGTCTATCACATCCAGTTTGGAACGCGGCTCCAGATAGGTGAAGGGTTCCGAAGAACCGGTCGAAAAAAGTGCGTCAACGACCGGAATTGCACCCTCCGGAAAGCCATCTTGCCGGCGCTTCAAAAAAGAGAGTTTTAGCTGTGTCTGCGCCTGAAGATCTTTTTGGAGATCGCGGTCCAGATACCTTCCTGCAATAAAATATCCGCGCGGTTCTCCGCTGTCATCGGTGCGCAGGATCGGCGCGGCCGACATCAACAGCACATTGCGATTGATCGACAGCAATCCGCTTACATTAAGCGCATGTCCCATACCACCCAGAACAGGGCCCTGAGGGCGCAGCAATTCAAGAAGCGCCTTCGGTATTTTTACCTCAGCCTCTCGCGACAGACTGACCCCCCGGGCAGAAAGAACATCCCCGTTATTGTCGACCAAGATCAGAAAATTCATTTCCATGCTGACGACCGTATCGACTGTCAGGTTTTCGTCGATGTATGTTTGGTTGCCGTCGTGAGCAAAACGGTATGTCGCATCCCACGATCCCCAATCCGAAGAAATGATCACGTATTTATTCAATGCGTTTTGAAGGACAGCTGCAACGCGTGAGATATCCTTCACTGCGCTTTGGTGTTCGATGGCGCGATAGCTTTTGAGCTGTTGAATAGATACAATCTGGTGCAATACGATTGTCGAGATCGCGAGTACAAGGCTGATCGCAAGAAGTGTCTTGCGGCGAATGCTTGTTTTGAAATTCAAACTGGCGACTGCAATCATTGGATGCCCTATTGGGTTGTACGGATCGTACTGTTTGGGCATCGTCGGTCACTGGTCCATCAGAACTCGTCTGGACGTGTCGCGGATTGATCCCGCTCCTTTGATAGCACTTATTTCAGCAAAGGGGGGGGCGAACTATGGGACCGAAACGGTTCTGGCCCAGGACCCTTGCGGAACTGCGCCGCCTCAAAGGACGTTTTCAGCTATTGGGTGGTTCCAAAGCAGCCCGACCCGTCAGACTTCAATGCCCTGCGTGCCTTGTCAGTATCAACGTTCCAGACGCCCGAGATGCCGCTGTTCGCTCTGCCGGAACGAATGATCGAATGCGGACGCCGAAAATGTCTTTGATCAGTCGCCGAACAACTCTGCAAACTGCGTTTCAACCAGGTCCAGAAAGTTGGCCGCGACGCGGGAGGGTTCCCGCAACGCTGGCAACAGCAAATCATACCGGAAGGGCTGTTCGGGATGTAGCGGGCGTGAAACAATCTTGCCTGCAGACACGTAATTGGCGGCTGTCACAGGCTCTACGATCGACAGACCAGCCCCGTTGGCCACCAATTCACAGATCGACGCCGACAGTTGCGCCTCGGCAACGACATGCGGGCGCGCGCCTCCTGTCGCCAGAAACACGTCGGTTTCGGACCGTGTGGAAATTTCGGCTCCAAGGGTGATGAAAGGCTGTTCATGGAAATCGCCGGGTTCCAGACGCTGCTTGCGGCACAGGGGATGCCCGACAGGTAGAACGGCCTGCATCGGTGCCGTGCAGATCGCGCGGCGCGTGACCGCCGGATGGTCGGTGTCCAGTGCCGCGAAACCAAGGTCGAATTGCTGCGAACTGAGATGTTGCAACACGGCTTGCGAGCTTCGGGCGCGCAACGAGACGGTGATCCCGGGTTCTGTCTTGACGAAGGCCGCGATCGCATCGGGCAGGAATTTCAGCGCCAGCGCCGGCATGCCGGCGATCAGCAGACTGCCCCGGCGAAAATCGCGAATATCCTCGATGACGCGGGAAATCTCGGCCAAGCCGACGAAGGATCTTTCGACCTCCTCGTAGAGCGCCAGCGCCTCGGGTGTCGGGTACAACTGCCGCCCGCGTCGTTCGAACAGCTTGAACCCGGTGGCGTGCTCTAGATCAGAGATCAACCTGCTAACCGACGGCTGGGTCGTGTTCAGAATTTGTGCAGCCGCCGTGACCTTTCCGGTTTCGATCACGGCCCTGAAAGCTTCGAGTTGTCGGTGCGTGAGGCGGTTGAGCATGATCAATACATATCATCGACGTATGATTAAGGCACAATAGAGAATTTTGGATATGAAAATCCCCGTGCTAATGTCGATGCAGGAGGATTCACATGCCAGCGCAAGCATCAGACACCACGATCATTGGGGGCGGCGTCGTTGGCCTGTGCACGGCGCTTGGTCTTTTGCAGGCTGGTCGGCGGGTGACAGTTCTGGATGGCGCAGACGGTGATCTGCGCGCGTCGCAGGGCAATTTCGGTCTGGTCTGGCTGCAGGGAAAGGGCGCTGGTTTTGCGCCCTATGCCGAACTGACGCGCGACGCCGTTGCCGCCTGGCCGAATTTTGCAGCGATGCTCCAAGACGTGACGGGCACCGGTCTGTCGCTGGATCAGTCCGGCGGGTTCGAGTTCTTTACGGACCCTGTGGAACTTGCGGACTTCGCTGCGGATTTGGAGCGCCAGCAAGCGTATTTGGGAAACCGGTTCAGCCATGAAATCATCGACGGCGACAAGCTTCGACGCATGCACCCCCAGATCGGACCGACTGTCGTCGGGGCCACCTTCTGCGCGCATGATGGACACGTAAATCCGCTGCGACTTCTCAGGGCGCTGCGATGCGCTGTTCTGGCGCTTGGTGGCGATCTCAAGACGGACGCGCATGTGACCGCGGTTGCAGAGGCACCGGGTGGTGGCTTTGATCTGACATTCCGTGATGGCACACGCCACGGCACCGACCGCGTGGTCCTCTGCGCCGGTCTCGGCACCTCATCCTTGGCAGCGCAGCTTGGTTTTTCCACCCGTGTCTACCCGCAGCGCGGAGAGTTGCTGATAACCGAGAAGTTGGGCTATCGGCTGCCGTTCCTGTCCAGCACCATCCGTCAGGTTGACGAGGGCGGGATCCAGATCGGTGGCACCAAGGCGGACGCGGGCCCCGATGACAGTGAAACACTTGACGTGATGGCCGGGCTGGCCCGGCAGGCGGTATCGGTCATGCCCGCGCTTGCCGATGTGCGGGTCGTACGCGCCTGGAGCGCGCTGCGCGTGATGTCGCCGGACGGCTACCCCGTCTATGCGCGGTCGGCCCGACATCCCGGCGCATATCTTGTGACCTGTCACAGCGGTGTCACGTTGGCGCCGCTCCACGCCAGTATCCTGGCGGATTGGCTCGACGAAAATTCCAACGCACCTGATCTGGAGGCATTCGATGAAACCCGTTTCGCGATTTCTGACGCGGCCTGACCAGGTTGGCGTTGTGCAGATGACCCTTGATGGCGAACCTCTCACCGCGCGCCCGGGCGATACGGTTGCAGCGGCTCTGCTGGCCCATTCCGGTGCGGCCTCACGCCAAAGCGTCAACGGCTCGTCCCGCACCGCATTCTGCATGATGGGGGTCTGTTTTGACTGCCTGATTGAGGTGGACGGACAGCCAAATACGCAAGGATGCATGACCCTGGTGCGGGACGGAATGGCCCTGCGACGACAGCGCGGTTTGCGCGACATTGCCCGGAGCGATGCAGATGCGTGACGCCGATCTCATCATCATCGGCGCGGGACCGGCCGGAATGGCCGCCGCCGCAACCGCCGCAGAGGGTGGTGCGCAGGTGCTGCTTCTGGACGAACAGCCGCGGGCCGGGGGACAGATCTATCGCGACGTCGGTGTCAACGGCGACACCCGGCCGTTTCTCGGCAAGGACTATGCCGCGGGTCGTCCGCTGGTCGGGGCACTCGACGCTCCGGGGATCACGGCCGAGTTCGGCGCGACCGTCTGGCGGATCGAAACTGGCCGGCGAGTCGTCTGGTCCCGTGACGGCATAAGCCAGGTCACCACCGCCCGCCACGTGCTGCTGGCGGGTGGCGCGCAGGAACGCCCGGTTCCGTTTCCGGGCTGGACGCTGCCCGGCGTGATGCCGGCAGGGGCGGCGCAGATCCTGATGAAGAGCGCAGGGCTCTTGCCGCGCGATGCGGTTCTTGCCGGGTCCGGGCCGCTCCTCTACCTGATCGCGGCGCAGTTGATCGACGCGGGCGCGCCGCCGCGGGCGCTGGTTGAAACGCAGACAGCGGGCACGATGCTTGGCGCGTCCAGACATCTTCCCCGCGCGTTGCGGGCCGCGCCGACGCTTTTCAAGGGGCTCGCACTCATCCACAAGATCAGGGCCGCAGGGGTCGCGCGTCATACCGGCGCGTCGGGCTTCAAGGCCGTGGCGACCGAGAACGGCGACATCGAGTTCGGCTTCACCGCAAAGGGCCGCGCTCACCGTCTGGTAACGCCACTGCTTCTGACGCATCAGGGCGTTGTCCCCGCGACCCACATGAGCCGCGCCGCGGGCGTGGCGCATGATTGGTGCGAGGCCCAGCAATCCTTCCGGCCGAAGACCGACACCTGGGGCGGCACGGATGCACCCGGCCTTCACATTGCCGGCGACGGCGCGGGTATCGGCGGGGCCGAAGCCGCGCAGGCCGCCGGTCGGCTGGCCGCGCTCGATATCCTGCACAGGCTTGACCTGCTCGGCGAAGAGGCGCGCGACCAGAAGGCCGCGGCGGATCGTGCCGCGCTGGACAGGGCGTTGGCAATCCGGCCGTTTCTCGATGCCGCCTACCCGCCCCCTCGGGAGTTCCTCGCGCCCGAAGGCGACACGATTGTCTGCCGCTGCGAGGAAATCACCGCCACCGATATCCGCCGGTCGCTGGACGAAGGCGCAAACGGCCCCCGGCAGGTCAAAACCGCCACCCGTGCCGGGATGGGTCCCTGCCAGGGCCGCATGTGTGATCTGACGGTGCGCGGCATCCTTGCAGCCTGCGGCACCCCCCCCTCGACGCCACGCGCGCGCTCTCCGATCAAGCCCGTGAAGCTTGGCGAACTGGCCGCCCTCGCATCCTACCAGGAGACATCAACATGACCGGAATTTCCGCACTCAAGATCAACGATCTGCACAAGAGCTTTGGCCAGCACGAGGTGATCAAGGGCGTGTCCATGGAGGCGAACAAGGGCGACGTGATCGCGATACTCGGCGCCTCGGGTTCGGGCAAGAGCACCTTCCTGCGCTGCATCAACCTGCTGGAAACGCCGAATTCCGGTGATGTCTTTCTGGCCGGCGAGAAGATCGAGATGAAACAGAACCGCCACGGCGAAACCGTGCCCGCGAACATCCGGCAGGTTGAACGGATGCGCGCACGCCTGGCGATGGTGTTCCAGGGGTTCAATCTCTGGTCGCACATGACCGTCATGGAAAACGTGCTGGAGGGCCCGGTCCACGTCCAGAAGACGCCAAGGGCCGAAGCGCGCGAAAAGGCCGAGGCGCTTCTGGCCAAGGTCGGCCTTTCCGATCGCGCCGACTATTACCCGGCCCATCTGTCGGGCGGCCAGCAGCAGCGCGTGGCCATTGCCCGCGCGCTGGCGATGGACCCCGACGTGATGCTGTTCGACGAGCCGACCTCGGCGCTTGACCCTGAACTGGTGGGCGAGGTCCTTAGCGTCATGCGCGATCTGGCTGAAGAAGGCCGGACCATGCTGGTGGTGACGCATGAGATGAGCTTTGCCCGCGACGTGTCTTCCAAGACGGTGTTTCTGCACAAGGGCGAGGTCTGCGAGGAAGGCCCGCCCGCGAAGCTGTTTTCCAACCCCGAAACTGAACAATTCCGGGCCTTTCTGTCCCGAATGAACTGATCCAATCCCAGGAGGAACGACCATGATCAGAAGAACCTTCCTTGCCAGTGTCGCGACGCTTGTCGTCGTATCCTGTCCGGCGTTCGCGCAGGACAACCTGCGTATCGGCGTCGAGGGCGCCTACCCGCCGTTTTCCTTCAAGGAATCCGATGGCACGCTTTCCGGCTTTGACATCGAGATCGCCATTGCGCTCTGCGCCGAGATGCAGCGCGACTGCGAGTTGGTCGAACAGGAGTGGGACGGCATGATCCCGGCGCTGAAGGCACGCAAGTTCGACGCCATCGTCGCCTCGATGTCGATCACCGAAGAGCGCAAGCGCCAAATCGATTTTTCCGAAAAGTACTATCAGACACCCGCCCGCGTCGTTGCGAAGAAGGACGCCGGCCTTGAGGATACCGCCGAGGGGCTGGCCGGCAAGCGGATCGGCGTTCAGCGGGGCGCGACACACCAGTGCTATGCCGAAAAGATGTTCCCCGATGCCGAGGTCGTTCTCTACGGCACGCAGGAAGAAGTGTTCCGTGACCTGACGCTGGGCCGCATCGACGCGCAACTGTCGGATTCACTGATCGCTCAGGAAAGCTTCCTCGGCAAGGATATCGGCGCTGACTACGCCTTTGTCGGAGGGGATCACCTGGATGTCGAATGCTACGGCGAAGGTGTCGGCATTGCCGTCCGCAAAGGCGACGAAGAGCTGCGCGATGCGTTGAGCGCGGCGATCACCGCGATCCGCGAGGATGGAACCTACGCAGAGATCAACGGCAAGTATTTCCCGTTCGATATCTACGGCGGACACTCCGCCTCCAACTGATCGGAACCATCGGGGCGGCCCAACGCCGCCCCGACGCAACAAGGGAAACGCTCATGGACCTGATACTCGAATACCGGTCACAGCTTGTCGCCGGGACGATCATGACCATCCAGCTTGCGCTGGTCTCGCTGGTCATCGCACTTGTCTTCGGGCTTCTTGGGGCCTGGGCCAAGCTTTCCGCAAGCCGTCTCGCGCAGCGCGCGGCCGGCGCCTATACCACGATTGTCCGGGGGGTGCCGGACCTGGTGCTGATCCTGCTGGTCTTTTTCGGCGGGCAGGTGACGATCAATGCCATCGGCCAGGCAACAGGCCTTTGGGACTATGTCGAGATCAGCAAGTTCGTCGCTGGCGCCTCGACCATCGGCGTCATCTTCGGCGCCTATTTCACCGAAACCTTCCGCGGCGCAATCATGGCCATCCCCCGCGGCCAGATCGAGGCCGGGATCAGCTGCGGCATGCCCAGACAGCTCATCTTCCGCCACATAATCTGGCCGCAGATGGTGCGCTATGCGCTGCCGGGCTTCACCAACAATTGGCTGGTACAACTCAAGACGACCGCACTTGTCTCGGTGATCGGGCTGCAGGATCTGGTCTACAACGCTTTCACGGCGGGTCGCTCCACGGGCCAGCTCTTTACCTTCATGGCTGCGGCCTTTGTCATCTACCTTGTGCTGACCGGCATCTCTGATCTTGCCCTGCGTGCGCTTGACCGCCGTTTCAGCCGCGGCGTGGTGAGGAGCTGACCCATGGAAAACATCCTGTCCTACATACCGCTCGACATCTCGCTGATCGCCGAGAACTTCGACCGCTTCCTCTACGGGGTTTGGACGACGCTGAACCTGACGGTGCTGGCATTGGTGTTCGGTGGCCTGCTGGCGATTCCCATGGCCATCGCCCGTGCGTCGCGCCACCGGGTCCTCAGCCCGCTTGTCTGGGGGTACACTTATGTGCTGCGTGGCACACCGCTTCTGGTGCAGACCTACCTGATCTACTACGGCCTCGGGCAATTCGAGGCGGTGCGGCAAAGCTGGCTCTGGGATCCGATCCTGTCTTCGGCCTGGTGGTGTGCGCTGATTGCATTCACGCTGAACACGTCGGCCTACACCGCCGAACTGCTGCGCGGCGCCATCGTCGACACGCCCAAAGGCGAGGTCGAGGCCGCCATCGCCACGGGCCATTCCTATGGCTTGCGTATGCGCCGCATCATCCTGCCCTCGGCCTTTCGCCGCGCCATTCCCGCCTATTCCAACGAGGTCATCTTCATGCTGCACGGCTCGGTCGTGGCCAGCACGATCACCTTGCAAGATATCCTTGGCGTTGGGCGCTGGCTGAATGGCCGCTATTACCTGGCCTATGAGGGCTTCATCACCGCCGCATTCCTCTACTTCCTGATCGTCTTTGCCATCACCCGTGTCTTCCGCTGGATCGAACGGCGCTACTTGCGCCACCTGACCCGCCGCGAAACCACAACGGCCACCGAGATGACGCCGGAACCCACCCGATGACCAAGGAAAGCGCCATGATCGAGCGGACACACACAAACGCCCGGATGAGCCGGATCGTGAAACACAACGGCGTCGTCTACCTCTGCGGACAGGTCGGCAGCGGCGCGACAGTGGCCGAGCAGACCCGCGACTGCCTGTCCCGCGTGGACGCCCTGCTGGACGAGGCCGGATCGTCCAGAGAGAATATCCTGCAAGCCATCGTGTGGCTGGCCCACATGAACGATTTCGACGCGATGAACGAGGTCTGGGACGCCTGGGTGCCTGCCGGACACGCACCGGCGCGGGCCTGCGGCGAGGCGCGGCTGGCGGGTTCGGACCTGCTGGTCGAGATCATCGTCACTGCGGCAATTTCACAAGGAGACACGGCATGAGCGCGCAGAAATGCATTCTGATCGGGGCTGGTATGGATTGCGGCAAGCGCCGCCGCGGCTGCATCATGGGTCCCGACGCCTATCGCACCGCAGGGCTGGCCGAGACGCTTGGCGCGTTGGGCTGGCAGACGGAAGATCGTGGCAACCTGCCCGGCCCGACATGGGTGGCCGATGCCCCGCCGGGCGAGGTGCATGCACTTGACGAGTCGATCGCCTGGACCCAGATTTTGGCCGATGCCGCAGAGTCGGCCATGGACCAGGGATTTCCGATTTTCATGGGTGGCGATCACGCGCTGTCGCTGGGCACGGTCTCGGGCGTCGCGGCCCATGCCGCGCGAAACGACCGCCCGCTTTTCGTGCTTTGGCTGGATGCGCACCCCGATATCAACACGCCAAAGACCACCGCGTCGGGCAATCTTCACGGTACGCCGATCGCCTATGTCACCGGCCAGGACGGGTTTGACGGATTTCCCGCGCTGGCCGCACCGGTGCCGCCCGCAAACGTCTGCTTCATCGGTCTGCGCTCGGTCGATGCGCCGGAACGCGAATTCATCACACGATCCGGCATGACCGCCATCGACATGCGCCAGATCGACGAACGCGGCATCGCCGCCCCGCTGGCCGCGTTCCTCGCCAAGGTCAGGGCGGCGGGCGGCGTGCTGCATGTGTCGCTTGATGTCGACTTTCTTGAACCGGCCATCGCGCCGGCGGTCGGCACGACCGTACCCGGCGGGGCCACATTCCGTGAGGCGCATCTCGTCATGGAGATGCTGCATGATAGCGGCCTCGTGACCTCGCTCGACCTGGTCGAACTGAACCCCTTCCTCGACGACCGGGGCCGCACCGCCTCGCTCATGGTCGACCTCACCGCGTCGCTCTTCGGGCGTAGCGTGTTCGACCGCCCAACCCATAGCCATTCGTGAGAACGCCCATGTCCGCACCCTCCAACGCCCCAGCTGCCTCTGACCTTGCCTATATCCGGTTCGTCAGCGTCGAGAACATGATGAAACTCGTCCACAGCATTGGTGTCGAAACCATGCTGAAGGATCTCGCCCGTTACATCGAGGACGACTTCCGCCGCTGGGAAAAATTCGACAAGACCCCGCGCGTCGCCAGCCATTCGACCGAGGGCGTGATCGAACTGATGCCGACCTCGGATGGAGAGGACTACGGGTTCAAATACGTCAATGGCCACCCCAAGAACACGAAAGAGGGTCTACAGACCGTGACGGCCTTTGGCCTTCTGGCACGGGTCAGTACCGGCTACCCGGAACTGCTGACCGAGATGACATTGCTGACCGCGCTGCGCACGGCGGCGACCTCGGCGATGGTGGCCAGCCATCTTGCCCCGAAGGGCAGCAAGGTCATGGCGATGATCGGCAATGGCGCGCAATCAGAGTTTCAGGCAACCGCGATGCGCGCGCTCTGCGGCATCGACACGCTCAGGCTCTACGACATCGACCGGGCAGCAACCGACAAGGTGGTGCGCAATCTGACCGGGAAGGGCTTTGAGCTGGTGCCCTGCGCCACGCCCGAAGAGGCTATCCAGGGCGCGCAGATCATCACCACCTGCACCGCCGACAAGCAGTATGCCACGATCCTGACCGACAACATGGTGGGCGCAGGCCAGCACATCAACGCGATCGGCGGCGATTGCCCGGGCAAGACCGAGTTGCACAAGGATATCCTGGCCCGTTCGGACGTGTTCGTGGAATACCCACCCCAGACGCGGATCGAGGGCGAAATCCAGCAAATGCCGGAAGATTTTCCCGTTACCGAGATGTGGCAAGTCATCACCGGCGCGGTTCCCGGACGCACGACTGATCGCCAGATCACGCTGTTCGACGGCGTCGGCTTTGCGATCGAGGACTTCAGCGCGTTGCGCTATCTGCGTGACAAACTGAGGGACCATCCGTTCTACCAGGAACTCGACATCATCGCCGATCCCGACGACCCGCGCGACCTGTTCGGAATGCTGGAGCGTGCCGTGCCAAACGGGTGATCGACAACATTGCCAGCGAAGAATTGCGGACTGCATCAAAGGCGCGGCACGGGCCGTGAAGGATGATACGACGTGTGCTGTCGGCGGGACTGATGATGCGCAAGGACCGGCGGCACGACCTGATCAGAAACTTCGCGGCCTTCGACGCGGGCATCAAGAAAATCCCCCGTCAACACCGGGTCGTCGGCTGAAGCTGGCACAGAAGCAACTTGCGCAGCGCGAGGCGGCGTCGTCTGACATATTCAGGTGTCCGGCAAGAGCATCCTGACGGCACTGTTGGCCAAGTGGTTCCGCGCGCGCGTTGGATGCGCGCGTGCGGGTCATCACCGACCGCGACGCGTTCAACAGGCAGATCAAGCGCGTGATGCGATACGCCGGCGTGGTCAGCGCCGATGCGTCATCGCCTCGGCTGACCCGTCACGACAAGTTCGTGAGACGACTGGGCGTGCCGAGGCCCTGGGCAGATCTGCGCGCTGATCTGGGTGAGGCCCACCGCCACATGGAAACGGGGCGCGAACGCGGGAACGTGGTCGTTGTGTGTCGTGTAAACGCATTGAAGAGCAAGGACATGTCAATAAACCGTTTGAATGCAAAGACCTGTATCGTCACCGGCGCGGGCCGTGGCATCAGAGCAGCCATTGCACGCGCCTTCCCAAGGGCCTGACGATGCTTGCCGTGACGGCTTTCTGCGTTCGGTTGCTGCTTCAGCGTCGCGCCGGCCAAGGTGGTGCTTCGGCGGGATCGGGTGTTTCACAGCCCTGGGAGCGAAAGGGTCAATGGCCGCGCCTATGTCGCCTGCCCGGCCGCAAGCCAGCCAAGGATTGCCCGCGTGGCTTCTTCGGGCTTCTCTTGCTGGATCCAGTGGCCGCAGTCGAGGGTGCGCACCTCTACGTTCGGGACAAAATCCGAGAGGGTCTCGGAGGGCGGGATCATGTCCTGCGTCCCGTGGATCATGAGTGATGGCTGGCGGACAATGGGGTCCACATCCTCCAGAATGTGCCAATTGCGATCCATGTTCCTGTACCAGTTGATGCTTGCCGTAAATCCGGTTGCCTCGAAGGACGCGATAAAGACAGCGAGATCAGCCTCGGTCATCACGGGGTCACCCAGGTGGGCCGTGGCCATGGCCAGGTTGATCATCATCATGCCGGGCTCGACCGTTGCGGCCGGCAGGTTCTTGCGAAACAAATTGCGCAGGAACCGCCCGGTGTTCTCATCCAGAACGGCATCCGCGACACCGGGTTGGCGGTTGAAGTGGACGAAGTAGTTGTCGGGCCCGAAGACGGCTTCCATGAAGTCGATCCATGGCACGGGGGTCCGCGGCTGGTACGGCAGCGCCAGGTTGATGATCCGCGTCACGCGATCCGGATGCAGCAGCGCCATGCTCCAGACGACATTCGCCCCCCAATCGTGGCCGACGAAAGTGGCGGCGTCATACCCGAAGTGATCGAGGAGCGCGGCAAGATCGCCCGTCAGATGTGCGATATCATACGCCTCCACCCGCAGCGGACGGGACGAGGTCCCGTAGCCGCGCTGGTTCGGCACGATGACATGGTAGCCCGCCGCCGCCAGGGCCGGCATCTGGTGACGCCACGAATAGGCGTGCTCGGGCCATCCGTGGCACAGCACGATCGGGTTTCCCCGGTTTTCCCGTCCAGCCTCGAAGACCTCGAGTTGGACGTCCCCCAGGGACACAAATGTTGGGTCCGGGAAAAGCGCGTGTTTGATCATGGCCGTCTCTCCATTTTGGTTGCCTTCCCGCCCGACTAGTTCAAAACGATTTCAAAAACTGACACCTTTTGTGGTAGAGAGCGGCCATGAAGAGCCGTATTCGACAAGACGCCATTGTGCGGACCCTGCGGCGCAGCGGCACGACGACCGTCGGCGCCCTTGTCACAGAGGTCGGCGCATCGCGCAGCACGATCCTGCGTGACCTCTCCGCCCTGCGCGACGAGGGCTATGTGATCCACGCCGAACAGGGCCGTGGCGGTGGGCTGTCCCTCGATCCGGGGTCGGTTCGGACGGCGGCCCGCCTGTCGGTCGCCGAGGTGTTCGCGCTGATCATAGGCGTGTCGAGCATGCGCGCCGCCCGGACCCTTCCGTTTTCAACCCTCGCCGATGCCGGACTTTCCAAGATCGAGAAGGCCTTGCCCCCCGACAAGCTTCGCGACTTGCGCCGCCTTCTGGACTGCCTCTATATCGGGCCGCTGGCTCCTCAGGTTGATACGTCGAACCTCGGAGAGATGGAGACCGCGCTGTTGCCCAACTTCGAGCGGTCCTTTCTGGAGCGGTTGTACCTGAGGTTTCGGTATCGTGACGCCACCGGGACCGAAACCCTGCGTCAGGTCGAGCCACAAGCCATGCTGATCCTGCCGCCTCTGTGGTACCTCGTCGCCTGGGATCCGGCGCGCGACGACTTTCGGCATTTCCGGATGGACCGGATCAGCCAACCCGAAGTGGTCGAGGGAACGAATTGCCGATCCAGGCACGTCCACTTCGAAGCTGGCGTGCAGCCCATTCGATACGCCTAGCGGCTTTGAAACTGCGGCATCTCAATTCACGGCGCGCCCGCAACGCCTGCCAATACGCCGTCGAAATGCCTCGCGATCGACCGGTGAAGACCGGCCATCCTTCATCGCACATCCGCGCCTGATCCCGCATCAACACGGGGTCGCCCATCATCTCGACGGCGGCCATTGCGGATCCGGCAGGCCCATGACGGGACACGAACGAACGGATTTTCAGGCCGCGATCCGCACTGCAATTCCCAACCAAGCGACCGCGCGACATCGGCAAAAGTGGCATTCCCTGGGAAGGGCGATGTTCCGCATCTTTTGCGCCCGGTCTTGACGCAATGGACAGGGGTTACTTCCACGCGGTTCATTCCGCCTGGGCCAGGGCGAATGCGGCTGGCACTTCGGAAAAAAGTCGGCCGACTCCCACGCCCCTTGTGCTGCAGTCAGCATCGCGCAGGAGGAACAGGACGTCGAGCCCGCGTCTTCTGGCGAGTGCCGCACCGGTATCAGCGCCAAGAACCATGAGAGCCGTCGCCCAGGCGTCGGCCTCGGCACAGGAGCGGGCCACGACGGTGGCAGAGGCCGGCGACGCGAGCAGCGGCGCGCCACGTGTCGGATCCATCGTGTGGGACAGGCGTCGTCCCTGTACTTCAACCCAGTGGCGGTAGTCGCCAGAGGTCGCGACGGCAGCGTCCTGCAGGCCAAGGATCGAATGGAGCGTGCGGTGCTCGGCCTCTGGCGCTTCGACCGCGATGGTCCATGCCTTTCCGTCCGGCCGAAGGCCGTGCGCGCGCATTTCGCCGTCGATCCCGACGAGAGCATTGTCCACCCCGTGGTCGCGCAAGGTCTCGCCCAGCCGGTCGACCCCATAGCCCTTGGCAATGCCGTTGAGATCAAGTGCGACGGGTGCGGACTTGCGGACATGGGTGCCACAGATATCCAGCACTTCATGCGCCGGGCAACGAGGGGCATCCATTACAGCCCGGATACGCGCGGGCGCGGCAGCATCCGGTCCGAAACCCCAGGCGGTCACCGCATCACCCATGCCGATATCGAAGGCCCCACCCGACGCGCGCCCGATCTCGAGTCCAAGGCGAAGGACTGCGAACAGACGGTCCGGGATCGCCACCCATTCGCCCACCGGTGCCGCGTTGAGGCGCATCAGGTCGCTGTCGGGCTTCCAAGTGGACATCTGCGCGTCCACCTCATCAACCGCCGATTGCAACGCACCGTGAACTACGTTCGGATCGAAACCCGGTTCCGTGAAGAACAGTGCCGACCAGCGTGTGCCCATGGTCGGGCCATTCAGAGCGTGGCGCACCATTTCAGTAAACATCTTCGACATATCGCCCCTCGGCCTTCAGCACCGCAGGCGTAAGCCCGATCGGCGCGAGGATTTCGGCCAACGCATCGGCTGCGCCCGCCGCCATGTCGCGGCCACCACAAACCATCACGTGGGCCCCGTCGCGAATAAGTTCCGCGACCTGACTGGCCTCGCCCCGCAGCGCATCCTGCACGTAGTGGGGCCGCGCCCCGCGCGAGACGGCCGTGACCAGCCGGGCCAGACGCCGGTCGTCCTTCCACTTTAAAAATTCCGCGCCGTAGAAGAAGTCGCTATCTGGGTGACGCATGCCGAAGAACAGATGGATCGGCCGCTGGCGCGCATTGCCCCGCACAACGCCCACGAGCGGGCCGATTCCGGTTCCCGCGCCGATCAGGATCAATGGAGTGCGGCCCCGTCCGGCCCGGAAGCCGGGGTTGCGGCGGAGAAAGGCGGTTACGGTATCGCCGGGCGCCAGTTCGGTCAGCTGGGACGACGCAAGGCCGCCGGGAAGCTTCCTCACCACGATCTCGATGAACCCGTCGCGCCGGCTCGAAGCAAGCGAGTAAAGCCGCGGTACGGCGCTACCGTCCGGCAGGACGCCAACCAGGTCGCCGGCTGTGAACCGCGCGAAGCCCGTACCGGTCATCCGCTGCCAGAGCGTTACGCGCGGCAGAGCAAAGCGCAGGATCGCCGTCGGGGCCTGCACCTCGGCACCGTAGTCCCGGCGCGAGACGAGGCTCAACGTCTCGGTTTTCGGCAGGACGGGCTGATGCGCCAATTCCAGAGGGATCCCAAGCGCCGCGCCGAATGCGCGGCCCCATCGCGCGAAATCCTGCGGCGACTGGCGGTCGATCGTGTCGAGTGGCATGAGTTCGAGCCAGCCCTTGGCCTGGGCCGCCGCCGTGACAGCCTTGGCAAAGGCGCAATAGGCGGGAAAGCTGCGGTCCCCGAAGCCGAGCACGGCCAGAGGGATGTCCGGCGCGCGGTCGAGGGCTTGTAGCCGGTCGAGGAACCCCTTGGCCGAGGCTGGCGCCTTGCCGTCGCCATAGGTCGCGACCAACACGATGATCCGTTCGGCCTTTGCATAGCGTTTCGGGGCGAAGGCCGACATCGGTCCCACATGCACGCCCTGCCCGGCTTGCGATAATGCGGCGTGCAGCGTCGCGGCGAATCCCCAGGTGCTGCCGCCCTCACTGCCGACAAGCAGGATCGTCTCGGCCCGGCCCGCTGGCTGATTACCGCGGATGCGGGGCCGCCTGCGCCGTCCGCTTAGCCAGACAAGAACCCCGGTTGCCGTCATGGCGGGCACGCCAATCGCCATCAACCCAAGCACCAGTCCCAGTGTCGCCGCACCCTGCCCGGTGTGCAGCATGTAGATGGTTTCCGAGACCCGCTCCCACACGGCAAGGTCGGCCCAGGCCAGCAGCGCTCCGTCGCCCTGATCGAGATACCCGGTCCCCCGGTCTGTCTTCAGCGTAAAGGCGTCTGTCGCATCGCCGGGATAGGGAAAGCTCAACTCGCGCAGTTCGGCGACGGGCGTCTGCTGCAACGTCGTCATCTGCTCGGGGGCAAAGCCCGTTTCACCGCTCAGCTCGGCCGGGAAGGTCGGCGGTGCGCCGCCATCAGGGAGAAGATCGAATGTCGAGGCCGACATCCACAACGCTGTGGCAGATGACAGAACAAGGCCAACCACCGCGATCCGCGCAATCTCGACGTGCAGCCGACCGGCAAGCGGCCCCCGCAGAGGCGCGAACCAGTGCCGCCAGCCACCAACCCGCCGCGCGACCAGAGCCGTCCCGGAAAGCGACAGGACCAGCATCGCCAAAGCGCCCGTCGCCATGGCGATGCGCCCCCCGTCGCCGAGGAAGAGCGCGCGATGCAGGTTGGTGAGCCAGCGGAGGGTCTGGTTCGGGTCGGCAGAGGCCGCCCCCTGACCCGTCGCCGGATCGATCACGACGGCGCCGGGCCTGCCTTGGTGAAACCAGTAGGCGGTGATCCGGCCAGATGGCGACCGGCGGATCTGCTCGACACCCGGATAGTTCGCCTGAATGCGGGCCGCGAGGGTGGCGACGGTCAGACCGGCCTCCGCCTGCGGCGCGGCGATGCGTTCGGCCGCAGGGAAGACCGACAGCGCCGCACCGCTCAAGCTCAGGATGGTCACGAGAGCCACGGCGAAAAGCCCTGGCCAGCGATGGACTGCGCGGATCATGGTCGGTCCTTCACATATCGTATTGGAAACGGGCGACGTAGCGGCGACCGCGCACGGGCGTGCCCGCACCTTCCGTCGTGAGCACCACAGCCACCTCGTTCGGGCTGTCGCGCATGTCCTCGACGGCGGCGTCAATGTGGAGCGTGTAGCCTGCATCGAACAGCGCGTCGGCCAGATCGAGGGTGATCTCCAGCGTCCGTCCCGCGCCGACGCTGGCGCCGGTGATGCCGTTCACCTGGCCCGTGTCACCGCCGGTGGCGCGATACCAATCGCCCAGATGCTCGTAGTATTTCGACTTGCCGCCGGCCATCCAGAGACTGCCGACATAGGCGCCCGACGGATCGGTGACGTAGAGCGCGAGATAGGCTCTGTCGCCGCCATAATTGTTGAGGGTCGTGGAGAGCGTCACCGGTCGCGCCATCGCGAGACCGGGAAGCGTCAGCGCCGTGGAGAGCGCCAGCGGTGCGAGTAGTGATTTCATGGGATTCATCCTTGCTCGGGAAGTTGGATCGGAGCGGCTCAGTTCACCTGAACCTTCGGCGGCGCGCCGTTCCCGAAGAGGCCGTTCTGCGGCGGCTGGGCGGTGCCTGCAGGCGCGGGATTGCGGATGCCGCTCCGTTCGTCGTCGTCCTCGTATTCCATCTCGACAACTTGCAGTGTCGCGGGATCGAGTTTCACCTCGATCTCCCGGCCATCGCTGTCGCGGCCCTCGATCTCGTAGCAGCCATCGTCGATCTCGAAGTCTTGCACGGTCCAGCCGTTTTGCTGGGCAATCTGCATTGCCGCCTCGCGCGGCTGCCACGTGTCGCGGGGCGCGGTGCAATCGTCGTCGTCGGCTAACGCGGCACCAGCCGCCAGCAGTGCAACAAGTGAAACTGTGGTCAGGGTCGATTTCATGGCAGGGTCTCCTTTTGTCTGCTGAGGACAATCTGGAGACCCGACCTGAGGACTTCCTGACGGAGCAGCGATTCCCACTTCAGTTTGCCGTCAGGAAGAAAAGGCCCCGCCGGTAAGAGCGGGGCCAAATCCGGTCAAAATGACGGTCGGTGCTGGGGAGCAATCGGTCAGCCGCACTTCTGCGCACGCGACGACGAGACCGCTTTGAAACACACGTTCCAAAGGGTCCCGGACCCAGACTTTACGGGATGTCCCGATATCAATTTCAGGGGCGTCATGCGTGGCTGCATCAGTTGCTGTCGCCCGTGTCGCGATCCCGGCTGCGATCCTTGTCACGGTGATCCTCGTCGTCCTCGTCTTCGAACTCGAACCCGATCACCTGAAGCGTCGCCGGGTGGACGGTCACCTCGATCCGGCGCCCCTTGGCGTCGCGGCCGTCGATTTCGTAGCAGCCATCGTCGATCTTGATGCGGCGCACCGTCCAGCCGTTCCTTTCGGCCAGCCGTGCAACGGCATCGCGCGGTTGCCAATCGGTCATCGGCACGAAGCAGTCATCGACCGCCAGCGCGACCCCGGCCGGGAAGACCGCGAGAAAGCCGAGAATTGTCAATATCTTCCTCATGGGTCAAACTCCGCCTGGCACGCCTCTTGATGCTCTACTTACGCGGCGAAGCTGACGGCAGCCTGAAGCGGCGTGCCCGGCGGCTTCAGCATCGTGTCAGCCAGACGGATCATTGAGGATCATCGGGAACGGAACGGAACCAGACATGCGCATCCTGCTGATCGAAGACGACACGACGCTTGGCGCTGCGGTGCGCGACCAGATCGCGGCCGATGGCCAATCGGTGGACTGGGTGACGCGTCTGGACGCGGCGGGCGACGCGCTGCGCGGGGCGTCCCATGACCTGATCCTGTTGGACCTGATGTTGCCGGACGGGCACGGGATCGGGTTTCTCAAGGGCCTGCGCGCGCAGGGCGATGTGACGCCGGTCATCATCCTGACGGCGCTCGACCAGGTCTCGGACCGGATCGAGGGCCTGAATGCAGGCGCCGACGACTACCTCGTGAAGCCCTTCGACCTGTCCGAACTGTCGGCCCGGATCGGCTCGGTCGCCCGGCGATACAGCGGCAATCCCAACCCCATCGTCAGCCACGGACCGCTGGACATAGACCTTGCTGCGCGCAGCATTCATCGCAACGGCAAGCCGGTTCAACTGACGGCCCGCGAATGGGCTCTGTTCGAGGCCCTTCTCGCGCGTCCGGGACAGCTTCTGTCCAAGACGCAACTGGAAGACAAGCTTTACGCCTTCGGCGCCGAGGTCGAGAGCAACACCATCGAGGTCCATGTCAGCCGCCTGCGCAAGAAGCTTGGGCCCGCGATCATCGAGACCGAGCGCGGCATGGGCTACAGGCTGGGCAAGCCGTGAGGCTGCCACGCAGCCTTCAGGCACGGCTCGGCCTGTCTCTCGGTCTCGTGCTGTCGATCCTCTGGTTGCTGGCCGCGACGGTCACGGCGGTGATCGTCAGGGGCAAGTTGGACGAGGTTTTCGACTCCGCCCTGCGCGAGACCGCCGAGCGTATCCTGCCGCTGGCCGTGACCGACATCGTCGGCCGGGAAGATCAGGGCATGACCCAGCGGCTCGCGCCGATCCGGGCGCATGACGAATTCTTTACCTACATGGTCCGTGACGCCGAAGGGCGCATCCTGTTGCAATCCCACGCGGCTGATCCTGCGGTGTTCCCGCCTTACAGCGCGCCGGGGTTTGAACAGACCGCCACGCATCGCCTTTACAGCGACGCGGCACTTCAGGGGACAATCCGCATCACCGTGGCCGAGCCGCTTGCGCATCGCGCATCGGTTGCGCGGGAAATCCGGATGGGCCTCGTCCTGCCGCTGCTGATCGTACTACCCGTGGCACTCGCGGCGATTGTCCTCGCTGTCCGCTTCAGCCTCTCCCCCCTGCGCCGCTACCGCGCGCGCCTCGAAGCCCGCAACGCCCGTGACCTGTCCGTCGTTCCCGCCGACGACCTGCCGGCGGAAATCGGTCCGCTGGCCGCAACACTGAACAACCTTCTGGACAGGTTGCGCGCGGCGTTCGAGGCCGAGCGCAGCTTTGCGGCGAACGCGGCGCACGAAATGCGGACACCGTTGGCAGGCGCCATCGCACAGGCGCAGAGGCTTCGGTCGGAGACCCAGGACCCGGCCACCGATGCGCGTGCTGCAGAGATCGAAGCGACGCTCAAGCGGCTGACGCGGCTTTCCGAACGCCTCATGCAGCTTGCGCGGGCGGAAGGCGGACGACTGCGGACGGACCGAAGCACTGATCTCAGACCTGTCGCGCGCGTCGTTGTGGATGATCTGGCACGGACGGGCGCGATGGACCGGATCACGCTGACCTTGCCGGACAGTCCCGTCCTGTCCGACCTAGATCCGGATGCCTTTGCCATCCTCTGTCGAAACCTTGTGGAGAACGCCCTGCGCCACGGGACCCAGACCGCCCCGGTCGAGGTGACCCTGACGCTGGACGGCCAGTTGATCGTGGCGAATGATGGCCCCGTTCTGCCGCGCAAAACCCTCGACCGCCTGACGGCACGTTTCGAGCGGGCACAAGCAAGAACAGATGGCAGCGGCCTTGGCCTCGCTATCGTTGCGGCCATCGCGGACCGGATCGGAAGCCAGCTCAATCTGGAGTCACCACGTCCGGGCAGGTCTTCCGGCTTTCAGGCATCCCTCATATTGCCGGCAGATGTTCGAGACACCTCCGCACAAGCCGCGATGCGGAAAATGTGACCCGTGGTGTGGACCATCGAGAGTTTTGAACGCGCGGAGGCACCCTGCCACGCGCGGACAAATGGTGGCATCGGGCAGTACAAAGCCGACCGTCGCACAACCACTGAGCAAGTTCGTTGCGGTCACCAGCGCCACCCGGCGCTGTGCCCGCCACGTTGGGCGCAATGCCCAGACCGAGAAAGCCGGTCACACACCCTGAAAGCAACCGGTCCACGGCCAGAGGCCCTGTAGTCCGGACTTCCGTCCGCAAATGCCGCAGCATGGCCCGTGGGCGACCAGCATGGGTGCGGTCTCTGATCGGGGTCAGTTGAACGCGTATGTCAAGCCAATGAACGGGCCATGCTGCTCGAAGGCGTAGCCGAATGTTCCGTCGGAAGCGTCGTCTTCGAAATCGATGCTGTAGTAGCGATAGCCGAAAACCATCGAGGTCGAGTCCGAGAAGGACCAGTCGAACCCGAGGGTGGTGCTCCACGATAGCTCGTTTCCGCCAGCACCGAAGCCGCCGGCATCGACCATGGCAGCAAACGTCCAATCCTCGTCAATTTCCCATGTGCCTCGCGCCGCAATCACCGGTTCCCACCAATCTTCGGTGCCACCCAGCGACTCATCGCGCGCAGGTCCCGAGACATCGATATCCTGGGTGATCGAGTTGTATCGCACGCCCCCCTGCACATCGAAGGAGTAGGCCTTTCCATTCGCGTTCACGCCGCTGGCGACGCGGTAGCCGGCCAGCAGTCCAATCCAGCTTTGGGCTGTCCGTCGTCAGGGATTTTGGGACAGATGGCTGCGTGATCTAAGAGAGGGTCAGGCTCATCTGTCTGGGTTGATTATGCGGCGGATTTGCGGTGAAGCAACCGTCGCGTTTCGATGGTCTTTCGTTTGATCCTTTCTCGTTGTTGCAGGATGGTCTGGCCACGCCCGAAGTAGACGTCGGCGGGTGTGAGGTTCTGCAAGCTCTCGTGGTAGCGCCGGTGGTTATAGTGATCGACGAAGGCGTCGATCCGCTGTCGGAGGTCGCCTGGCAGGTAGTAGTTTTCCAGCAGAATGCGGTTCTTTAGCGTTTGGTGCCACCGCTCGATCTTGCCCTGGGTCTGTGGGTGATATGGCGCACCTCGAACATGGCCCATCTTCTGATCTTCCAGCCAATCGGCCAGTTCACCAGAGATGTAACTCGACCCGTTATCCGAGAGTAGGCGCGGCTTATGCAGCACTGTTGCTTGATCACACCCTGAAGCCTGCAGCGCGAGGTCGAGCGTGTCGGTCACATCCTCGGTTTTCATCGTTGTGCAGAGTTTCCATGCGATGATGTAACGGCTGTAGTCGTCGAGGATCGTCGATAGGTAGAACCAGCCCCAGCTGATGACCTTCAGATAGGTGAAGTCGGTCTGCCAGAGCTGGTTCGGCCGTGTGGTCTTGTCGTGGAACTCGTCAGCGGCGGACAGAACCACATAGGCCGGGCTGGTGATCAGGTCGTAGGACTTGAGGATGCGATAGACCGAAGCCTCTGACACAAAATACTTTTCCACGTCGGTGAAGCGCACGGCCAGCTCACGTGGCGACAGATCGCTTTCCTTCAGGGCCAAGTCCTTGACCTTCTCGCGCACCGGCTCAGGGATGCGGTTCCAGACACGTGATGGCCTGGGACTGCGATCCTCAAGCGCCTCGGGGCCGCCCGACAGATACCGATCATACCAGCGATAGAAGGTCGTTCTGGGAATGCCGAGCTTGTCCAACGTGCGCCCGGTCGGCAGGTGCGAGCCTTCGACGAGGCGGATGATCTCCAGTTTCTCGGATGCAGGGTATCTCATTCGTCGTCGCCCCCATCCGCGATCATGCTTTTTTTGAGCAGCCGCAGTTCCAGCGCCTGTTCGGCTACGACTTCCTTCAGGTCGCGGGATTCTCGACGCAGATCCTTGACTTCGTTCGATGTCGCCGCGCGGGCCGTATCGCCCGCCAGGCGCTTCTTCCCAGCCTCGAGGAATTCCTTGGACCAACTGTAGTACAGGCTCTGAGCGATGCCTTCGCGGCGGCACAGCTCAGCAATGCTGTCCTCGCCCTTCAGGCCGTCCAGCACGATCCTGATCTTCTCCTCGGCTGAATACTGTTTGCGCGTCGCGCGGCGGATGTCTTTAACGACCTTCTCGCCGTGGCTTTGCTTGGTACCGGGTTTCTGTCTCATCTCCACTCCTTGGTGGTTACGATGTGCCAGAAACCCTCTCTTATCAAATTACCCTAAACTGTCCCATTGGCGCTGACGTCAGACA
>NZ_JBNAFN010000033.1:0-26779 GCF_049800695.1 Fluviibacterium sp. S390 | reverse complement strand
CTCGGTCATGCGCGGGCGGCCATAGCTGCCCAGGGACAGGGCGAACTGCTCGCGGATGTGGGCCAGGACCACCATGTCATTGCGCTGGCTGTTGCAGAGTAGACGGCGACGCCAGGCTCGATATCCCCGAGGGCTGACATCCATGATCTTACACAACCGGGCCACCGGGATTTCGTTGCGGTGTTCTTCAACGAAGGCAAACCTCATTGTTCGGGCATTCATACGGACCGATGGCATTCATGTCCTCACTCTCTCCGCGAAGAACACCGTGGCCTTTTTTAGAACGTCCCTCTCCTCCCGGAGCTGCCGGTTCTCTCTGCGCAGTTCTGCGACCTCGTGCTCAAGGTCGGATTGCGCTGTCGGCTTCTCGGGGTTCTTGCGTTCCTGCTGGATCCACCGGCTCAGCGGGGACAGGGCGAACTGCTCGCGGATGTGGGCCAGGACCACCATGTCATTGCGCTGGCTGTTGCAGAGTAGACGGCGACGCCAGGCTCGATATCCCCGAGGGCTGACATCCATGATCTTACACAACCGGGCCACCGGGATTTCGTTGCGGTGTTCTTCAACGAAGGCAAACCTCATTGTTCGGGCATTCATACGGACCGATGGCATTCATGTCCTCACTCTCTCCGCGAAGAACACCGTGGCCTTTTTTAGAACGTCCCTCTCCTCCCGGAGCTGCCGGTTCTCTCTGCGCAGTTCTGCGACCTCGTGCTCAAGGTCGGATTGCGCTGTCGGCTTCTCGGGGTTCTTGCGTTCCTGCTGGATCCACCGGCTCAGCGTTGAAAAGCCAACACCGAAGTCAGCGGCAACCTGCTTGCGGGAAAGCCCGCTCGTCAATGCGACTCGAACTGCTTCTGCGCGGAACTCCGGGCTCGGTCGTGATGCCATGTCTGTTCTCCTTTGCGACACGATACGCGGTCAAAGGAGCGGAACAATTCCGCGACAGGTCCCAAGTCGATTGGTTCAACAATCGCCTACTGCTGCAACCTATCGGGAATATCCCGCCAGCCGAAGCCGAAGTGAACTTCTACGCGGCTCTGAAACACCAGACATGGCGGCGCAACTAAGACAAACCAGCCTCCGGCAAGCCCGGCGCGGATCAGACCTGTTCTCCTCGCATTTCGATAGGGAACATCTGCTGTGCCAATCTGTGTCAGGCTAGTTTTTTCAGCTTTTCTTGCCATGCTTGTCAACTCCGGAACAAATTCTGGGGCGGCCCAAGACTGAAGGCGGTGCATTCTGCAGGTGAGAGGCTGTTTACGTTGCAACCTTTACGTGACTCGGCCGAATTGTTTATCGTTATTTCAATGCACTAAAAGCCTTGCTTGCACATACACTCGAAAAGCTTGACCAAAGTGTGTAAGCAGACCTAGTGTCATGTATAAGTTTACGCGAGACAAGTTAAGGCAGCCCGCGTGTTGTCATCTCCCGTCCTTCGATGGGCGCCTGTTTTGCGAAGAAAAGTCAAAGGGTGATCCCGTGCGTGGCCGCAAGATCAAGAACATGGAAGAATTTGCCACCGTCAGCGGGATTTCCCGGCCTACAGTGTCAAAGTACTTCAACGATCCTGAAAGCGTTCGGGCGACGACGCGGGCGCGGATCGAGGCGGCGCTGGACAAATATGACTACCGTCCCAACGTGTTTGCAATGAATCAGAACCGGCGCCTGACCAAGATCGTGGGTATTGTGGTGCCCTATCTGGCGGACCCGTTCTTTGGCGAGATTGCGCGGAACGTCGAGCAATCCTGCATTGCCGAGGGTCTGTCGCCCATCCTGTTCAGCTCTCACGGCGACCCGGCCTACGAGGCAGCGATTCTCGACAGCCTGCGCGGCCTGAAGCCGGCGGGTGTTCTGCTGGCACCGCTGGGTCGATCGTCGGACCGATCCGTTGTTGAAAGGTTCTGCGACGAGGTGCCAACGGTCCTGTTTGACAGCTACATCGATGATATCGGCGAAGATTTTGTCGGGTCGAACAACGATCAAAGTATTGGTATGATTGTGGAATACCTGTGCCGGACAGGGGAGCCTCCCTGCCTGTTCGAGATGGAGACGCCGTCCAACCCGAACTCCAACAAACGCCGCGCGGCCTATGTGAAGGCCATGGAAAGCCATGGCCACGCGGTGAATGTCGTCAAGGCGCCGGGCCTGGGTTGGGACTTTGAGGAGATCGGCTGCCGCGAGGGCGGGCGGGCCATCGCCGAGGGGCGATTCGCGACGAATACCATCCTGTGCAGCAACGATCGCCTTGCCATCGGCCTGTTGGCGGCGGCGTACCAGCGCGGGCTGCGCGTCGGGCGCGGGTCTGGTCACGCCCTGCGTATTGCCGGTCACGATGACCACCCGTTTGCGCGCTATACCTGTCCGCCACTCACCACGGTTTCCCAGGACTACACGGCAATCTCCAAGAAAAGCGTGGCGGCCCTGCTTGAGCGTATCGAGGGCGGAGAAGAAGCGGGGGAGCGCAGGTCCATTCTGGTGGAAGGCAAGCTCGTCATGCGGGACTCGGCCTGATCCACAAAAAGTTCCCGCGCGTAAAGTTTTTGTTGACCGCGCGTCCCGATTCGACTTAGGTTGACCTTGCATCCGATCAAGGGAGGACACGATGTATTCCAAGGCTAAACTTGGCACGGCCACTGCCGTCGCCGCCATCATGGCAAGCGGCGCTTTCGCTGACACAATCACCATCGCCACGGTCAACAACGGCGACATGATCCGCATGCAGGGTCTGACAGACGATTTCACCGCGAAAACCGGCCATGACGTCGAGTGGGTGACCCTGGACGAAAACACGCTGCGGACGCGTGTCACCCAGGACATCGCCACCAAAGGTGGCCAGTTCGACATCATGACCATCGGCATGTACGAAACGCCGATCTGGGCTGCCAACGGCTGGCTGGTTTCGCTGGACGGTCTGCCGCCCGAATATGACGCCGACGACATCCTGCCGGCCATGGCCAACGGCCTGAGCCACGACGGCACGCTGTATGCCGCGCCGTTCTACGGCGAAAGCTCGATGATCATGTACCGCACCGACCTGATGGAAAAAGCAGGCCTGGAAATGCCGGATGCGCCCAGCTGGGACTTCATCCGGGAAGCCGCGCTTGCCATGACCGACAAGGAAAACGAGATCTACGGCGTCTGCCTGCGCGGCAAGGCCGGCTGGGGTGAGAACATGGCGTTCCTCACCGCGATGTCGAACGCCTTCGGTGCCCGCTTCGTCGATGAAGACTGGCGTCCCCAGTACGACAGCGAAGCATGGTCCAACACGCTCAACTTCTACATCGACCTGATGACCGAAGCGGGCCCTCCGGGCGCATCGTCGAACGGCTTCAACGAAAACCTGTCGCTGTTCCAGCAGGGCAAATGCGGCATGTGGATCGACGCGACCGTTGCGGCGTCCTTCGTGACCAACCCGAACGACTCGAGCGTGGCGGACAAGGTGGGCTTCGCGCTGGCACCGAATGCCGGCATGGGCAAGAACTCCAACTGGCTCTGGGCCTGGGCGCTTGCCATTCCGGCCGGCACCCAGAACGAAGACGCCGCGATGGCCTTCATCGAATGGTCGACCTCGAAAGACTACCTTGCACTGGTCGCCGAGAACGAAGGTTGGGCCAACGTGCCTCCGGGAACCCGTGCCTCGCTGTACGAGACCCCCGAGTACCAGGAAGTCCCCTTTGCCAAGATGACCCTGTAATCGATCCTGACGGCTGATCCGAACAACCCGACCGTTGACCCGGTTCCGTACGTTGGTGTGCAGTTCGCCGCCATCCCGGAATGGGCAGGTCTGGCCGGTCAGATCGGCCAGGAATTCTCGGCCGCACTTGCCGGTCAGCAGACCGCCGAAGAAGCGCTTGAGAAAGCCCAGGCGATCGCATCCGAAGAACTGGAAGCCGCAGGCTACTAAGCCCCCGACTTCCAAGATCGAGGGGCGGCCAGCCCGCCCCTCTCCCCCATCTTGTACCCTTTACAGTTTTCACCCGCGTTCAACATGCACCTTGCGTGAGTAGAGAGGTTTTGCGTCATGGCGACCCAGCACTCCCGATCCGCAGCGCGCATGATGTTGGCACCAGCCGTCGTCCTTCTTCTAGGATGGATGCTCGTGCCCCTCATCATGACGCTCTATTTTTCCTTCAAAAAATACTTGCCGCTGCGCGGAGGTGACCTTGGTTGGGCCGGCTTCGACAACTACGTCCGGTTCGTGACCTCGTCCGCCTTCTGGCCCAGTGTCCAGGCCACCCTCATCATCGTGGGCGGCACCCTGCTGATCACCGTGGTTTTCGGTGTGCTGCTGGGACTTCTGCTGAACCAGCCCATGTGGGGGCAGGGTGTCGTGCGCATCCTTGTCATCGCGCCTTTCTTCGTGATGCCCACCGTTTCCGCGCTGGTCTGGAAGAACATGTTCATGGACCCGGTCAACGGCCTGTTCGCGCATCTGTGGAAGTTCTTTGGTGCCGAGCCTGTTGTCTGGCTCAGTGACGCTTCCCTGTTCTCGATCATCACCATTGTCAGTTGGCAGTGGCTGCCCTTTGCGACCCTGATCCTTCTGACGGCGATCCAGTCGTTGGACGGAGAACAGCTCGAAGCTTCCGAAATGGACGGGGCCCCGGTTCTCAAGCGCTTCTACTATATCGTGCTGCCGCACCTGGGTCGGGCCATCACCATCGTGATCCTGATCGAAACGATCTTCCTGCTGTCGATCTTCGCCGAGATCTTCGTGACCACCGGCGGCGCCTTCGGCTCCCGGACGCTGACCTACCTGATCTTCCAGCGCGTGCTGGAAAGCCAGAACGTCGGGCTCGGATCCGCAGGGGGTGTCTATGCAATCATTCTGGCCAACATCGTTGCCATCTTCCTGATGCGCATCGTCGGCAAGAACCTGGACGCGTGAGGAGATAACATCATGGCACGTGCCGTTACCCAACAACGCAAGATCATCAATACCACTGCCGCCTGGGCTGTGGGCCTGCTGATCTTCTTTCCGATCCTCTGGACGATCCTGACCAGCTTCAAGACCGAAGCCACGGCCATCGCGGATCCGCCCGTATTCCTCGCCTTCGACTGGACCCTTGAAAACTATGGGGTTGTGCTGGAACGCTCCAACTACGCGCGCTTCCTGTGGAACTCGATCATCATCGCGGGTGGCTCGACCATCCTCGGTCTGATCATCGCCGTCCCGGCGGCCTGGTCGATGGCCTTCGTGCCGTCGCGCAAGACCAAGGACATCCTGCTGTGGATGCTCTCCACCAAGATGCTTCCAGCGGTCGGCGTGCTGTACCCGATCTACCTGATCTTCATCAAGATGGGGCTGCTGGACACCCGCGCCGGTCTGATCATCGTGCTGATGCTGATGAACCTGCCGATCATCGTCTGGATGCTCTACACCTACTTCAAGGAGATCCCCGGCGAGATCCTGGAAGCCGGACGCATGGATGGGGCCGGTCTGAAGGACGAGATCCTGTTCATCCTGACACCGATGGCCATTCCGGGCATCGCCTCGACCATGCTGCTGAACTTCATCCTGGCCTGGAACGAAGCCTTCTGGACGCTGAACCTGACCGCGGCAAAAGCAGCGCCGCTGACAGCCTTCATCGCAAGCTATTCCAGCCCGGAAGGCCTGTTCTTCGCAAAACTCAGCGCAGCCTCGACCATGGCCATCGCGCCTATCCTCATTCTCGGCTGGTTCAGCCAGAAGCAACTCGTCAGCGGCCTGACCTTCGGCGCCGTCAAGTAAGGAACTGACCAATGGGACAAATTCAACTGAACCAGGTGACCAAGAGCTTCGGCGACGTACAGGTCATCCCGCCCCTTGACCTGACCATCGAAGATGGCGAGTTCACGGTCTTCGTCGGGCCTTCGGGCTGCGGCAAGTCCACCCTGCTGCGGCTGATCGCGGGGCTGGAGGACATCACCTCGGGCCATATCGCGATCGACGGCGCGGACGCTACCAACCTGCCACCCGCCAAGCGCGGCCTGGCAATGGTCTTCCAGTCCTACGCGCTGTATCCGCACATGAGCGTGCGCAAGAACATCGCCTTCCCGATGCGGATGGCGAAGATGCCCGAGGACGAACAGAACCGCCGGATCGAGGCGGCTGCCAAGGCGCTGAACCTGACCGACTATCTGGATCGGCGTCCGGGCCAGTTGTCGGGTGGCCAGCGTCAGCGGGTTGCCATCGGCCGGGCCATTGTGCGCGAACCTTCGGCCTTCCTGTTCGACGAACCGCTGTCCAACCTCGATGCGGCCCTTCGGGTCGGCATGCGGCTGGAAATCAGCGAGATGCACGAGCGCCTGAAGGCCACGATGATCTACGTGACCCACGACCAGGTCGAAGCCATGACCATGGCCGACAAGATCGTGGTGCTGCGTGCCGGCTTCATCGAGCAGGTCGGCAGCCCGCTTGAGCTGTACCACAAGCCGCGCAACACCTTCGTTGCCGGTTTCATCGGCTCGCCCAAGATGAACCTCATCGAGGGTTCCGAAGCGCAGAAGCACGGCGTGCACACCATCGGCATCCGTCCAGAGCATGTTCAGGTCAGCAAGACCGAAGGCACCTGGAAGGGCACCGTCGGTGTGGCCGAACACCTCGGCTCGGACACCTATATCCACGTCCACGAGACCGGGTTGGGAGACCTGTTCACGGTCCGGATCTCCGGTGACATTCCGGTCCGGCACGGCGACACCATCTTCCTGACGCCTGACATGGAGCAGCTGCACAAGTTCGACGAGAACGGGTTGCGGTTGCCGTGAAACGGCTTGGGGGGAAAAACGCGCTGATCACTGGTGCCGCCCGCGGCATAGGCCTGGCTTTCGCCAAGGCTTATGTCCGCGAAGGCGCCAGGGTCGCCATCGCCGATATCGACATTGCGCGTGCGCGCACAGCGGCGGCAGAGATCGGCTCGGCAGCCATTGCGGTCGAAATGGATGTGACCCGGCAGGACAGCATCAATGCCGCGATCGCCACAACCATTGACACGCTGGGCAGCATCGACGTGTTGATCAACAACGCGGCGATCTTCACGGCGGCGCCGATTGTCGAGATTGCCCGCGACGACTACGCGCGCGCGTTCGACATCAATGTCTCTGGTGCGTTGTTCACCATGCAAGCGGTGGCACGCCACATGATCGAGCGCGGAAAAGGCGGCAAGATCATCAACATGGCCAGCCAGGCTGGACGCCGGGGCGAGCCTCTGGTTGCCGTCTATTGCGCCAGCAAGGCGGCGATCATCAGTCTGACCCAATCGGCGGGGCTGAACCTGATCCAGCACGGCATCAACGTGAATGCCATCGCCCCCGGTGTGGTCGATGGCGAGCACTGGGACGGGGTCGACGCGTTTTTTGCCAAGCACGAGAACAAGGCCCCCGGCCAGAAGAAGAAAGAAGTCGGAGACGCGGTTCCCTGCGGTCGCATGGGTACTGCTGAAGACCTGACCGGAATGGCGATTTTCCTGGCCAGCGATGAGTCCGACTACATCGTATCGCAATGCTACAACGTGGATGGTGGACAATGGATGAGCTGATCTCACTCTCGAATGAAACGCTGTCCCGGTTGCCGGCCGCGATCTTGCGCCCGCACTACGACCGATCAAAGCTGACCGCGGGCATCGTGCACATCGGCGTCGGCAACTTCCACCGGGCGCATCAGGCCTGGTACCTGCATCGCCTGATGCAGGCGGGGGCCGCGCAGGACTGGGCCATCGTCGGTGCGGGCGTTCGTCCCTACGATGCCGTGATGCGCGAAAAGTTTCTCGCGCAGGATTGCTTGACCACGTTGATCGAACTGGACCCTTCCGGATCATCGGCCGAGGTCATCGGCTCGATGATCGACTATCTGCCGATCAGCGAAGGCAATGCGCCGCTGATCGCCCGCATGGTCGACCCGGCAATCCGGATCGTGGCCCTGACCGTGACCGAAGGCGGCTACTATGTCGATCCGGCCACCAGTGCCTTTGACGGCGCGCACCCGGACATGCAGCATGACGCGGCAAATCCCCGGACACCGCGTACCGCGTTTGGTGCCGTGATCGAAGCCCTGCGCCAAAGGCGTGACAACGGCATCGGCCCCTTCACCGGGTTGAGCTGCGACAACCTTCTGGCCAACGGTCGCGTCATGCGCCAGACCGTCGTGTCGCTGGCCCGCATGTCCGATCCGGCGCTTGCCGATTGGATCGACACCAAGTGCACCTTCCCGAACTCGATGGTCGATTGCATCGTTCCCGCCACCGGCGAGAAAGAGATCGCCCAGGCGCACCGCTTCGGGATCGACGATGCAGTCCCCGTGACCCATGAGAACTTTCGCCAGTGGGTGATCGAGGATGACTTCTGCGCGGGCCGTCCCGATTGGGATCAGGCCGGGGCGACGTTCTCCAACCAGGTTCATGACTATGAAACCATGAAGCTGCGCATCCTGAACGCGGGACACCAGATCATCGCCAACCCCGGCGAGATCCTGTCGGTGCCGACGATCTCGGGCTGCATGTCGCATCCCTCTATTGCGGCCTATTTCCGGAAGGTACAGCGTGAGGAAATCGCGCCCCATGTGGCCCCGGTGCCGGGCATGACGCCCCAAGCCTATGTAGACCTGATCGAACGCCGCTTCGGCAACCCGGCCATCGTCGACACGACACGGCGGGTGGCCTTCGACGGCTCGTCGCGGCACACCGGGTTCGTTCTGCCCCTGGTGCGCAAGGGACTGGCCACCGGCAATTCGATCCAGGGTCTGGCCCTGGTCGAAGCACTCTGGGCGCGCATGTGCTACGGCGCGCGGGAAGATGGCACTGCGATCGAGCCCAACGATCCGTTCTGGGACGATCTGGTCCGGGCCGCAAAGGCGGCCAGGGAGCATCCGCAGACCTGGTTGACCCAGCATCACCTGTACGGCGACCTTGCCGCGCAGCTTCCCTTCGCACAGGCCTTTGACCGTTGGCTGCGCCTGATCTGGTCGGAGGGCTGCGAAGCCGCGCTGCAAGCCTATTGCGCCGGATCGAAGGGCTAACGACCCGCGGATTCAGGACCGGAGGCCCGCGATGTCGGGCCTCCGCTCTGCGCGGAAGGGCCCGTTCGGACGCGGCCGAAGGCTCAGAACGCCTGGCCGACGTAGAAGTAGATGTTCTTCTCATCCAGATCGTTGATCGCGACATCCAGCGAGAGATCGATCGGGAAATCCTTTGACACGCGATAGCGCAGCCCCAGCCCACCAGCATAGCGCAGGTCACTGTCGCGGGTCAGGGTCCGTCTGCCGAACTCAAGCGAACTCAGGGTTTCGCCCACGCCTGCGAAGGCCACCCCGCCAAAGCGCTTGCTGAAATTCTGGCGCAACTCGGCCTGCGCCGTGACCATCTGGTTGCCGTAGTATTGGAACAGCGAAAACCCGCGGATCTGGCTGCCCAGAAGGCAGGAGTCGAAGAACGGCGCGTCGTCTTCGACAAGGCATCCCGTGGCGTTGGCAGCCAGAACGGTTTGCGGGCCAAGCAACCAGTAGTGATCCAGCGCCAGCGTGGATTTCAGGTAACTGAAACTGGCACCACCAGAGATCCGGTTGGTCAGGAAATTGAACTCGGCCAGACCGCCTTCGGACGGGTACAGGCTGTCGTTGCGGGTGTCCCATTGCGCCACTAGGCCCAGCGAGGCCAGTGTGATGTCGGTCAGATCCTGGATGCCGGGGGGCAGGGTGGCATTGCCGATCGCATTCACGCGGCTTTCCAGGTAACGGAAGCTCAGACCGGCGGACAGGTGCGGCGTGAAGCCAAATCGGTACTCGGCATTCAGGGCGACGCCTTCCTGATTGATCTCAAGCGGATCGCCGTCGACATAAAGGTCATAGCCCACATTTCCCAAGTAAGGCGCTGATTTCGCTGTCCTGACCATTATATTTCCTATATAAAACATGGTGTTGAAGGCTGCGAGGGGCGCGTTTCATGGATCACCCAGAGGGTGCGGGCTTGCAACGGGCAGATCGGGTGGATTTCGACCCTCGCGTGCGGCTGGAATTTCGCGGCACGCAGCTCAGTTCCGACGGCGGCCTTCTGGTGATGCGCGAGCTTGATGACGCGCTCGGGTTGTCCGATTTGGCGTCAGCGGCGCTGCGCGATACTCGCTCTGGCAAGAACACGGTCCATCGGCTCGACGGCCTGTTCCGGCAATCAGTCTTTGGGCGGCTGGCCGGATACGAGGATGTCAACGACGCCAACCGTCTCGCCTGCGATCCGGTCATGCGCCAAGTTGTCGGCGGCAGAGCGGTCGATGCACAAGCGGCCTCGGCATCGCAGATGGGACGGTTCGAGACCGAGACGCTGGCTCTGGCCGGGAACCGTGCCGCGCTGGCCGACCTGAACGGGCAATGGATCGACCGGTTCCATGACCGTAACGGGCTGAAGTACATCGTTCTGGACATGGACAGCTCGGTCAGCCCGACCCATGGCGACCAGGAAGGGTCCGCCTGGAATGGCCATTTCGACTGTAGCTGCTATCACCCCAACTTTCTGTTCAACCAGTTCGGGATGCTGGAACGCTGCGCCCTGCGCCATGGCAACGTCCACAGCGCCGATGGCTGGCGTGATGTTCTCGACCCCGTCATTGCGCGCTACGCGGAGCGCGACCTTGGTGGCAGGTTCTTCCGGGCCGATGCTGCCTACGCGATCCCGGCGATCTATGAGCGATTGGAAGAAGCGCGGTTCTTCTACGCCATCCGGCTGCCCGCAAACGCGGTCCTCAAGGACAAGATCGCGCATCGGCTAACGCGCCCTGTCGGGCGGCCGTCACTGACCAAGGTCAAGCGGTTCTTCGAGGAATTCGAGTATCAGGCGGCGTCCTGGGACAAGGAACGCCGGGTGATCGCCAAGATCGAATGGCATCCGGGCGAACTGTTCCCGCGTGTCGGCTTCATCGTCACCAACCTGCCGATGGAGCCGGACTGGGTGGTGCGGTTCTACAACCAGCGCGGCACCGCCGAGCAGCACATCAAAGAGGGCAAATACGCCTTTCGCTGGACGCGGCTGTCGTGCCGGAAGTTCCGCGACAATGAGGTGCGGCTGCAACTGCACGCCCTGGCGTACAACCTGGCCACCTTCTTGCACTGCATCGAGCTGCCCGAGGCCATGGCCGACTGGTCGTTGACCAGCCTGCAACTGAAGCTGATCAAGATCGGGGCACGTGTGGTCCGTCACGCCCGCACCATCACCTTCCAGCTGGCCGAGGTCGCTGTCACCGGCACGATGGTACGCGCCATCCTCGCCGCTATCCGCCGATTGCGAGCGCCACCGCTATGCGCATGATCGCGATCCACGCTCAAACTGAACGAAAGCGGCTGGACAGATCTGTCCGCTGCGCTGAAAAACGCCGCCCCTGGGCAAGGAAACAGCGGCTTCGCGGTCTGATCCGTCCAGATCCAGCAGTCTGCGCGACCGCAGGTGCCGCTTGCGGCAGAAAATCCTTGTCTAGCGCTCGGATACAGGCGATCTTCACCTCAAACGACACGCCACTTGGGGAATGCAGGCATAGGTCACATCGGCAGCACCCAGGTACAGCATGCCGTTGTGCCGTTTTTCATCCAGCGACAGGCTGGTGCCGATGGCGCCCGCGCGGCTGCCGTTGTTCGTGGCAAAGACCCCGACGCCGATGAATGAATTGTCCGACTTTTCGTCTTCCTGAAACACATAACCCGCGCCAAGGATCAGGCCGGTGCCGAAGGTCGGGCTATTGACCGGGATCGGCACCACCAGCATCGAGCCTGCGCCAAATCCATAGTCCTTTGATGCCGTCGACGTGTCGGACGCGGCCGGGGCTGCTTCGGGCGGCGTCGATTGCTGGGTGTCTTCTGCGTGGGTCGGCACGCCGGCCAACAAGGCCAGCAGCGCGGTTGCAGTTGCGCCCACCGCGGGGAAATGTCGTTTCATGTCACATCCGGTCTCGTGCTGCCCAATGGCCCTTGGCGCGCAACATGCCATGCCACACCGGCGGCCGCACAGTGGGCGCAGAGTCGCGCGGCGACACCCCGCCCGCGTGGCAAGCCCCCGGAATAGCTTGGCAAACGCGCCTATTCGACGGTGACGGATTTGGCCAGGTTGCGGGGCTGGTCCACGTCGGTGCCCTTGGCCACGGCGGTGTGATAGGCCAGCTGCTGCACCGGCAGTGCATACAGGATGGGCGAGAATACCGGGTCGACCTCGGGCATGCGGATCCATTTCCACACGCCTTCGCGGGCACTGTCCAACCCGGCGCTGTCGGACACCAGGATGACCTTGCCCTGACGCGCCATCACCTCTTGCATGTTCGACACGGTTTTCTCGAACAAGGCATCGCGCGGTGCCAGAACCACCACCGGAACATTGGGGTCGATCAGGGCGATAGGGCCGTGTTTCAACTCGCCACTGGCATAGCCTTCGGCGTGGATATAGCTGATTTCCTTCAGTTTCAGCGCGCCTTCCAGCGCGGTGGGATACATCACCCCCCGCCCCAGGAACAGCACATCGCGAGCTTCGGCCAGTTCGTTGGCCAGGGCCGCGATCTCGGGCGCCAGCGCCAGCGCCTGGTTCATGGCACCGGGCAGGGCGCGCAGGTTGGCGGCGTGCAGGCGCAGGTCTTTGTCGGTCAGCGTGCCGCGTTGCTGCGCGGCTTTCAGCGCCAGCACGGCCAGAACGGTCAACTGGCACGTGAACGCCTTGGTCGAGGCGACGCCGATCTCGATCCCGGCCTGGGTCGGCAGCACCACGTCGCTTTCCCGCGCGATGGAGCTTTCGGGAACATTGACCACCGAGGCGATCTTGCCGCCGGTGCTGGCCACATAGCGCAGGGCGGCCAGCGTGTCGGCGGTTTCGCCAGACTGAGAGACGAAGATCGACAGCGATTTCTCGGGCAGCGGCGGTTCGCGATAGCGAAACTCGGATGCGATATCGACCTCGACCGGCAGGCGCGCCAGTGTCTCAAACCAGTATTTCGCGGTCAGCCCGGCGTAATAGGCGGTGCCGCAGGCCACGATGGTCACCCGGTCCAGGCCTGTGAAATCCAGATCGCCGGGCAGGGTGATTCCGGCGTCGGCATCGCCCATGTAGAACCGCAGCGTGTCGCCAATGACCGAGGGCTGCTCGGACATTTCCTTGGCCATGTAATACTTGTGGCCGCCTTTCTCGATCCAGGTGCTGTCCAGTTGCAAGATGCGGGTTTCGCGATGGGCGGGCGCGCCGTCCTGGTCGAAAATCTCGGCGCCTTGCCGGGTCATCACCGCCAGGTCGCCCTCTTCCAGATAGGTAATCCGGTTGGTCAGCGGCGACAGCGCGATGGCGTCCGAGCCGACGAACATTTCGCCGTCGCCGTGCCCCAGCGCCAGGGGCGACCCGCGCCGTGCGGCGATCAGCAGATCTTCCTCGCCTTCGAACAGCAGGCACAGGGCAAAGGCGCCATCCAGCTTGCCGATGGCCTGCTTGGCCGCCTCGACGGGCGGCACCTGTTGGTCCAGCAGGCGCTGCACGACAAGGGCGATGGTTTCGGTATCGGTGTCGGTGGAGAAGGCATAGCCGTCGCGGGCCAGATCGGCGCGCAACTCGCGGAAGTTCTCGATGATGCCGTTGTGTACCACGGCCACCGGGCCTGCCAGATGCGGATGGGCATTGCCGACCGTGGGCGCGCCGTGGGTGGCCCAGCGGGTGTGGCCGATGCCCGATTTTCCGGGCAGCGGATCATGCACCAGAAGGTCGGACAATTCGACCAGCTTGCCGGTGGCGCGGCGCCGGTCCAGCGTGCCGCCGGTGCGCACCGTGGCGATCCCGGCGCTGTCATAGCCGCGATATTCCAGCCGTTTCAGGGCTTCGACAAGGAGCGGCGCGACTTCATGCTGTCCAAGAACTCCGATAATACCGCACATGAGATTTACTCCTGTTTTTCAGCCGCCAGGGCTGCTTTTTTCTGGCGCAGCATGTCGCGCAGGCGGGTGGCAAGGCCGGGCTTGTTGTCCTGCCGGGCGCGGGCGATGGCCAGCGCGCCCTCGGGCACGTCGCGGGTGATGACCGACCCGGACCCGGTATTGGCACCGTCCCCGATAGAGACTGGCGCCACCAGCATGGTGTTGGAGCCGATGAATACCTCGGACCCGATGCTGGTCTTGTGCTTCAGGAAGCCGTCGTAGTTGCAGGTGATGGTGCCCGCGCCGATGTTGCTGGCCGGTCCGATCTCGGCATCGCCGATATAGGACAGGTGGTTGACCTTCACGCCGCGTGCCAGGTCGGCATTCTTGACCTCGACGAAATTGCCGACGCGGGTGTCTTCGGACAGGCGCGCGCCGGGGCGCAGCCGCGCATAGGGGCCGACAACGGCGCCCGAGGCCACTGTCGCGCCCTCCAGGTGCGAAAACGACCGGATGGTCACATTCGGGGCCAGCGTCACGCCGGGGCCGAAAACCACATTGGGTTCGATCACGCAATCCGGATCGATTCTGGTATCTGCTGACAGGAAAACGGTTTCCGGTGCCGTCAGGGTGACCCCTGCGGCCATCAGCTCGGCCCGACGGGCCGCCTGAAACACCGCCTCGGCCCCGGCCAGTTCGGCGCGGGTGTTGATGCCCAGTGTCTCGGCCGGATCGCAGGTCACGGCCCGACAGGTCAGGCCCCGGTCGTTGGCCAGCCCGACGATGTCGGTCAGATAGTATTCCTCCGAGGCATTGGCGTTGCCCACCTGCGCGATCAGATCGAACAGCAGGGCGGCGGGGGCCATGACAACGCCGGAATTGCACAGGGTTACCGCGCGCTCTTCGGGGGAGGCGTCCTTGAATTCGACGATGCGGTGCAACCGGTCGCCGTCGGTGATCATCAGGCGGCCATAGCGGCCGGGATCGGGGGTGTCGAAGCCCAGGATGACCACGTCCGCACCGTCCTGTCGCGCAGCATTCATCCGTTCCAGCGTCTCGGTGCGGATGAAGGGCGTATCGCCGTAGAGCACCGTCACATCGCCGTCGAAATCCGCCAGCAGGTCGCGCGCCTGATCGACCGCATGGGCGGTGCCCAACTGCTCGGTCTGGCGCACGGTCCGGGCGGCGGGGGCCAGACGGGCAGTTGCCGCCTCCACCGCCTCGGCCCCATGTCCGGCGACAACGATCAGGCGGGCCGGGTTCAGCGGTTCGGTGCTGCGCAGCGCGTGGCCCAGCAGCGGCAGCGATCCCACCTGGTGCAGCACCTTGGGCCGGTCCGACAGCATTCTGGAGCCTTTGCCGGCAGCCAGGATCACGAAGGCATGGGAAGACTGGGTCATGGGATGCTCGTTAACTTGTTCCGGCCATCCTTGTACGGGGCGTCACGATCCGCGCAAGTGGCGGCGCTGTCACGTCTGGCTACGAACATTTCAGGATTGCGGACTTTCTTGCGGGTCCGGCTGAGCCGGGGGGCCGAGCGCCGAGGGTGAAGACGGGTCTTTCTGCGGCGCAGAGACAAGTGATTCCTGCGCTTTCTTCTTTTGCAGTGCTGCCAGTTCGGCATTCAGTGCCGCGCCCAGAAGGACGGTCAAAATCGTGATGTAAAGAAACATGAGCAGCGCGATGACGGCACCGATAGATCCGTAGACTTCGTTGTATTTGCCGAAATTGCGCAGGAAGTACGAAAAGGCGAGGGTTCCTCCGGCCCAGACCAGCACCGACAGGACCGCACCACCGTTGAGCCATTTGACACCTGCGGCCTGGCCGGTGGGGGCAAAGCGATAAAGCACCCAGATGCCCGAAAAGACCACCGCCACTGCCAGAACCCATCGCGCAGTGTCCAGCGCCAGGCCGGTGAAGGGGCCCAGCGGCAGAAATGCCAGGATCACAGGCAAAACCACCATGGCCAGAATCGCCACGATGACCACCAGGATCAGGACCAACGTGATGGTCAACGCCACCGCGTAGGTGCGCAACCCGCTGCGCATCGGCGTGCCATGGACCGCGTTCAACGCCTTGATGATGGCATCTGTCCCCAGGCGCGCCGACCACAGGGCGGTCAGGATGGACACCAGTGTCGCCCATCCCAGCGTTGATGATCCGGACGACGACATCCGCAACACCTGGTCCTTGATCAGATCGAAGGCTTCCTTGGGAACGAAATCGGCCACGATGGAAAGCTGCTGTTCGACGATGGCGGGATTGGCAACCAGGCCCAGCAAGGTGACCACGGCCGCGAGACCGGGAAACAGCGAGAGCATCGAGAAGAACGCGCCGCCCGCCGCCACGAGTGTCAGGTTGGCGGCGACGATACGCTTCTGCATTCCCTTGAGAATCGCCCAGATTGTCTTCAGTCGCGCGAACATCACATCAACTCCACCAGCACCGATGCGACAAGCCTAGCGGGTTGTGCGTGCAAGTGCGAGGCGGTGACGCGATCCGCGCTCAGACGGCCGCCTGTCCCGGCGGGCCGGGTTCCTGGGCCACAGGATCGGGTTGAAGGTTGGTCATGTCATGCGCCCGGTCAAAGATCACCAGCGTGGCGCCGCCGGTGATCGGCTGGGCGCGGCACACCAGCGGCGTGCCATCGCGCAGCAGCAAGGGGCGGGAGATCGGGCTGCGATCACCCGATTGCAGCACCAGCGCGCGGATCGCCTCAAGCCCCGCGCCGGAGAGGGATCGGGTGGCCCAGTCCCGAAGGGCCTCGCCAATGCCGGTTTCCGACGAGGCCGGCGCCATGCCGTTGTTCCACAGGTCGTCATAGGCCTGATTGGTCAGTTTCAGCACCCCGGCGGACGAGAACACCGCCACCGCCGCGTCCAGATGATCCAGCACCGCATGGCTCAGCGCGATTTCGGACCGGTAGCTGCGCGTCATCGACACTTCCGAGGACACATCCTCGAACAGGTACGCAACCGCGCCGTCGGGGTGGGGGCGGCCTGACACGCGATAGGTCTGGCCGCTGGGCAGATGCCAGGTTTCCTCGAAGGTGCCGTCGGCGGCGTCGGCCTCAAGCTGCGCGATCTTCATGCGCCAGCTTTTATAGTCCTTGGGTTCGGGAATGCGTTGACGGTCGCGCAGGGCATCCAGAAATCCATGCAGGGAGGGCTGGCTGGACAATTGGTCCGGCGGCAGCCCGGTCAGATCCACCAGCGCCGGGTTGAACAGCGCCAGCTTGCGCTTCTTGTCGAAGATCGCCAGCCCGATGGGCAGATGCGCGAAGGTCTTGGTCAGGGTCTGGACGAATTCGGTCAGGGCGTTTTCGGCGTGCACCAGCTTGTCGATGGGCAGGGCGAAGAACAGGGTTTCGATCTCGCCCGGCAATACGATCACGTCGAACCAGGCTTCCGAGTCGGCATCGGTGGCCAGTGAAATTCGGACGGGCGACAGGTCGGCGGCTTCAGGTTCCGGGATCGGTACCGATTCGAAGACATCGGGCGGTGGCCACGCCGAAAGTTCATCGTCCCCGGCAACGGCCTGTGCCAGTGTCATGTAGCTGCTGTTGGCCCAGATGATCAGCCCGTCGTCGCGCTTTTTCCATGTCGGGATCGGCGAGCGTTCGGCGATGGTGCGCAGGGTGAACAATTCGGCGCGCATGGCCGCCATGCTGTAATGCGCCAGGGTTTCCGAGCGGCTGTCGCGCAGCGGATCCTCCAGGCGGATACGCAGGCAATCGTCCACAACCTCGCCGACCAGGCGCAGGCTGTCGGGATCGTCGGGCACCTCGGCCAACTGGAAGCCTTCGGTCTCGGTCGCGTCGCGCAGGGCGGTTTCGATGCCTTCGAAGCGATGCGAAAACGTCAGAACGAAGCGTCCCAGGTCGTCGGTTTCGACGGGGGTCGAGCGCAGTTGCGTGCGCGCCGCGTCGGTGGCATCCACCAGCAGGCGCCCGCGAAACAGGAACACCACGTCATCGGCCCGCGTGTCCGACAGGAGCGGCCGCGGCGGCACCTGCGCGCCGCCGGGCTTGCGCGCCAGCACATAGACAGCGATGCCCGTGACCACGCAGCTTACCGTGCTGGCCAGAAGAGTCGTCAGATTAAGCATTCCGATCCCGCGAGGCGCGTAAATAAGCCTCTCTTTCAGAAAAAGACTGACCACAGCCAATTAACGGAAAGTTAAACCGTCTTTACGGGTGAGGAAATCATCAAGAAATCACGTTTCTATTCGTTGATTGTGGCCCAAAGCACCCAGTTTCTCGTCCTCGGCCGTCGAAACCTGTTCGCGCGGCCAGCTGACTTCGACAATTGCGCCCGACCGTTCGGGGCGCTCGTTGGACATCAGGAACGGGTCCGAGCCGTTGTAGAAATCCAGATGCGCCCCGGTGCGTTCCAGCAAGGTCTTGGCGATGAACAGCCCCAGCCCCATGCCTTCGTATTCCGGGCGCTTGGCCTGTTCGGCCTCGGACCTGCGACGGCGCAGGAACGGGTCGCCCAGCCGCCCGATGACCTGCGCGGGATAGCCGTCGCCATCGTCGCTGATCTTGACGCGGATGGTGCGGGCATTCCATCGGGCATCGATCCAGACGTTGCGATGGGCAAAATCCACCGCGTTTTGTGTCAGGTTGCGCAACCCGTGAATGATCTCGGGCTGGCGCGTGATCGTCGGCTGCTGGCTGTCGCCATCCACATCCGGCGAGGCGGTGAAATGGATCGCCTTGCCGCGCGCCGTATGCGGGTCTGCGGCCTCGCGGATGACGGTGTCGATGGGTGCGTATTGCAGATGCTTGTCATCCTTTCCGGCGCGCCCCATCGATCGCAGGATATCCCGGCAGCGGTTGGCCTGGTCGCGGATCAGTTCGGCGTCGGCCTTCAGATCCGGATCTTCCAGTTCCGACAGAAGTTCCGAGCTGACCAGCTTGATGGTGGCCAGCGGCGTGCCCAGTTCATGCGCCGCTGCCGCGACCACTCCGCCCAGGTCGGTCAGCTTCTGCTCCCGTGACAGCGCCATCTGGGTGGCCAGCAGCGCCTCGGACATGGAATGGATCTCGATGCTGATGCGGCGGGCATAGCCGGCGATGAAGCTCAGCCCGGTGACGATGGCGATCCAGAAGCCGAACAGGAAATACCCAGGCATCTCCATCACCTCGCCCTGCCGGGTTTGCAGAGGCACATGGAACAGTGCCACCAGCGTGATCAGAACCAGCGCCGATCCGCCCAGAATGACCGTCGATTGCAGCCGTAGCACCGAGGCCGAGATCGTCACCGGGGCCAGCACCAGCAGGGCAAACGGGTTGTTCAGCCCGCCGGTCAGATACAGCAGGAAACACAATTGCGAGATGTCGAACAGCAGCATCGACACCACTTCGCCCTCGGTCAGACGCTTGTTCTGCGGATAGGCGAACATGGCGACGAAATTGGACAGGACCGAGGCGCTGACCGCCAGGTAGCAAAGGCCCAGCGGGATATCTATATCCACAAGGATCTGGGCGAAGGTGATGGTCGCCAACTGTCCGCAAATCGCGATCCAGCGCAGCACGATCAGGGTGCGCAATCGGATCCAATGGCTGCGCGCCTCGGACTTGAAGGGGTTGAGCGTGCTTTCTGATGTCATATCTGTTCCGAAGCTGGCCTTGCGCGTTGCCAGAGGTTACGAGGCCGCATCGGCAATGCAAACCGGATTCCGAATGTGAAAGGACCAAAGTCATGACCCGGCTCTTCGCCATCCTCGCCTCTGTTCTCGTGGTCGTTCTTCTGGGGGTGGGCGTGGCCTTTGTCCTGCTGCCGCGTGCGGATCAGGACCTGTTCGCGCAATGCCGCGAAGGGCAGGTTGCCGGGGGCGATATCGGCGGTCCCTTCGCGTTGCTGGACAAGGACGGTCAGACCGTGACCGATGCCGATGTCATCACCGAACCATCGCTTTTGTACTTCGGCTATACTTTCTGTCCGGACGTCTGCCCGCTGGACAATTCCCGCAATGTCGAGGCCGTGGACATCCTGGACGAGCGCGGCATCGAGGTGACGCCGGTCTTCATCTCGGTCGATCCGGACCGCGATACCCCCGAAGTTGTCGGCGAATTCGCCTTCAACCTGCATGAGCGGATGATCGGTCTGACCGGCACCCCGGAGCAGGTCAAGGCGGCCAGCCAGGCCTACAAGACCTACTATCAGGCGCGCGGCGACAAGGATGATCCCTACTACCTGGTCGATCACACCACCATGACCTATCTGGTGATGCCAGAGCACGGTTTCGTCGATTTCTTCCGTCGCGATGTCTCGCCCGAACAGATGGCGGACCGCGTGGCCTGCTTCGTAGATGCAACAGGCGGCATGTGAGTAAATTGACGTTTCGAAACCAAGGCGCTAGACCCAATTGACCTACAGATCGGGAGAGGCTCATGTCGGAAACGCAGCTGCGTGAAATCGGTGAAGATAATTCGCTGTTGTTGGTGGACGACGACGAGCCGTTTCTGCGGCGCCTGATGCGAGCCATGGAAAAGCGGGGCTTTGCCGCCGAAGGCGCCAGTTCGGTCGCCGCCGGCAAGGCCATCGCCACCGCCCGCCCGCCGGCCTATGCGGTCGTCGATCTTCGCCTGGAAGACGGCAATGGTCTTGATGTGGTTGAGGTTCTGCGCGAAAAACGGCCCGATTGCCGGGTCGTGGTTCTGACCGGCTATGGCGCCATCGCCACGGCGGTGGCCGCGGTCAAGATCGGCGCCACCGACTATCTGTCGAAACCGGCCGATGCCAATGACATCATGAATGCGCTGCTGGCGCCGCAGGATGAACTGCCGCCGCCGCCGGAAAACCCCATGTCTGCCGACCGCGTGCGCTGGGAACATATCCAGCGGGTCTATGAGCTGTGTGACCGCAACGTGTCGGAAACCGCACGGCGCCTGAACATGCACCGCCGCACCCTGCAGCGGATTCTTGCCAAGCGCAGCCCGCGCTAGACCCCCTTGGCCTGGCGCCTGAGCCAGGCCATCACCTGCTGCACCTTCGGCGGCACCGGGCCGTTGCGCGTCACCAGATAGTACCCCAGTCCCGCGGCATCGCCCTGTTCCAGCGCCACCAGGCTGCCGTTCTCGATCTCTCGCTCCACCAGGCTTTGGGCCTGGATCGACAGGCCATAGCCCTCGCGCACGGCAGCATGAACCAGGGTTGTGCTTTGCAGGTCGCGGTAGGGGATCTTCTCGAAATCCAGCCCCAGCGCCAGTCCCCAGACCTGAAGTTCCCGCGCCACCGAAGGGAAGAACCAGCTGTGCTGCCGCGGGTCGCCCAGATCCGCCAGTGTCTGCGCGCCCTGCGCATAGGCCGGGCTGGCGACCACCACGAAAGGCGATTCCAGCAGGCGCGAGATGACCAGTCCGGGCCAGTTTCCGTGCCCAAAGCGGATCGCTAGGTCGATCTCGTCGCGCCGCAGGTCGCTGACCTGGGTGCTGGGATGCAGAATCAGGTCGATCTCGGGATAGGCGGACCAGAAGCCGCCCAGACGCGGCATCAGCCAGCTTTCTGCGAATGACGGCGTCAGGGTCACATGCACCGGGCGGTCGTCCTCGGCCTGCCGCAGCCGTGTGACAGCACTTGCCACGGTGCCGAAAGCTTCAAAGAGATCCCTGGCCAGGTGCTCCCCCGGCGAAGTCAGCGCCATGCCCTGGCCCTGGCGCACCACAAGCTGGGTTCGAAAATCGGCCTCCAGTGCGCGCACATGCTGGGCAATGGCGGCATGGGTCACGTTCAACTCGCGCGCGGCCGCCGAAAAGCTGCCGTGCCGGGCCGTGGCCTCGAAGGCGCGCAGGGCCGACAGGGAAGGAATGTCTTTCCAGTTCATATTAGTTGTTAGCTCAACTTACATCCTAAAAACAATTGAGATTTCAGGAATTCACCCGAGGCAGGCATATTAGGTGCATCCACAAGGAACGGAGATGATCGATGTTAGGCATACTCGCACACAGCCTGCGCACGGCAACGCGTAATCCCGGCACACTGGACCCTGACGAACTGCGCCGCAGGGCGCACCGAGACGAAGCCCGCAGACTCGATTTCGAGTTTCTCTGGCACAGCCGTCCACTGGGGCGGAGCCCGGTGAAGAACGCTCAGAGACGCGACAGAAGCGCCGAGTGACGGGCGGTATAGGCCGCGCGGGTCTCGATCGGCGGGCGCAGGCAAACTTCCAGCCCGTCGATCAGATCAGGCGGGGGCGGCCGAAAGAACTTCGCCGCCTCGGCTTCGGAAAACCCGGCGATCCGCGTGGCTTCCAGCCAGGCCGAGACCCGGTCGGCACGCTTGATCTGCTTCTTTACCGAGACCGGCAAGTCCGCCGGCAATCCAAACCGGGTGTGAATGGCGGCGGTCAACCGTGCCTCCATCTCGCCATAGCCGGGGCCGACCGCGGATTTCACTGGCGAGATCATGTCCCCGATCACGTATTCCGAAGCGTCGTGCAGCAGGGCTGCAAGCCGCCATTTGACCGGCGCCTTGGGCGCGATGCGGCCAAAGATTTCCTCCACCAGCAGCGAATGCTCGGCCACCGAATAGGGGTAGTCGCCCACGGTCTGGCCGTTCCAGCGCGCCACGAAGGCCAGCCCGTGGGCGATGTCCTCGACCTCGATGTCGATCGGGGTCGGGTCGAGCAGATCCAGACGGCGGCCAGAGAGCATGCGTTGCCAGGCACGGGGCGGAGCTTTGGGCATCGGGTGATCCTGTGTTGCCTGTCTGTTCTCGCTGGTTCCGCGACGCCACGCAAGGCGCAGGCAGGAAATTCCGGGCAGAAACCGGCAGAGCCTTTTCATGACGGTTGCGGCTCCGCCCGTTCGCGCCTGAAACGCACCCCGTTTGGCGGGAAAACGCGCCACTGGCGCCTTTTCTGATCCGCCGCACCGTTTGCTGGACGGCGCTCACTCTTGTCGAAAATACTCCCGCCGGAGGCATCCGGCGCTGACCAGAGGCGTCGCGGCGGGAATGGGGGGCGCGTGGCCCCGGGGACTCAGCCTTTGCGGTTGCGTGTGGCCAGCAGGCGCAAACGCAGGGCGTTGAGCTTGATGAAGCCCGCCGCGTCCTTCTGGTCGTAGGCACCGGCGTCGTCTTCGAAGGTCACATGCGCTTCGGAATAGAGCGACTGCTCGGACCAGCGACCCACGCAGGTGGCCGCGCCCTTGTAGAGCTTCAGCCGCACAGTGCCGGACACATGTTCCTGGCTCTTGTCGATGGCGGCTTGCAGCATCTCGCGTTCGGGCGCGAACCAGAAGCCGTTGTAGATCAGTTCGGCATAGCGCGGCATCAGCTCGTCTTTCAGATGCGCTGCACCGCGGTCCAGCGTGATCTGCTCGATCCCACGATGGGCTTCCAGCAGCAGGGTGCCGCCCGGGGTCTCGTAGATGCCGCGCGATTTCATGCCGACGAAGCGGCCTTCCACCAGATCAAGCCGTCCGCAGCCGTGCTTGCCGCCCAGCTCGTTCAGTTTGGTCAGCACCGTGGCGGGCGACATCGCGGCGCCGTCGATGGCCACGGCGTCGCCTTTTTCAAACGTGATTTCAACGTATTCGGGGGTGTCGGGCGCATCCTCGGGGCTGGTGGTGCGCTGATAGACATACTCGGGCGCCTCGACGGCCGGATCTTCCAGAACCTTGCCTTCAGAGGAGGTATGCAGCAGGTTGGCATCGACCGAAAACGGTGCCTCGCCGCGCTTGTCCTTGGCCACCGGGATCTGATGTGCTTCGGCGAATTCCAGCAGCTTGGTGCGCGACGACAGATCCCATTCCCGCCAGGGGGCGATGACCTTGATGTCGGGGTTCAGGGCATAGGCTGACAGCTCGAACCGGACCTGGTCGTTGCCCTTGCCGGTGGCGCCATGGGCGACCGCATCGGCGCCGGTGGCTTCGGCGATCTCGATCAGGCGCTTGGAGATCAGCGGCCGGGCGATCGAGGTGCCCAGCAGATACAGCCCTTCGTAAACCGCGTTGGCGCGGAACATCGGGAAGACGAAGTCGCGGACGAATTCCTCGCGCAGGTCTTCGATGTAGATGTTTTCGGGTTTGATCCCAAGCAGTTCGGCCTTCTTGCGGGCCGGGTCCAGTTCCTCGCCCTGGCCGAGATCGGCGGTGAAGGTGACCACCTCGCAGCCGTATTCGGTTTGCAGCCATTTGAGGATGATCGAGGTGTCGAGGCCGCCGGAATAGGCCAGAACAACTTTCTTGGGCGCGGACATGGGGGAGACTCCGAAATGACGAATTCGGCGCGGTGTACCGCTGTTTCCGGGGCGGGGCAAGGCGGCGCGCCCGTGGGAGGGGACGAATCCCGCGTCTGGAAAGCGTCTGGAAAAGGTATGGCGGGTGTATGGCCGGGTGCGGGGTTGGCGCGGGGCCACCACCGCCGCTAGGGTAGGCCGAAGCGGCCCGGATCCGGGCCGCGCGACAGGCAAGAACAGGGGGGCCGATGGCACGGCTGGAGCTTTTTCGCGGCGTGGTGCATCCGTGGCATCACGATCATTTCGGACATATGAACGTGCGCCACTACGCGCCGTTCTTCGACGATGCCACTTATCACATCTGGACCTGCATGGGGCTGTCCTATGCCGAGATGATGGCCGAGCACGGGGTGCATTGCGTCACCGCCCAGGCCACCACCGGCTTCGTCAAGGAGCTGGTGGCGGGCGACCTGATCCTGATCGACGGGGCGGTGTCGCGGCTGGGCACCCGCAGTTGCGGGTTTCACCTGCGGATGCTGCATGCGGAAACCGGGGTGCTGCACGCCACCTATGATCTGGTCGAGGTGTTCTTCGATCCGGCCACGCGCGCCTCGGCGCCGATGCCCGAGGCGGTGCGCGACCGGTTGGAGCAATTCCTGCAGGACGCCGATTAACGCTTTTTCACGAATTGGGTCAGGATCACGATGCGCTGACCGTCGACCCGGCCCTCGATGTGGTCGGGATTGTCCTGAACCAGCGAGATCCGGGGCACGGCGGTGCCGCGCTTGGCGGTGAAGCCCGCGCCCTTGACCGGCAGATCCTTGATCAGCACCACGGTATCGCCCGTGGCCAGCGGCACGCCGTTGCTGTCGCGATGCTGCGGCGTGTCGATGTGGCGACCGGCCTCGGCCCAGGCGCGGGTGTCGGCATCGAGCCAGAGTTGGTCCAGCGCGTCCTGCGCCCAGGGTTCAGCCTTGAGCCGGTCCAGCATCCGCCAGGCCAGCACCTGCACCGCCGGATCCTCGGACCACATGGTGGTGGGCAGGGCGCGCCAATGGGCGGGGTCCGGTGCGTCGGTGCCGGTGATCTGGGCCAGGCAAGGGGCGCAGAGGGCGACCGCTTGGAACGGCGTGCCTTCGGGGCCGGGCACATGCGGGGTCAGATCGGTGTCGGCGGAGCAGAGCGGGCAGGGCATGGACGGGTCCTTTCGGGGCCGGGGATACCGGGGCCGTGCCGCGCTGGGCCGGGAAAGGCAAGGGCGCTGTACCGGGCCGGGACAATTGGACCGGTGACGGTTTGACCGGCATCAACGCGGGCTGCGGGCCGGGCTGGTACACTGGAGGGCAGAGGAAGAGGAGGCTGCCATGATTTCCCTCGACGACATCGAAGACATGACCTGCCTGACCCGCGACGAGATCGACGCGCTGGCGGAGCACGACCACACCGACATCCTGACCGCCGCGCTGGAAGGCGAATACGCCATGCACCACCACGGCGGGCCGCAGGGGGTGAAGCAGAAGATCACCGAGGATGTGCAGGCCGCGCTGAAGGCGGGCGACAAGGATCACGCACGGGCGCTGATGGCGACCCTGCGGCATTTCCTGTACCACCACCCGGAAGCGGCGGAGGCGTAAGCGATCCCGCCGGGGCGCATCTGGCAGAGGCCGGATGCCTCCGGCGGGAGTATTTTTCCAAGAGTGAGCGCCGTCCCGCAAACGCTCCGGGGGAGCGTTTGAGGCGCGAACGGGCGGAGCCCCAAGGCGCCGTCCCGCAAACGCTCCGGGGGAGCGTTTGAGGCGCGAACGGGCGGAGCCCCAAGGCGCCGTCCCGCAAACGCTCCGGGGGAGCGTTTGAGGCGCGAACGGGCGGAGCCCCAAGGCGCCGTCCCTCAAGCGCTCCGGGGGAGCGTTTGAGGCGCGAACGGGCGGCGACGCGGCGCGGGTCCGTCAGGACAGGGCGCGGGCTACGACGACACTGGCCGGGATCGCGGCAAGGAAGCCGAGGCCGGCGGCGATCAGGATCGGGGTCAGCGTGTCATAGCCCAGCACGAGGGCGACGACGATGGCCGTGCCCGCAAGGGTGGCGCCGATGACGATGTGCAAAAGCAGGGCGAGTCGGAACATGGGGAATCTCCACGGTTGAGTCGCCTGCGAGCATATAGATGTATGAATGGCTTGGGTTTGATGTGGGTCAAGCGGGCAAGTACCATAGGGTCAGGACTCGTTCTTGTCTCAAAGCCAGAACATGACGGTTGCGGCCAATGCGATGGCTGAGAGGAAGACTTTTGGGCATCGGTCGTAGCGAGTGGCCACACGCCGCCAGTCTTTCAGTCTTCCGAACATGATCTCGATGCGGTTGCGGCGCTTGTATCGACGCTTGTCATACTTGATGGCTGTCTTGCGCTGCTTTCGGCCGGGGATACAGGCTCGTATCCCCTTGTCTTTCAATGCTTCTCTGAACCAGTCTGCGTCATAGCCCCGGTCCCCGAGCAGCCACTCGGCATTCGGCAGGCTGCTCACCAATGCCCGTGCGCCGATGTAATCGCTCACCTGCCCGGCGGTGACGAAGAGATTGATTGGTCGCCCCAGGCTGTCGCAGACGGCGTGCAGCTTTGTATTCATACCGCCCTTGGTTCGGCCGATCAGGCGGCCACGCCCCCCTTTTTAACGCCCAGGCTGGACGCGGTGCGGTGTGCCTTCAGATACGTCGCGTCGATCATCACGGTCTTTTCTTCACTGTGTTCGGCGGCCAGCCCAG